>DASVRR010000193.1:0-9158 GCA_036388515.1 Chthoniobacteraceae bacterium | reverse complement strand
CGTACGTGCTCCTGATCGTGGTAATCCAAATGTGCTGCGCGCCTCTTTCCCCGGTGGGAATTGCCGCCAGACAGATCTTCGGGCTGACCCGCGGGTTTCTGGTGATCGAAGTCGGAACCGCCCTCGGCGCAGCCGTCAATTTTCTCCTGGCGCGCTACTTCATGCGCCGCCGGGTGGCGCGCTGGCTGGGGAGTAACGAAAAGTTCCTCCTCATCGACGCCGCGATCGGTCGCGAAGGCTGGAAGATCGTCGCTTTGCTGCGGCTTTGCCCCATTCCATTTGGCATCGCGAATTACAGCTACGGACTGACCGCGGTCCGTTTTGTTCCCTATCTCCTCGCAACGTTGATTGCGATTCTTCCAGCAAACTTCTTTTTCGTTTGGTTTGGCGCCACTTCGCACGACGCATTGGCGACCATCAGCAGCGGCTCGAAGACACCGCCGGGCCAGATGATCTTTACCGGAATCGGCTTGGTGGCGTTCTTCCTGGCGCTCAGCTACATCACCAGGATCGCGCGCGCTGCGCTCGGGAAAAAAAGCGGGCCTCCCGCCGTCTCGCCCGCGCCTTAGCGGCGCCGGTCAGAAGTCGTAGCGAGTCTCCCCGTTGGTACCCTTCCAAAACCGGCGGCCGGTGGAATCGATGAAGACGCGGCCCTTATTGTCTCTGCTTTTCCGACCGATATTGCCGCTTCCGTTCAGCGAGGCCGAATCCAATCCACGCGCCGCACCTCCGGCAGCGGCGTTCTGCACCTTGGCCTGGATGATTTCTGGCGTATCCGTCGCCGCCGGAGCAGCCGGATTCCCCGCCTCCAAGGCTGCTTCCGCAGCAGCAACCGCTTGCAGCGACTGGCGGCGAGCCGCTTGGACCGACGCCTCCGCCGCAATGATCTTCTTCGCGAACTCCAAATCGTTGGTCAGTTGATCCGGACGCAGCGTGACCATATTTCCCTCCGCGAGATAACGGCCATCCGGCTGCTTTTGGACGCGTGTTCCCGGCCTCAGGCCCATGATTCCGTCGGATGTCTCAACCGACGCCGCGCTCATCAGGAAGAAAACACCGGGCGGAGCCAAGGCCGGCGCGATTTTCACCACCGGCTTTGGCGCTTCCGGTTCGGGAAGAGGAACGGCTTTGGGAACTTCCGGCTTTTCGACAGCGACCACTTTTTCCACCGGCACTGAGACCTCTTCCTCAGGAACAACTTCAACCGTCGCTTTCGGTTGCCGATCACAGCCGGAAAGCATCAGCCCGCTCACCACGCCGATCCAGATCAACATGCTTTTCATTGCAGCGGTTCGTTTAAGCGCAGATCAGCACTTTGGTCAATTTGCTTTTCGCTCCCAGAGCGCCCGTGAGACGGGGAAGAAGTGGCTGGAGCCGGAATCGAACCGGCGACACGAGGATTTTCAGTCCTCTGCTCTACCAACTGAGCTATCCAGCCATGGAAAGAGGGTGCGCACTTTGGCCGGTGTAAGCGGGAAGGCAAGCGGTTTTTCCAGACGCGGGAAGACCGCAGCCCGGGCGAAACTCTGGCGGAGTCGCGGCACGTGCTTCCGGAGCGGCGGGGTTCGTTCACAAGGCGGTAAACCCGGCGGACCGGCTTTAGTTTCGTCCGGGTGTGGCTCGCCCGAATGTAGGCGTTTCCTCCACATTCTGCCGCATGCTCATAGCCGTGCTTCCGGCCACCTGCTAAGTCTTCCCCATGCAACCCATCGACGGACACGTCCACATCGTCGGAAACGGTGCCAGCGGAAGCGGCTGCTGGCTGCGGCTGAAAGGGCTGCAACGTGGACTCGCCGCATTCATGTTGCGCGGACTGGGTTTGCCCACGGATACCCGCAGCGCCGACTTCGACGAGCGTTATGTGCAGCGGCTGCTCGCGATGGTCCGCGAGTCTTCGCTCGGCTCAGCGGTGATCCTGGCTCAGGAAGAAGTTTACCACGAGAACGGCGAGCGCATGGATTTCGGGTCGTTCCACGTCCCAAATGCCTACGTGCTGGAACTCGCCCGGCGGCATTCGGAATTTCTTCCGTGCGTTTCCATTCATCCCGCGCGGGCCGATGCGCTGGAGGAACTCGAACGTTGCCTCTATGGCGGTGCCGTCATGCTGAAACTGCTGCCCAACTGCCACAACGTGGACTGCGCCAACCCGCGCTACACCGCGTTTTGGGAGCGAATGGCGGAAGCGCGTCTGCCGTTGCTGGCGCATACCGGTGGGGAGCAAACCGTCCCGGTCGTCAACGCCGCCCTGGCTGATCCGCGTCGGCTCACGCGTCCGCTGCAGATCGGGGTGAAAGTGATTGCCGCTCATTGCGGCACACAGACCGCGCTTTTTGATCCGGATTACTTCGATGTTTTCGCTGAAATGACGCGGCGTTTTCCCCGGCTCTACGGAGACAATAGCGCCTTCAATCTCCCCATGCGCGGGGAACATACTCGCGAAGCTGTCGCCGAGCCGCTCGTCTCGCGCCTGATTTACGGCAGCGATTTGCCGGTGCCCGTTTCCGGGCTTTGGGCGTGGTTGCGCCGCTTCATTGATTGGCAAACTTATCGCCGCTGGGAACGCCACCCGAATCCGCTGGAACGCGACTACCAGCTGAAGCTTGCGGTCGGCTTTCCCGCAGACACGTTTACCCGTCTTCACAGCATCCTCCGCAACCCAGCGGCGGCGGCTTAAACCCCAAACGTCGGCTCCGGCTTACTCCCATGAAATTCTTCCAGGCCTTTCTCCACCTTGGCTTCGCGGCCGTCTTCACCGCCGATTTGCAGGCGGGAAAAGCCGACGAAATGGACTACGGCCCTTTTCTTTCCGCAACCTTCGTGGACCTGGCGCCGCGAGATGATCAAGGCCGGATGACGGAAGGCCGGAGCACGCTGGCCGGTGCCGAGCGGATTGCCTGCAACAAGGGCATCGCCGTGAAGTTTGGCACCGGCGAAGGCGGCATGATCTTCGACACGGAGTTGCTCCGGATGACGGCTGGCTGGACCAACCGCTGGCTGACGCTCAAGGGCGTGGCTTTCGACGGGAAACATGGTCCCAACCCAACCGTTGCGGAAGACGCGGAGATTTTCTTCGGGACTCGGGCGAATGGACCGGGCTGGAGCAAAGGCGAGGATTTCACGGATCCACGCAAACTTCCCATCGGCGAAAATGCGACCAAAGTTCCCCTCGGTCCCCTGCCCGCGGATTGGGCGAAATACCGGGGCCTTTACGTCAACGGAGAACGGGGGATTTTCTCCTACAGCGTCGGGGAGGCGCACGTGCTGGAACTGCCGGCGCTGGAAACCGTGGGGAAGACCGTCCTGCTCACTCGCACCTTCAACATCACGAAAACCGGCGCGGGATCGCGGCTGCGGATCGCGGATCTGCCGCCGGGATCGGAGCTGAAGATGGCCGATGGAATAGCGACGATCGGCGAGGACGATCCGCGGGATCCGCAGCGAATCAGCCGGCTCAGGGTGATCGGACTGCCGTCGGGCTCGAAGCTCATCGAGCAGTCTGGAAGCGTGGTTTTGCAGTTGCCGCAACTCACCGCCGGCGTCGCTTTCAAAGTGGTTTACGCCCGAGGAACAAACCAGAAATTCACGGAGCTAGCCGAAGCGATCGGCGCGGCTGCGGAGCCTTCCGATCTGCTGCCCTGGACACAAGGCGGCGCCACCCGCTGGCCGCAGCCGATTGTATCCGCCGGCACGCTGGCCGGCGACGAATCGGCAGCCTACGTGCTGGACCAAATCGCGGTTCCTTTCGTCAACCCATTCAAGTCCTGGATGCGCTTCGCCGCGCTGGATTTCTTCCCCGATGGACGTGCTGCCGTGAGCACCTGGAGCGGCGATGTCTGGATTGTCTCCGGATTAAACGACGATCTCCGAGACGTCCGCTGGAAGCGTTACGCGAGTGGGTTGTTTCATCCGCTCGGACTCGAGATCGTGGGGAACAAAATCCATGTCCTCGGGCGAGACCAGATTACGCGGTTGCAGGATTTGAATGCGGATGGCGAGGCGGACTTCTACGAGAACTTCAACAACGACGTGCAGATCACGCCGAACTTCCATGAGTTCACGTTCGACTTGCAGACCGACTCCAGGGGAAACTTTTACTTCACCAAAGGCGGCCCCGTGAATCCGGGCGGACGTGGCTGGAGTCCGTTGAGCGATCATCACGGATGCGTTTTCAAACTTTCCCCAGATGGGCAAAAACTCGAGGTTTTCGCCACCGGCGTCCGTGCGCCGAATGGCCTCGGCATCGGCCCGAATGACGAAATCACGGTCAGCGACAACGAAGGAACCTGGGTTCCCGCGTGTTATCTCCACTGGCTGAAAGCCGGCGACTTCGTCAGCGTCGTGGACCTCGCGCATCGTCCTGAACCACCGACGAAGCCGGGCACCCATCTCTGTTTTTTCCCCATCAGTGTGGACAATTCCAGCGGCGGCCAGGTCTGGGTGCAAGGCGATCGCTGGGGACCGCTGCGCGATCGTTTGCTGCACCTGAGCTACGGAAAAAGCGGGCTGTTCGGCGTGCTCATGGAGCAAGTCGGCGAGATGAAGCAAGCAGCGGCGTTTCGCTTTCCGTTGAAGTTTGAAACCGGTGCGATGCGCGCGCGGTTCAACCCGGCGGATGGGCAGCTCTACGTGATCGGTCTCAAAGGTTGGCAGACGGATGGAACCAAAGATGCCGGCTTTCAGCGGGTCCGATTCACGGGGAAACCGGTTCATTTGCCTGCCGCGATGCACGTGACGGATCGCGGATTTCGGCTCAGCTTCACGACGGAATTGCAGGCTGAATCGGCAATGGATCCAGCTAGTTATTCGGTCGAGCTTTGGAACTATCGCTGGAGCAAAGAATACGGTTCCGCGGATTACAAAGTGGAACGTCCGGAGGAAAAAGGACGCGATACTGTGGAGGTGAAATCCATCCAGCTTTCGCCAGATCGCAAGTCGGTCCTGATCGAAGTCCCGGGACTAAAACCCGTGGATCAATATCGCATCCGCCTGAACCTGAAAGCCGCCGACGGAACTGCATTGCCGGGCGAAATCACCGGCACCATCAACGCCGTGGCCGCCGACGCCGCACCCGGAACCGCGCTGCCTTCCTCACGCTGAGGCTCCACGGAATCGGCTGACGTGGGGACACGTCTTCCGGGGAGCACGGGCCGCTGGCCCGTCGTGTTTGGCGGCCCGCCGAACACCCGAACGTGAACCCGCATTGCTTCCGGAGAAACGCCGCATCCAAGACCGCCGCCGACTCCCCACTTTTCCCGCTCGCTCCGCAAAGGAGTTTCCGACGGGCCGCCGGAACACAGGCCAGCAGCCTGTGCTCCCCAGCACTTGCGCCTCGTTCATCCTGATCAGGTCGCAGCCAAGCGGCGTTGACGCTTTTTGAGCTGGAGGAATAAGCTCGTCCCTCACCGCAGCCGCGTCTTCCTGAGGTGAAAACGTCCGCCATGCCGCCCAAGTTCACCTCCCTAGTTTTCTTCCTCACGCTGGTCTCGGCCAGCAGCGCGGAGGTTCAAGCTCCGCCGCTCGCGGAAGCACCGGCAGCCGAGCAAGCGGGGCTCATCCTGACGTTTACCACGCCGGACGGCAAACAGGACACCCGGCACTCGAGACTCATGGCTTTGCTGGTGCCGGAAGGCCAACCGCCCACGCCGTTCCTTCCGGCGGGGCCATTTACTGCGCGTTGGGAGGGGGAGATTCGATCTCCGCTCCGCGCGGAATATACCTTCAGCGCGGTCGTGGAAGGAGCGTTCAAGTTTAGCGTCAACGACGCACCTGTTCTGGACAATGCGAACGCCAGCGCAGGTAAACAGGTCCGGCTCAACAAAGGCGGAAACAGGGTCGTGGCTGAATTGGTGCGACCGGAAAAAGGCGACGCCTTGTTGCAGCTGAAGTGGAGTTCCAGAGAGTTCCCCGCCGAACCGGTGCCGCCGGTGGCGTTCGTCCACGACTCGTCAGCGGCTGCGCTTCGGCTCGGCACACGTGCGCGGGAAGGTCGTCTGCTTTTCGCCCAGATGCGTTGCGCCGCTTGTCACGACGCCGGTTCACTGCTGCCTCCAGCGGGTGAAGGAATGCCCGAACTGACTCAGGATGCGCCGCTCTTTACGGATCTTGCTTCGAAGTATCACGAGAACTGGCTGGCGCATTGGATCAATGATCCGCACGCGATCCGTCCGCGGGTTTTGATGCCGAAGGTCTTTGCTTCCAAGGCCGGCGAGGTCGCCCAAGCGGCCGCGGATCTTGCCGCCTACTTTGCGAGTCTCGGCGGGCGCAACGACACCGCTCCCGAGCCCGCACTCGCCGCGGAAGGCGGCGCGCTTTACGCCAACTTGGGATGTATCGCCTGCCATCCCAAGCCGGATGCCGATCGTGCTGCTGGCGCGAACGACGACCGGGTTCCGCTTTCTCACGTCAGGGCGAAATGGCAAACGCCCGCTCTGGAAGCGTGGCTCAAGGATCCAACGGCAAATTACAAATGGAACCGCATGCCGCACTTCCGACTCAGCGACTCGGAAGCAAAGCGTCTAGCCGCATATTTGCTCACCACGGCGAAAGGCGAATTTTCCGCTGGAGCAAAAGGCGATCCTGCCCGAGGCGCTCCGTTGCTCGTGACGTCAGGATGCCTGAATTGCCATGCCGGAATGCCGCCCACTAATCAGCCGAAGCTCGAAGCCACTCTCGCGGGCGGCTGGATGAAAGGTTGCATGGCGCCGGACGAAAACGCCCGCGGCAAGGCGCCTGACTTTCGATTCACCGCGGCGCAACGGGAGGCGCTCCTCGCCTTTGCCAGCCTCGGCTTGGCTTCCCTAAAGCAAGACGCTCTGCCGGAATTCGCGGAGCGCCAGATTGCCAACCAACGCTGCATTGCCTGTCACGCCCGGGATGCGGAAGGCAGCACCTGGGCAAAGCTGGGGGATGAAATCGCCGACCTGCAAAGTGGTGCCCCGGTGGAGGAAGGCGAAGGTAAACCGGTTGCCGTCACCAACGGCGCGCCGCCGCTGACCTGGCTCGGGGAGAAATTACATCCGCAATGGATGGGCGAATTCATCGCCGGCGCAGCGAAGGAGAAGCCCCGGCCCTGGCTGATCGCCAGAATGCCCGGTTTCCCTGCCGTCGGAGAACCGCTCGCGCGCGGCCTCTCGCACGAGCACGGCTTCCGGCTGAACATCGCGCCGGTCGTGATTAATCCGGAGTTTGCCAAAGCTGGCGAAACATTGCTCGGCGAGAACGGCGGATTCAATTGCACCAGTTGCCATCATGTCGGGAGTCGGCTCGCGACGGCCGTCTTCGAAGCGCCCGGAATCAACCTCGCCTACACTCCGGAGAGGCTTCGACACGACTACTATCTCCGCTGGGTTCTCTTCCCGCAGCGGATTGATCCGGACACCAAGATGCCGCGCTTTTCCGACGATGAAGGACGCACGCCGCTGACCGAACATTTCGAGGGAAAGGCCGTCGATCAGTTCGACGCAATCTGGCAGTACCTGCATTCGTTGAAGAAGTAACCTCACGCGATGCGTCCTCCGGAGGTTCTCGAGACGGAGCGGCTCATCCTCCGGAAGCCTGTGGCCCCAGACGACGCGCCGCTCATCTTCCGCGCGTACGGGGCGGATCCGGAAGTCACTCGCTTCCTGACTTGGGAGCCGCATCGCACTTTGGAAGACGGGAAGAAGATTCTCCGCGCGCGGATCACCTGCTGGGAAGACGAGTCGGAGTTCGGGTGGGTCTTGATCGAAAAGTCGAGCGGACAGCTGATCGGGATGATCGCCGCCACCGCGAACCGCGCTGCCTGGCGCTACAACCTCGGCTACGTGCTGGCGCGGACGCATTGGAACCAGGGACTTATGACGGAGGCGGTGATCGCTGTCACTCGCGCGCTCTTTGAGTTAGCCGGCGTTTGCCGCGTGTGGGCCGTAGCGGACGCAGAGAATCTCGGCTCGATCCGCGTTCTCGAAAAGGCTGGATTCCAGCGGGAAGGAATGCTCCGTAAATGGTCGCTGCATCCCGGAATGGAAGACATGCCACGGGATTGTTGGTGCTACGCGCAGGTGCGCTGACCTGCCCTCCGGCGGAGAACTCCCGGATGGACCAGTCTGCGACGCGCCCGGCCAATCCTGCTGGCGCCTTCCCGCGCAGTTTCATCAAAAGGGAAGCCACCGGTAACAGCACGGTAACACCGGCGCGCGAGTTTGTTGGCGTTGACTCCCGCAAGCCGCGGTCGTCCACGAAACTAAAAACCAAATGACTAACTCGCTATGAAAACTAACAAACATCCATTGGCAGCCTTCACGCTGATCGAGCTGCTCGTCGTGATCAGTATCATCGCCATTCTCGCCGGCGTTGCCGCCCCCGCCCTAAGCGGAGCTTTGACTGGCGGCAAGATGGCCGGCGCCATGGCTCAAGCCCGGCAGATCGGCTTTGCGCCTAACATGTACGCCAGCGACAGCGACGGTAGCTATCCGAGCCTCGTGGATCCCGACGGGAAGAAAGCCGACACCTCGAACGCCGTCTTCCGCGGTCTCTTCCCCAGCTACCTGAGCGACGAACGCATCTTCGCGGTCGGCGGTTCCAAAGCAGGCGCGCGTGTGGATAACAACACCAGTTCGCCAGCGGTTACGCTTGCTCGCGGCGAGAACCATTGGGCCTATCTCGCGGGACTCAGCTCCACCTCGAATGCGAGCTGGCCACTGGTGGTCGATCACACGGACGGCTCCGGCTATTACTCGGATAAGGAGAACACCTTCGGCGGTACTTGGAAGGGCGCGAAAGCCATTGTGATCGGGACGGACAACAGTGCACGCATTGTGAAGCTCGTAGGGACTGGATCCAAGCGCTTCATCCCCCGCCCCGGAGATCGCAACAAGAACGCGCTCGCGACAGACTACATGGGCGACGACGTGACCTTGCTGGAACCCGAGCGGTAATCACCTGGCGAGAACCACAACCTCGCGGCAGCCAGAACGCCTTCCACGAAGTCCCGAATGAACCAAAGCAAACCAGTGCTCACCTTTTCAGCCAAGGCGCGAGCCTCCGCTCTGCGTCCGTGGTGAGCGAGAGTGAGAACTCCTTCCCGGCCCTGAGTCGAACCCGGTTGCCCACGTCGTCGGTAAAGCAAAACTCCAATGTGCGAGCACCCGGGTTCTTCTCCACTGCCTCACGGACCGTCG
>DASVRR010000192.1:0-1946 GCA_036388515.1 Chthoniobacteraceae bacterium | reverse complement strand
GTTCAGCCGATTTTTGCGGGAGTGTGCTGGCGCTTGGCAAATGCGCCGGGCTCCGTAGCTTCTGGAAGGCTCTCTAGGGCTTGCCGTGCGTTTATCCTGTCACCATCTCGGTCTGCTGCTCGCGCTCTTCGCGTTTTCCGGATGCACCTCGCCGAATTCCTCCTCGAACTCGGCTGCGCGTGCGAAGACAGGCCGGTTCATGGTGGCGGTGAATAAATCGCCCTTTTACAAATACGGTCCGGCGCAAGCGTTCGGTGCGGACTTCGCCCTGAACCGCGGCCAGCAACTCACGCTGGTGCAGCGCTCGTTCGGCTTCAGCAAAGTGATGACCGACGACGGCCAATCCGGCTACATGCCGACCGAGGATCTTGTTCCCGCGCCGTTTGTTCCGCCGCCCGCGACTCCGCCCGTGCTGGCCGCGCGCCGGAAGAGCGGGAGCAGCGCAGGAAGTGGCCGCCTTTACTCCGGTCCGGTGCGGAAGAGCGCTCCGCCGCAAAAGCTGGAAGGAGCGACGCCGCTCTTCGATGTTTTCGACGTGCCTTTGCCCAGCAACCCGGAGCCGGCAAACCCAGCCGAGCCCGCACCAGCAAAGCCGCCTTCTCCGGAATAAATCGCGGAGCTGCTTTCCTCGGGGAGCACCGGCCGCCGGCCTGTCGCGTCCGGCGGCCCGCCGGACGCACCGCACGAGAGCACGCGCCTTTCCGGAACACGCTCACCTTTTTCCCGCCCCTTCATTTCGTCCGCCAATTCGGGGAAGCCTCTCCAGTGATCCACGCCGCATCCGGCGCGAAGTTCCCGGCGACCCGCCGGCAACAACAGCCAGGCCGCCTGGCTCGCCAAAACCTTCCCCATCCTTTTCCGATTCGACCTTTCCCCGCGACTCTCGTATCCACCAACACCGCCATGAGCCACACCATCACCAGTCCTGTCTTTGTTTGCCGCGATAACATCGACACCGACCAGATCATCCCCGCGCAATATCTCACGCTCGTCCCCACGATTGCGGAAGAATACGAGAAGCTCGGCAGCTTTGCGCTGATCGGTCTTCCGGATGATCAATATCCGGAAGATTTCGTGGCTCCCGGTGAGCTGAAGACGCAGTACAAGATCGTCATCGCCGGCCGGAACTTCGGTTGCGGAAGCTCGCGGGAGCATGCGCCGATCGCCATGGGCGCGGCCGGCGTGGAAGTCGTGGTCGCAGAATCGTTCGCCCGCATTTTCTTCCGGAACTGCGTGGCCACCGGCGAACTCTATCCTTACGACGCCGGCGAACGGCTCTGCGACAAAGTGAAAACCGGCGACCTCGGCACGCTGGATTTCGACAACGACACGCTGACCGTCGGCGGCGTGACTTACTCCCTCAAGCCGCTCGGCGAAGTGCGCCCCGTGATCGACGCCGGCGGCCTTTTCAACTACGCCCGCCAAAGCGGCATGATCGCTGCGAAGAGCTGATTAGATCCTGGTGGCCGGGAGGAAGGCGCAGGGTGAGTCGCCTTGCTCTCCCGGAGCAAGACCGCTCGGCTTGGGTCAATCGACCGCTTGTCCGGGAGCTGGCGCTCGCCCGGATGCTTCCGGCACCGCCTCCACCCCGTGCCACCGGCTGGCTCTGGGTTGGTTCCTAGGGCGGCTGGCGCGACGGCTGCCGCGCTACAGCATATAACTCGCGGTAAAGTAAAGCAGCGGGGCGCCGGGAGGCCTCCCTTGGAGAGCCGGCGCGGGCGTTAGGCGGTTGGCCGCTGCTTTGCCTTACCGCTGTTGTGTGCTGAGCGGAGCACGGGGCCTGGCGCGGCTCCTGTCCCCTGCGCGTTTCGTGGGGGGACGAACGCGAGCAGGAGCCGTGACAGGCCCCGCGCGCAGCGTTCGCGCAAGCAGCCGGCGTGACAGCCGCGCGGCAGGAACGGGGCGGGTGGGGGTTGGCGGTCTTTGCCGCGGCTTCGCAGCCAGCG
>DASVRR010000191.1:0-5050 GCA_036388515.1 Chthoniobacteraceae bacterium | reverse complement strand
GCCTTTCCGCGGAGTCTTTCCGGCAGCGCACCGGAGTTCATAAACATGTGTCCCGCAGCTGCGGTCCAGCCGCCCATCACATCCACCTGCCGGATGTTCGGGGTGTTCGGATGCATCCGATCAAACGTGTTGATGCGCTTGGCCGTCATGAAGCGATGCCCTTTCGGGACGACCGTCGCGGGAATCCCGCCGAAGAAGCTCGGCCCGTTGTTCGCCGTCGAGCCGAAGATGTCGCCCGCGTCGTTGTAACCAAAGCCCCAGGTGTTGTTGGAAAACTGGTGCAAAAACTCCACGCGCGAACCATCCGCACGCATCCGGAACAAACCCTGACGGAAGGATGCGTCGCGATTTCCCGGCGGATTATAGGCCGCATAACCGACAGCGCCGTAGATCAAGTTATCGAAGCCCCAATGAAGATTCGAAGGTCCGGCGTGCGTGTCGTTCACGCCCCAGGATCGTTCCGTGACTACTTCGCGGACATCCGCCTTGTCGTCCCCATCGGTGTCTTTCAGGAAGAGAAAATGCGGCGCTTGAGCGACCATGATTCCGCCGCGAACAAAGATCAGAGACGTCGGGATGTTTAGTTTGTCGGCGAAGACGGTGAACTTGTCCGCGCGACCATCTCCATCCGTGTCCTCACAGATCTTGATCGCATCGTTGCCGATTCCTTCCGGCCGCACTTCATTCGGATAATCCCGAGTCTCCGCGATCCAAAGGCGACCGCGTTCGTCCCACGCCATCGCGATCGGCTTGGAGATATCGGGTTCGGAAGCGAAAAGCTTCAGCTCGAAGTCCGCCGGAACCTGCGTGTACTTCATCGACTCGCGCGGTGAAAGCGGAAGCTGCAGCGGCAGCGGCTCGGGCCGCCTCTCGTAATTCGCGACTTCCGGACTGGGCTCAAATTTCAGCGGTTCGCGTCCGGCGATGAATCGCTCCCACTCGCCGCGCGCCTTTTCGCCGACTGCGCGGAGGACTTCCACCCTCAGCTTCAAATCGTCGCGCAAAACCTCTCCCGCGGCCGTGACGACCCGTCCATCCGCGCTAAACTTCGCCAGCGGCGCCTGCTGCGCGGCATCCGCCGGAACACCGCCCGCGAGCACCACGGCATCGAAGTGTTTCAGATAATCCGTCGTCAGCGAGGCCGCGTCGGTCCGGTAATCGAAGTAGATCGCCTGCGGCGCGAGCCGTTGTCCGGGAAGAAATGCGTAACCCCGCTCACCTTGCGGCGTGGCCGGGATTTGCCCGACATAGAGAATCTGCAACGGTCGATTCGGAACCTCCGCGGCGTGGAGCGACGCTGGCGCGCAGCAGAGAAGAGCAGCAAACGGGAGGGCAAAGCGCAGCACGTGAGGAGACATGGGCGGAAAACTTGGCTCCCCTCCCGGCGGTCGGCAAGGAGGATGTTTCCCCATTCACTCCTGACGCGCAAACTTGCTGGAGAGCTCCGGATTCCGGATGACCTGCCGAGAGCGCCGGAGGTTTTTGTTTGCGCCCGCGCCCGCTTTTTCTTAGCTCTTCCCGCGTTGGGCGGTCTTGCTGCGGAACTAGAGAGAAAGATCAGAAGAAGTGCATCATCCAGGAACGGCATATTGTGAATGGCGGCGGGAAAATCACGCGAGTGAGCGTCACCGGTTTTCCGGCGCCGGCGCGGCAAGGCCGACTGGTCGTGCGTAGCTGGGGAAGAAACCAGGTTCCATGATTTCCTACCGTACTGCGGGGCTGCACAGCCTGTTAGTTTCGATTCAAATCGCCTTCACCCTGACTCTCTTCGTCGCGATCGTGCTCGCGTTTGATTTGAGCGGTGAGCTTCGGCTCGATCGTTACGTGGTTTACGGGCTCGTGGTGACGGCGGCGCTAGGGCTCGAATTTCTCCGCCGCGATCGCCTGACGATCCGGACCTGCCTCTTCGAAAGAAGCCTGCTCAAACTTCATCGGATCGCCTTCCGGCAAACCGTCGTCGTCCTGTTCGCTTTGGGTTTGTTCGTCACTTTGCTGAAAGACGCCACACTTTCCCGAGTCCTGCTGGGGACCTTTCTCCTCACGCTTTACCCGCTGCTGCTCCTCAGCAACCGCTTCCTCCCCGACTGGCTTGCGGCCAACATTTTCCTGGGCCTGCGCGAACACAAGACGCTGCTCGTCGGTCCGGCCACGCATCTTCCCCAGCTGCAGGCTTGGTTGAAGCGGAAGGCCGCCTTTGGATTCCGGGCCGTCGGCGTGCTCTGTGAAGGTTCCGGATCGGTCAGCGTGTGCGGGCTGCCGGTGCTCGGCACGCCGGAAGATGCGGAGACAATTATCCAGGAGCATGGCGTCAGTCAGGTCATCGTCCTGGGGCTTCCCTCCTTGGTGAACGCGTATTCGGACCTGACGAAAATCTGCAACCGACTCGGCGCGCGAGTCATGATCCTGAGTGACCTGGAACAGCTGCTCCACCACGCCGTTATTCATATCGAAGACGACGGGCTCAACTTCATCACGCTCCGGCAGGAACCTCTCGAAAGTCCGCTCAACCGCATGCTCAAGCGGTCGCTGGATATCCTCATTTCTCTCCCCGTGATCGTCTTCGTCCTGCCGCTCGCCTGCGCTCTGGTCTGGATCTGCCAGCGCTGGCAATCGCCGGGCGTTCTCTTTTATCGCCAAACCCGAGCCGGGATCCAGAACCGGAAGTTTCAGATTCTGAAGTTTCGCACGATGCATCCGGAGAGTGATGGAATCCGCCAGGCCTCGAAAGCAGACGACCGGATTTATCCGGCTGGACGTTGGTTCCGGAAGCTCAGCATCGATGAACTCCCGCAGTTCTGGAATGTCCTCCGGGGCGAGATGAGCGTCGTTGGTCCGCGTCCTCATCTCCTGGAACACAACCGGCAGTTTGCTTTGCTTCTGGAGCAATATCACGTGCGCAGTTTTGTGCGGCCCGGCATCACCGGCCTGGCGCAAGTCCGCGGCCATCGCGGGGAAGCGACCAAACCGGAAGCGATCACCAACCGGCTGGAAGCCGACACGCTCTACCTGGAAAACTGGTCGCTCTTCCTGGACCTCGGGATTATCGCGCGCACGGTCTGGCACGTCCTGGTTCCCCCGAAGACCGCTTACTGAGCGGATCTTCCGGAAGAAATTCCGATCCGCGCGACCTAAAGTGGCTGCAAAAGAACTTTACGAATCAGGAAAGCAGGAAAGCAGGAACCTGGGATTTTTTCCTGAGTTCCTGAGTTCCTAATCCTTTTCGAGAGCCGACGGAGCTGGAAAGAACTTCGGCAAACGCGCTAACGATCCGCGCTCAGCAAGCTCGCCATCTGGAGACGAAACAAACGGTCCGCTTCTTCCGGAGAGGCCGGTCCCGAGACGATCACTTCCACGCTTTGCTGACCCAGATTGCGCTGGCCGGTCAAAACGCGCTGCAAGCGGCTGGTTCCGGACCAATCCTGAAGTAACTCCGCGGCCGCCCGATCGCGATTTGCCGCCTCCCAAAGACAGAAATAGACGTGCAGCGGCCGGCCGCGATCGTCGAACAAATAGCTGCGGAACTGCAGCGTCGCGGCTCCGACCTGGAGCGGCAGCGGTTCCCGTTCCTTGATCAGCACCTGGCCGGTCGCCGGCATGCAGACTTCCGGACGATGCGCGCGCGCGGATTGGGTCGAAGTCCGCGCCGGATACCATTCAAAGGCAAACATCAGCCAGCGGGATCCATCCAGTTCCTTCCACGCGGCTTGACGCCCTTCATTGTAAGCCAGGATCTTCCGCACGTTCGGCGCCACCGGGAGTTCCCGGAACTCCGGACGCTCAGCCGGCCAGCGAATGCTCCAGCGCGGCACCTGATCGCGCGGAGTTTCGTGAGCCCTATACCAGAGTTCCGTGAGCAACTCCGAGCCTCCGACCCAACCCAAAAGCCCGATCGCGAACAGCGCCGGCACCCGCCGCGGAAGGCCGGGCTGGCTTTCCGGCAGCTGATCCACCGGCGTCTTCCGGAAGAAGCGCACGGCCAGACAAAGTCCGACAAAAGAAATCGCGAGAATCGAAAAACCAGCCGGATCGTGCCACCGGTCCAGAGCGGACAGGCCTTGCTGGATCACCACCGTGATCAGGCCGAGCGCGCGGAGGATATTGCAGAAGACCGCCAGCGCCAATCCGACGAACACCAAGCCAATCCTTCCGCGCCAGGTGAGACGATTAAGTTCTCCGAGGAAAAGCGACGCCATGAGCATCGACTGGAGCGAGCGAACGCCGCTGCAGGCTTCATCCACACCCACGACTCCGGCCTGGAGCCGGATCAGATTGCCTTGCGGCGCGGCATAGACTCCAGCCCACGTCACCAGCTCCGCCGTGAGGGCCGCCAGGTGGCGCATCAGCGACTGCGTCAAAGCCGTCTCAAACCGCACCGGCCACGCGACCGCGACGAGGATGAAACAGATCGGCCAGGCAAAGTGCCGCAGCCAGGGCCAGCCGCCGACAAAAGCAAAGCCGGCCAGCGTCAGCCCGATCACTTCCAGAGCGAGCAGCCAGCTCACCACGCTCCAGTCCGGCGTCGCCTCCTGGACGAGCCGCGTGGGGAACAGGAGAAAGGCCAGCAACCCGCCCGCCGCCACCAGCAGTCCGGTCCGGCGCCAAGGACGCGGCGACGGGCGGGAAGCCCAGCGTTGCCAGAAAAGATAGAGCGCCAGAAACGGCACCAGCCAACCGTAGCTGTATTGAGGATTGATCTCCCAATCGACGCGCAATTGGTTGACGAGGAGAAACCAAAGCCCCGCGAGCGCGGCGAGCGCCAGCCAGGGCCTGCCCGCCGTCACCTCAGCGGGTTCGGCGCGCGGGCAAGGCGGAGCGATGACGAGAGGAGCAGGCTTGATCACGAAAGCTGACGGGAAGAGTCGCGCATGGGGAGAGACCGATGCAGCGAGCTCACCGCATGCCGTGGAATGCCGGCATTGTCAAAGCATACGCCGCATGGGAGCGTCGCGGGATGAACCGCCACCTTCCCTCGAGCTCCTGGTGAGCCAGTGGAATCGAACTCCAGAGACCGAGCCGTGGATGCGGGCGGCGAGACGGCGGCGGCGCTGGT
>DASVRR010000190.1:0-3594 GCA_036388515.1 Chthoniobacteraceae bacterium | reverse complement strand
CACCATCGCGACCTGCACGTTATTCTTCGCCGCCGCCACCACTTTTCCTCCCGCGGATTCCAGCAACTGCCCGGCGATCCACTTCTCCACCAGCGCCAGCTCCGCGTCGTTGAGCTTGTCTCCTTTCGGCGGCATCTTCGGCTCTTCCGTCTGCTTCACGCATTTGAAAAGCAGGCTCGCCGCGGGGTTTCCGGAGTCGAGCACCGGGCCATTTTCGCCGCCCTGCAGCGCGCCTTGGTAAGTGGAAAGATCCAGCCCCGCCTTCTTCTTGTCCGGATTGTGGCAGTTCAAGCAGGCGTTCTTGAACACCGGCAGAATGTGGTCCTTGAAAGTCACCGGCTCCGCCGCCTCCGCGGCCAAACCGAAGAAAAAAGTCCCCGAAACACACGAAAGGACACAAAAGGAAAACCTCGAGACACTGCCCGGAACGCGGCCACTCCGGGCAGCGTCGGCGCGCAGCGGATCACGGACCTCGCTCCCCCCTTTTTCGTCCTTTTCGTGTCTTTCGTGGACCTTCATTCCGTCCGAACTCAGTGGTTGAACATGAACTCCTTGGCATTCAGCAACGCCCAGAAAATGTCCTGATAAACCCCCGGCTCCTGCTCCTTCCCGCGCCAATGTTCCTCCAGCCGGGTCAGCTCCGCGTCCGTCGCCGCGCGCCCAAAACAGCGCATGAAGAGCTCGCTCGCGATCTCCCGCGGCGCCTTCTTCTCCGCGAGCAAATTCTTGATCACCGGCCCTTGCGTGATCTTGCTCTCAATCGTCGTGCCGTTCAGCAAATGCAGCGCCTGGCTGAGCGTCGGGCCGACTTCTTCCCGACTGCAAACCACCTCGCGATCTCGCCGGCCAAACGTGGTCAGGAAATAGTTCGTGGTCTTCCCATCGGCGATCTCCACCGCCCGCGCTCCAGCCGGCAGCCCGCGATATTTGTCCTTCGTGCCGGTGACCTGCGTGATGCAGTCGAGCAGCACTTCCGCGCGCATCCGGCGGATCGTCGCCTTCGCAAAATTCCGCTCGTCCAGCGCGTTCGACTCGTTCGCGCGGGTCGTCGTCTGGTAAGTGCGCGAGTTGCAAATATCCCGCACGATCCGGCGGAGATCGTAGCCGTATTCCACGACCTTCGCGGAAAGCGCGTCGAGCAGTTCCGGGTTCGAAGCAGGATTGGAAATCCGCACATCATCCACCGGCTCCACGATCCCGCGTCCGAGATATTGCGCCCAGACCAGGTTCGCGATGTGGCGCGGCAGATACGGATTATCCGGCGCTGCAATCCAGTCCGCGAGCACCGCACGTCGATCTTTTCCCTTGGTGTCCGGCGCCGCGCCACCGAGGAACTTCGGCGCGACCACGCGATCCCCGACCGGATGCTTCGCTTCGCCGCCGCCGCTGTTGAAGACAATCTTCTCCCGCGGATCTTCGCCCTGTTTTCTCCCGACCTGCGTGAAGAAAGCCATGTGCCCGCGGTAATCGTCCATCGTCCAGCGATCAAACGGATGGTTGTGGCATTGTGCGCACTGGATCCGGATCCCGAAGAACGCCTGCGCAGTGTCTTCCGCGAGTTTGATCGGATCGGTTTCGAGCTGGTAATAATTTGCCGCAGGATTCTCCAGATTTGATCCGGTGGACGAGATGAGCTGCCGGGCAATTTCGTTGATCGGCGTATTCTGCGCGAGCTGGCCGCGCAACCATTCGTAATAGCCGAGCACCGCCTTGTAACTGGCCTGGTTGTTTGGGTCCGTGCGGATCTGCAGCAGCTCGCTCCATTTCAAGGCCCAGAGATCCACGAACTCCGGGCGCGCAAGTAACTCATCGATCTTCCGGCTGCGCTTTTGCGGATCGGCGTCGGCGACAAACTGGATCACCTCTTCGGTCGTCGGCAGCGTCCCGGTGATGTCGATGCAAGCGCGCCGCAGGAACGTGTCATCCGCGCAGACCTCGCTCGGAGTCATCCGCAAGTTCCGCAACTTCGAGTCAACGAGTTCATCCACAAAGTTTCGCGCCTGGATTTTCGGCCACTGAAAATCTGCGCCCTTCGGAATGACGATGACCTGCGCTCCGACCGTGAACGTGGCGAACCGCGCCATCACGAACGCCTCTCCGCGCTGTCCCGTCGTGACCGCGCCATCCTGGATTTTCGCCGCCGCTTCGTTGCTCGTCAGGAACAGCGCGAGGCTCGTCACATCGCGATCCGTTCCATCCGAGTAATGCGCGCGCACCGTCATCTTGAAAGATTGCCCGGAACCTTCCAGCACCAGCTTCTTCGGGAGGATTTCCAAGCTCACCGGCTTGGCGATTTCCGGCGGGTCGTTCGGCGCGCCGGTTTCGATCCAGCGCAACAGCGTCTTCGCGAGTTCGCTGTCTTTTTCGAAGAGCTTTCCGCCCGTGTGCGGCGCGCCGCCGGTCGCCTTCGTGATCACCATGGATTCCTCCGGAAGCGCCAGGTTTAGGCGGCGTCCGGCCATTTCCCGCGTCAGCCGAAAGTGATCGGCCTCCGGATCGAATCCCCACAACGAAAGCCGGAAACCATCCTGCCCGCGCGCCGCACCGTGACAGCGATTGCACTCGGCCTTCATGAAGATCGGCATCACATCGAGTCGGAAGGAAACTGGCTGATCCACCTGCGCTTGCTCCACCTTCACCGCGACGTCCCAGCTCTGTCCCTGCACGGTCACGCGGAGCACCGTCTCACCATCCGCGAGAGGCCTGGCCGTGGCCGCATCGACGGCG
Source organism: Chthoniobacteraceae bacterium (assembly GCA_036388515.1). Lineage (GTDB taxonomy): Bacteria > Verrucomicrobiota > Verrucomicrobiia > Chthoniobacterales > Chthoniobacteraceae > Chthoniobacter. The sequence continues at coordinate 867 of DASVRR010000190.1, read as the reverse complement.
ACTTTGGAAGGATCCGCCGCGCTAAAAATCGCTTCGCTGGTCACGTCCCGATGCACGCCGCTGGGTTCCGTCAGCCGCACCACCAGCGACTGCCGATCGCGCTGATACTTCAGGTGAATCGCGGTGGGAAAAACTTCCAGCACCGGCTCCGGAGCACGCGCAGTCGCAGTGTTCAGGGTGCTCCAGCCGAGCGCAGCAACGAAAAGGAGACGGAGCGGAAGCGTGATCATTTCTTTGGTTCCTCGTTCTTCGCGATCGCGCCTTTGTCGATCCGCAGAATGCCGCCGTTCCCGAAGCTCGAGGTCATTTGTTCCCCATCGCGAGTGAGACTGAACTGACAGAAGAGTTGCTTGTGCTGCCCCGCGGGCGCGCCCTTCTCCGCCTTCACCGTGAACTTCACTTCGGCGTCATCCTTGGAAACCTCCTGAGGCTCGGCGGTCGTGTTCGGCGGCAAACCAAGAAGTTGCAGCTTCGCCTTGCCTTCAAACGGCAGCTTTTGCTCCAGCTTCACTGTGACGGTGCTGCTATCGCCTTGATCCACAAAGGTGCGCGCGATCTTGCCGCCGAGATAAGCGGCCGCCACTTCGATCTCCACGAGCTGCGTGCTGAACCAGGTCCCGCCCTTGCCAAAATCCGCGCTGCCGACCACGCAAAGCTGCCACTTTTGCAACGGCGCGTTGCCGTTCGCGCTGATCGTCACTGAGCCTTCGTTCTCGCCTTCCTTGAGCTGCACGGTGCCAGCCGTGCCGAGTCCCGGCGGCGTGTAGAGCAAGGCCAGGCTGATCGGCCCTTTGAAGTCGCCAGTGCGTTCGGCAATGACCTTCAGATTCAGCGAACCCGCCTGCAGCAGCGGAACTTTGGGCGGCA
>DASVRR010000189.1:0-2461 GCA_036388515.1 Chthoniobacteraceae bacterium | reverse complement strand
CGGCTCTTCAGTTTCTATCCCGCGGCGGTTTTCTCCCGTGCCTCGCGGATGAGCTTCGCGTAAGTGTCCGCCGGCCGATCGCCGGTGGGATCTTCGGCGAGGCGATCCGTGCTGTGGAGGAAATCGATCGAGTAAAGGCCAAAGCGCGGAGTATAGGTTCCCCACTCATAGTTATCGAAAAGTGACCAGTGCAGATAGCCGAGCAGCGGCACGCCGCTGCGGACGATCTTTGAAACCTCGTGAACATGCAGGCGAAGAAACTGACTGCGGGTCATCCGGTCGCGCCGCGGACCGGATTGACCTTCGCGCCGGCGCAGGGCCATGCCGTTTTCAGCGATCAACACCGGCCGATCAAAGTCGCGCGCGTAGTATTCGCAGAAGAAGTGCAGGCCGCGCGGGAGGACGCGCCAATCCCACCATTTGCTGGTGACGGTGGCGAGCATCCAGGAACGGAAGGAGCGAGACTTAAACTCGTGATCCCAGAAGACCGGCAGCCGGAACGCGTGAGCGGCAAAGGGATCGTAATAGTCCAATCCGATATAGTCGAGCAACCGGGCGCGCGGCGAAGCGTAGATCGTATCTAACAAAGCATCCAACTGGTGGACATCGAAGCGACGGTAGCCGATCCAGTTACTCAGGCGCTTGAGGAGCGATCCGAAGTAATAGGCAAGATCCCGGTGCAGCGGGATCCGTGCGGCGGAAAAGGCGGCCTCGAAGGCGTGCGCCTGCTGGCAGATGTGCGCCGCGATTCCCTCCCGCGGAACTCCCCGCTCGCGTGCTGCGACGAGGTCGAGCAGCAGTTTGTCGGACCAGTATAGATCGCTGCAGTAGTTATTAAAGCTCACTGCTGGTGCCGGCCAGCCGCGTTCCTGATATAGATCGTGCAAGGCATTATAGGCAAGCACGTGCGCGCGGAGCAGCTGATTGTAGGCGGCAAACATTGTGTCGAAGCCGCTGCGTCCCTTCGCGGGAAACTGCCGCCCCAAATACGAGTTCAGGACGAGCATGTTTGGCTCGTTGATGGTGATGAACCAATGCAGCGGACGTTCCAGCCGTTCGTTCACCCGCGCGACTGCGGTGCGAACATAGGCGGCAAATAGCTCCGGCGTGGTTTCGTCCAGCCAGGCATCGGCGCCGAGCCAGGCGGGATGCACGAAGTGATGCAGCGTCACCACCGGCTCGAGCCCATGCTGCTGGCAGGATGCGAATATCGCGGCGTAATGATCGATCGCCGCGAAGTCGAAGGGCGGCGGTTCGCCGCGTTGGTCGGCTCGGGTGGGTTGAAACCGGGACCACTCGATCCCGAGGCGAAACGCATTCAGCCCGAGGTCGCGGCAACGCGCGAAGTCTTCCTCATACATTGTCCAGAAGTCAGCCGCCGCGCCGACTACCGCCACGTCTCCAGCGGCTTCCGCGGTGGCCCAGTTGGTTTGCGGCTCGCCGGCTCCATTGTAGCCGCCTTCCGCCTGATAGGCAGAAGTGGCGACGCCCCATAGAAACTCGCTCATTCCACCGTGGAGCGAGCGGCCGCTTGCGCAATCGCATCACGTTGCTCGGCGGCGAGGACCAGCGGCGGCAAATGGTCCGCGAGCAGCGTTTCCACGACCGTCCGTGCAGCAAAAGGTCGCCCAAAAAACCGCGCAGCTTGCTGCATGGCGGCGAGGCGCTCGGGCTGATCGAGCAGAAGATCGATCTTGTATGGCATCGTGGTGAGTTCGTTGCACTTGATCGCGATTCCCTTCTCCAGCAGATGATCGCTGTTGCGTTCTTCCTGCCCCGGGATGGGGGAGAAAATGACCATCGGAAGTCCGCAGGCGAGCGCCTCGGATGTCGTCAGTCCGCCTGGCTTGCCGATGAACAAGTCGCTGATCTGCATCAGCTCGTGCATGCGATCGCTGTAGCCGAGCACCTTGAAATGTTCCTCGTCCCCAGCGACGGCGGCTTCCACGCGACTCTTCACTTCCTCGCTTTTGCCGCAGATCACGATGGTTTGCACTTCGTTGCGGAGCTGTTTCAGCCGCTCGACGATGAGCTCGGTGGGACCGACGCCGACCGCTCCAGCAGAAAGCAGGAGCGTGCGCCGATTCGGATCAAGACCATACGAGCGGCGGAGCACCGCGCGATCGACCGGCTCGGCGAAGACTGGATCGATGGGAATTCCCGAGACGGTGACGCGATCCGGGGGAAGGCCGAGCGCTTCGAGGTGCGCCTTGGTTTCATCCAGCGCCACGAAGTAGCGGTGGAAGAGGCGCGAAAGCCACATCGCGTGGCAATCGAAGTCTGTCACGACGATGGAAAGGTGCGTCTGGAGCTCTTCCTTTTGCATCAGATGTCCGATGATCCCCGCCGGCATGAAGTGCGTGCAGACCGTGATGTGCGGATCAAACTTCCGGATAAAATCCACGAGCTTCCCGGTGTTCAGCCGGTCGAGTTGAGTGCGGACGCTCTCGCCTTTCCACGG
>DASVRR010000188.1:0-3248 GCA_036388515.1 Chthoniobacteraceae bacterium | reverse complement strand
CCGGCGGCATCGAAGAGGATCGCGCTTTCCGCCCAGCGCTCCCGGACGGCCCGTTCAAAAAGCACCGGCGGCGGCTCGGAGGAATCGAACCGAGCCAATCCTCGTTGCCAATCTTCCACAAGGCGCGTCCGCATCATCGCGAGCTGCCCTTGATACGCCTCGGCAAGCTTTTGCCGGACGGCCATCCGCTCGTTGCGAGTCGCTTCGCGCATAAACCACAAAACGGAGCCCGCGCCTCCGAGCACGACCAGGAGCAAGAGCGCCAGCATGGGCCAGGCGCGAGCGTCCTGACCCATGCCGCGAGCTCGCAGCGGAAAACGCCGCGGCTTCACTTGGTCATCCGATATCCGGCGACGATCTGCTCGAAGACCGGTTGCAGCGCGGCCATTTTTTCGGCCGGTGCGGCGAGGATAAACTGCTCCGATTGCTTCCCGCCAAGAGCGTGGATGCAAACCATGATCATCGGCTTTTGGTTTTCCTGAAAGTCCGCGACAAAGCTCACGCCGGACCGTCCGGAAACGGCGTGCTGCTTCCAGCTCGCCTCGCGCACTTTGAAGCCCTTGCGCTTTTTGGCGAAGTTCTCCCGAACATTGTTCTCCGCCCAGGCGCGAACTGCTCCGCGCGCTTCTGTCGGCAGCGATTCAGTGGCAGAAAGACGCAAAGCGACGTGTGCGGCATTCGCTGCCGGATCCAAAAGGTAGATGCTGGTATTTCCCTTCTCCTCAGTCACCCGGTGAATCACCCAATCCGCCGGAGTCGTCAGGCTGGCACCAAGTTCCTCATCCCGGAACGACACAGGCGTCCCTGGCTTCCGCTGAGTGATCGACGCCAGCGTGGCCACTACTCCTACGCCCTCGAATTTCGCGAGGTAACGCGGCGCGTCATCGGAGATCCAGAAAGTCTGTCCGATATCCAGGACCACTTTGAAGCAATCGAACTTGCCCGCTCGCGTTTCGACGACCTCTTTTGCCGGCACCTCGAGGCCGATCGCCATTTGGGTTCCACCGCCGAGCGTCACCATGACAGGAAGCACCGTCTTCAAGCCCACCGCGAGCGGGAGTCGGCGCATCAGGTGCATGGCTTCCTCATTGTCGAAGACCGGCTTTTCCGCCCGGACGGTCGTCGGCTCAGTGCTCCCCGCGCGCTGCAGCACCACTTCGCCTGGCTTGAATTCCGCCGTGACTTCCCCCAGCAGCGAATGCTTCCAGTAGCTGCTCAGCGGATGAAACGACGCGGGATCAACGTCCACGCTGCTCAGCATTTCGCCGCCTCCGCTCATTCGACGGCCGACTCGCCAGACCTTGCGGCCTTTGAGTTCCACAAGATCCGCTCGCAGCTGCATGGTGCCGACTTCCAGGCCAGCCGGCAGCTTGAGCGTGAGCTGCAGCCGCTCGCCATCTGCCCAAGTCACGGGACCGAGCGCGAGTTCGCCCGGCAGGTAACCGCGAGCTTTCGTCGCGAGTTCTTTTTCCTCCGGGAAATCGCGGATGAGCTTCTCGAAAGCGGCGCGTGCATCGACATCGCGTTTCTTCTTCAACAAACACAACCCGAGCCGCCACTGCGCTTGTGCGGCGAGCGACTGGCTGGCTTTTACCTCGGTGGTGAGCTGCTGATAGATGGCGATCGCGGCGTCGAGATCACCTTTGGTTTCTTCCGCATAGATGCCCTTTTCCAGCAGGTCGGAGGGCGACGCTGCCGCAACCCGCGCCAGTCCGGAGGAAGCAGCCAGCGAGAGCGCCAGGAGAATGGCGGGAAGAGAACGGGAGTAGGTCTGTTTCATGCGCTCACCTTCGCGAATGGTTGTTACCTCCGTGTTACCTGCGCATCCAAAGTTTGTCCCGCCCGAACCGTGCAGCAGCCGCCCTGCTTCCCTAACGGAGTAGCTGACCTTCATTGTCTCGGCCGCAAAAGCGGTGTAAGGCTGCGCTCCAGCCAGTCGCGCGTCGGGCCCTCCTGGCGTCCGCTTTTCCCCCCAAAGATGAACCAGCTCGCACTCCCCCGCTCGGCCTTGCTCCGCAGCAGTCTCTTCGGTGGGCTGCTCGCGCTCCTGCTGATGATTTCCCCTGCGGCGGCAATCATCGACCTCACCGGCGATGGCTTGGGAGCAATCTGGAAGCTCAAATACGACGCGGGCACGCTGCCGCCCGGCGCCGATTCCGACGGTGACGGCCGGACCAATCTCGAGGAAGCCATCGCTGGAACCAATCCGCTCGCGTCCGGTTCGGTGATCGCGATGTCTTCCGTGACGATGACGACGGATGGAGTCCAGCTCGTCTGGAAGGCGGTCGCGGGAAAGCGTTATCAGGTGCAAAGCACGGGACAGCTTTCGTCCGACAAATGGCTGGATGAAGGCGCTCCCAAAGCTGGCATCGACGGAAATCTAACTCAGCTGTGCGCGAAGAGCGGCACCGGGAGATTCTATCGTGCAGTGGTGCGGGATGTGGATAGCGATGCCGATGGCGTGACGGATTGGGAAGAGTTGCAAGTCGGCTCAAACCCTAACAATTCACACAGCGCCGGTTTCGCTGGCGGCGATGATCTGGCACGGCTGACGACGGCACTTCGTGCGGAAAACTCCGTGAGCGTCGAAGCGTCCGATGCGGCAGCGTCGGAGATCGGACTGGAATCGGGAGCCTTCACTTTCCGCCGCGCCGGAAACCTCGGCCAGATCACGGTGAAATACGTCGTCAGCGGAACAGCGGTGGCTGGTTCGGATTACACCGCAATCACCAACACTGTGACTCTGGGGATGGGAATCAACTCCGCCACAGTGAATATCGTTCCGCACACCGACTCCGTGTTGGAATCTCCCGAATCGGTGATTGTCACACTCGCTGCGGACGACGCTTATCAACTGGGATCGCCTCGCGTTGCGACCGTGTTAATCAAGGACATCACTGCAGCCAATGGCGCGGGACTGCGCGGAGAGTTCCGGAATGAAGTGAGCTCGGGAACAACGCGGATCTCGGACACTAATCCGGCAAAGTTTGCCGGCGCACCGACGGTCACGCGCCTGGATCCCACGGTAAATTTCACCTGGCCGACGGGCACGGTCCAGGGAACCAACTCTCCAGCCGCGGGCGTTAACACGACGTATTACTCCGCACGTTGGTCGGGCGAGGTGCTGCCGCAGTATTCCCAAGTCTATACTTTCTACTTTGATATCAACCGGGGCGGTCGGTTGTGGGTGAACGGACAGTTGCTGATCGATAACTGGCCGCCAAAAGCCTTGAGCGTCCGGGAGCACA
>DASVRR010000187.1:0-33784 GCA_036388515.1 Chthoniobacteraceae bacterium | reverse complement strand
GGAAATCATCACCTCAGACAACGGCGCGAGAGCCATCGCTTTGCTGGAAAGCGAAAGTTTCAATCTCCTCCTCGTCGATCTCAGGATGCCGACGATGGATGGATTCCAAGTGCTCGCGATTGTCCGGCGGAAGTTCCCGGCGCTTCGCGTGGTGGTGATGACCGCGGCGGAAGACGAGCAATTCCGGGCGCGTTCTTATGCGATGGGGATCGACCTTTACCTGGAGAAACCGAAGACCGGGAAAGAGATCATCAACTTCGTCGATTGCATCGAATCGATGCTGGAGAAAGAAGATCAAGGAGGTTTCCGCGGCGTCCAGAGCAAGACTCTCGTGGACATCCTGCAGCTGGAATGCCTCACCCAAGCGTCCGCCATTCTCAAAATCCAAAGCGCGGCCGGTGAAGGCCGGATCTGGATTCAAAAAGGAGAGATCATCGATGCCGCGACGGGCGAGTTGCTGGGGAAGGAAGCCTTTCTGGAGTTGTTGCGCTGGCGTTCGGGAAGCTTTGAGGTTTTGCCTTCGGATGTGCCGCGACCGCGGACCATTTATTCCTCATACGAGAGCCTGCTCATGGAGACGGCGCAGACGCTCGATGAGAGAACGGCAGATGTCGCAACGGAAGAGGCGACCGGGCTGGCAGCTTATTCCCGCTACAAAGGCGTGCAGTTTGTCGTGGCGGTGGAGACCGCGGATCGCACGAAATTTGAGCACTGGGGCGCGGATAATGCCGAGCAGATCGCGGCCTGGATTCACTCGACCAACCACGCGCTGCGGGGTCTGGGCGACAAGCTGCAAGCCGGTGAGCTGGAACAGATCGAAGGCATGGGATTGCAGCGGCATATCGCGTCGATTTGCGGGGACGAGGAAGATCTCGGAGTGGGTTACACCCGGTCCGCATCGATCGACGTGATCCGGGAAACTCTCAAGCAGATCGAACTGAAATGGGCCTCCTGAAACCTTTCTCCCGCGCCCAAAAACCGGTCCTTCTCGAGCGACTGCCGAACGGCTGTTTTTCCGTGCACCGCGAGGGCGGACTGGTGGCGTCAACTTTGCCCTCGTCCTTCTCGCCGGCGCTCATGTCCGATATCGGCGAGGTCGTGATTGGCTCCTTCAAACGAGCGCAGGAGGCAAATCTGCCGCTGACCGATCTTCATATTCATTACAGCGGGCTGAGCATCACCGCGCGGGAACTTCGCGGGGGCGCGCTGATTTTCCTGGAACCCGCTACGCTCCAGCTGCCTCAACAGAAAAACACGCCTGCCATGCATTCCAAAAACTTAGATGAGTTCGTTCTCCACCTGGAAAACTATATCGAATGCTGGAAGCAGTTTAACTATTACGTGAATCTCGCCCGGGACAAAAAGTTCACCCGCGAGGATGAAACGCAGTTCCTGGAAATCAAAAGCATCATCGCGCAGGGATTGGAGGCGATCCTCGCATCTGCGGAAAAGGGTGGGCCGAAGAAGGAAGACGTTCACCAACTCTTCGCCAATGCTCCCTCACTTCGTTATCTGTCTGACATGTCGGACGTGATCCCAACGGTGGAAAGCCACTGGCACAAAATCTATCTAGGCCTGCAATCCCTGCTCGGACAGCTAAAGGTCCAGCAGAACAAGTCTGAAAAAGGGAACAGCTGGAGCCTTTTCGGCCGGAAGTAGGGCGGCAGAAAGAACCCGCGTGCTGCACGAGGCAAGCACGCGGGTTTTTGTCCAGCAAACTCGCGGGAAGCCTTACCTCGGCAGGCTCTGCAAGTAGGTTGTGATGTCCGCGGCGGACTGCGGCGTCACCCCCAGCGTCTCTGGCGGGAACATCAGCGAGTGCTTCAGCGGAGTGACGGATTTGATCCGGTCACGGGCGATGCTTTGGTTCTGACCTCCCATGGATTTGATCACCAGCGGATCGCCTTTATCCGAGACGATGCCGTCGATGATGATTCCGTCATTCGTCTCCACGCGCTGGCCTTCATAGCCGTGGGAAATTTCCGCGGAAGGATTCAGGATGGCATTGATGATCACCTCCCGACCTTGAGTTTTGCCGAAGGCCGTCAGATCCGGTCCGAAGTCGGTGCCTTTGCCAGCGATCTTGTGGCAGGTGATGCAGGTCCCGAGAGCCGTTTCTCCGCGCTTGGCGTCGCCTTCCAGAGCAGCGACCTCGGGCACAGGCGGGAACTTCGACGCGCCGGCGGTGGGTTCGATGGAAACCACGCTGACCAGCGGCTTCTCTTTGATCAACCCGCGTTCCTTCATCGCTGCGACGACACCGAACTCCTTCCATTCACGCCCCTTCAAGCTGTTCAGCCACCACATGGCGTTTTCCTTGTGTGGAAAGTCCGCGTTCGCCGCCAGTTCCACCATCGCGAGCGCTGCTTCCGGCGTTTTCACAAACGCGAGTGCATCCATCATGGTCCGGCGGTGCAGCGCCGGAAGATTCGCGGAGAGCGCGCGGGTTTTAAATCCCGCAACGGCCGCCGGCGTATGCAACCTCCAGGCCAGCCAGGCAAATGCTTCGGACCATTGTTCCGGCGCGTTGCCTGCAGTCTGCGCGAGCGCATCGTAAATCTCGACTTCCTTCCCTTCGCATCCGGTGCCGAATGCTTCGAGGTAAGTGCGATCTTTGCCATCAAACTGCTGAGCGATCGCGAGCAAAATGTCGCGGCTTTGCGCGAGCGGGAAATCACGCATCGTGAGAGCGACCTCGCGACGCACGGCTGCGGAAGGGTCCTTAGCCATGCGAGTCGCCATGGCCAAAAGGTCGTGATTGGCGCGGCGGAGCGCCCGATAGGCCACCAATCGCGAGGCTTCGTTCTTGGACTGGAGCAAAGGGGCGACTTTGGCGACGCCTTCGGGTCCCATCTGCGCGAGCAGCCACGCGGCTCGGGAAGCAATGAAGGGATTCGGATCGTTGAGCACCCGCACCACCGCAGGAACAGCGGCTGCACCTTGCGCCTTCAGCCGGGTGAATCCGCTGTAACGAACATTCACCGCCGGGCTTTTGAGCGCAGCGATCTGGCCTTCGACGGTCGCGAGATCAATCTTCGGAACCACCGATTTGAAGCCTTTGGGAGCAATCCGGTAAATCGTCCCGGAAGTCGTGCCGTCCATGTCGGAATGCCCGCCCACGCGCTTGTCGAACCAGTCCGCAATGTAGATCGCGCCGTCCGGACCGACCGTGACATCGGATGGCCGGAACAGCGTCTCGACGTCATTGCTCGGGCGGCTCCCGAGGAAGTCGGATCCGGCATATTTCTTGTCCCGGTTTGACGTGGTGAAATCAAAGCGATCCAACTTGAAGCCAGCGCCGTCGAGTTTCGGCAGATACCCGAAGACCACGTTTTTCCCCGCCTCGCAGGCGAGCAAAAGCCCGTTCCAACGGTCGCCCAAGGCGCCATTTTCGTAGAAGGCCACGCCGGTCGGAGAACCGCCGCCGTAGATGTCACCCGCGGGCATGGTGCCGGGATCTTCCTGACGCCATTCGGAAGTCGGCACGTCCTGACCCGGACGACGGTCCGCATGCCAGGCCCGCTTGCCGTCGCGGGAAGAAAACCCGGCGTTGCCGTACTCCAGCATAAAGGAGACGCGGCACGCTGGAGGATCGTCGTTGTCGCTCTGGAAGATGTCTCCCTGCGAAGTGATCGCCTGCTCGTAGCTGTTCCGGAAGTTGTGCCCGATGATCTGCACGTTGGTCCCATCCGGATTCATCCGCGCCGCGAAGCCGCCCAGCCACACGCGGCCATCGTCGCTTTTGTCCCCAGCGATCTTGCTCGGATCGACGACTTGCTTACCGTTGTCGTGCACGTACCAGCTCCCGATGTTGAACTTCTTCCCTGACTGATCCGTGAACTGCGCGCCGGTGTTCCCCTGGTTCCAGTACCACAATCCATCCGGACCGGCCGTGACGGAATGCAGGCTGTGATCGTGATTGCGGCCGTTGAAACCAGTCAGCAGCACTTCCCGCTTATCGACCGCCGGATCGAATTTCCGGTCCCGGTTCACATCGGTATAGGCAATCAGGTCCGGCGGCTGGGAGACGAGCACCTGGTTATCGAGCACGCCCACGCCGAGCGGCGCGATGAAGCCCGGCTCCTGGACGAAGACGGAACTCTGATCCGCTTTTCCGTCGCCATCGCTGTCTTCCAGGATGACCACGCGATCTCCTTCCCGTTTCCTCCGCGAATGGCTCCGGTAATTCACGCCTTCCGTGACCCACAACCGGCCATCTTTGTCGAAATCGATGTTCGTCGGATTGTAGAACATCGGCGACGTCGCCCAGACCGTCACTTCGAGTCCTTCGGGAAGGACGAAAAGATCCAGCGGGACCGTGGTCAGGGACGCATCCTGCGCCACACTGACGGGGAGAAAAAGAGCAGGCAGCAGCGTCGCGAGCAGAGTGAGGCAACTGGTCTGGAGCGGAGTTCGGTTGGGAATCATGTTTTGGAGAGGAGGAAAAGACTTAAGTGGATCGGGAAAATCGCGTTGTCGAGCCTACAGTCGCTCGAAGCCGGAAGGTGAAGGCAATAACCCGCCGTTCCGGCCAGAGCTTAGCCGAGTTTGTTCCCCGAGGTCGGGAAAAAGGCAGCCGGCACTTTTTCAGCGTCCGAAGTGAGCTACACCAGACCGATGCCGGACTCCACTGAAGCTCTTCCATTTGATCGAGGTGATTGGCGTGCCGAATTCTTCCGCACTCCTGGCGGGCTGGATTTCCTCCGCAAGCCGGCCTTTGACCCAGTGTTTCCGGCCGCCGGGATCAGGTCACACGCGTTTTCTCCGCAACGGAACGAAGCAGATCCGGCGGCTGCTTGAGAAACGCATGCCCGGTTCCAAGCTCATCCAGCGGATTCAGGAAATCAGCACGCGCGGCGGGTTCTCCGCAATCGCCGTCGCTTTCCACGACTATCAGACGGCGGTTCGCTTTTCCTATCACGGCGATCGGATGTTTCACGCGGCCAGCACGATCAAGGTGGCTTTCCTCCTGGCGGTTTTCAAAGCTGTGGATGAAGGCCGCCTGCGGCTGGATAGCCGGCTGCATGTCCGGAATCGCTTCCAGAGCGTGGTGGAAGGAACCGTCTTCCGCGTGGACGCCAGCCGCGATGCGGATGCGGAGATTCACCGGCGTCGGGGCCGCGCTGTCCCGATCCTGGACCTCGCGCGAGCGATGATCGTCCGCAGCAGCAATCTCGCGACCAACCTGATCTTCGACTTCCTCGGCCTGGAATTCATCCGCCGGGTGATCAGTGAAGCTGGGCTGAGCGGGATTAAGGTCGAGCGCTGCGTGGAGGATGAGGCTGGCTTCGCTCAGGGATTGAACAATGAAGTCACGGCGGATGGTTTGCTGGATTTCTTCCGGATGCTTGCGGACCGGCGTTATATCAGCGAACGCGGATGCGAACAGATGACCGAGATTTTGCTCGCGCAGGAGTTTAACCGGATGATTCCCGCCAAACTGCCTGCAGGAGCGCGAGTGGCGCACAAGACCGGCGAGATCTCCACGGTGTGCCACGACGCGGGGCTCGTTTTTCTTCCGGAACGTCTGCCTTATGCGCTCTCGATCCTCACGGAAGGTCCGCCGGGACAGGAGCAGCGGCAGAAAGCGGTCGCCTCCATCTCGTCGCTCGTCGCGCATTTTCTAACCGGGAGTGTCAAACGCGATGAATGATCTTCCCCTGAAAATCGTGGATGGCCTGCGCCTGGATCCGGAGCGCCGTGCTTTGCTGCGTCCGGGAGAGGAGATCACGAATTTGCGTGGCCACCGGCACGTCCTGCCCCGGTTTTACTACGAGATCAACTCGTGGGAACAAGCCGGACGCACTCAACTCAGCCCGCATTTTCAGCTTTCCGAATTGATCTCCGTGGACTGCCGCGAGGCGCCGCTCTTGCTGGAGACTTTTCCGCATTATGTCCCGTGCGCGCTTTCGATTTTGAGCCGTTATCTGGAGGCGCTCCGGTTGCGAGTGGAGGCGCCGGTTTTCGTCAGCGCGAATGGCGGGTATCGTTCTCCCGCGCACCGTTTATCCGGAGGCGCGAGCCCGCATCTGTGGGCTTCCGCGGCCAATATTTACCGGATCGGCGACACCTATCTCGACGACCAAAACACGATTGAGAAGTATGCGAAGATCGCCGCGTCCGTTGCTCCGGAGCTTCATGCGAATCCGTTCGGTCACGGTCCGGATGAATCCGACGATCATCTCCACCTCGACATCGGTTACGTGACCTACGTTCCCCGGCAGCTCGACGAAGCCACCTGATGCCTGTGTCGCCGAAAACCAACAAACGCTCCGAACTCAGCCGTCCGCGCCGACCGTGCATCGGCCTGGAAGCGGAGTTTGCGATGTTTGTCCGGGATGAACCTCGCAAGCCGGAGCATATCTTCCGGAGTCCGGAAGCTGTGGTCCGCGGGCGCACTTTGCCGCGCTCCGGCAAATCCCGGCATTTGCCCTCCGGCGGCGCGATTTACTTCGATACCGGCGTCATCGAGGTCGCGACGCCGATCATTGAAATCGAACCCGGCTGTTGCATTCGCGCCGGCCGCTCCCTTTGGGATCAGATCGCCTTTCTCCGCGGTGAACTCGACGCCTGGGAGACTCGCGAGTCTTCGCACCTTCGACTGCAAGGCTTCAGCGCGCATTACAATGTCTCCGTGCCGCCCGAGTGCGGACTGGATGAAGCAGGCGTCCGCCGAGTGGCGCTTTTGCTGACCTACATCCTGCCAGTTCCCGTCATGCTGCTGGCGGCAAATCGGCGGAGCACCGGCGTCGGAGTTCGGCCCCGCGGCGACCGGCTCGAGGTGACGGTGGATTTTACTCCGGATCCGGACCTGATGGTTTCTGCTGTGGCCCTTTCCGTCGGGATCATCCTCGGCGTGCTTCGCTGGCCTTCGCATTCGCTGGAAGAACTCACGCGCCGGAAGATCCCGGTGATCGCCGGGTTCAAGCCGCGAAAACATACGTCGCGCAAAGGCTGGCTCGCACGGAACGATTGTTTCCCCCGGAGCCCGTATGAAGCTGACCCGAGCGCGGCAGACTGGCGCTTGCGCGATGGGCGGGTGCGAAGCCTGAGGCAGATTGCGGAAGAAATCGCGTTGCCATTCCAGGAGGGTATCTGCCGCGTCGCCGACCCGGATTCGTGCGAGCACATCTTTGCGGTATTCGACGAGCGTGCGCGCTCGCTGCTGGATTTCGCGGAGCGTCCTCCCCATTACGACGACGTCGGCCGGGTGATCGAATGGAACCGACGGGAAATGCGCTCTCTTCCCCGCTCCGAGTACGAGCGGGTGATCCACCGGGTTCTGGAGCATCGTCCGCTCCGCATCGGCGGGGAAACCTATCTGCCGGAGCGCATGCAAGGCTGGTACAAGATTCTTTTCCGCGATTGCAGCGGCCGTCAGCGGGTTTTCAACCTGGACGAACTCGTGCAGCACTGCGCCTGAAGTGCTCCTGCAGATCCGGTGCACGCGAGGTTTGGTCCTGGCGATAACGGCCAGGAGCTCCGGATCTGACCAGGAAAAAGACCGCTCCGGTAAGGGAGCGGCCTTGATGCTAAACTGGAGCTTCTTGCTTACCGACCCGCACCGCCGGCCGAGCCGCCTGAAGCGCCTCCGGCTCCGGTAGAACCGCCCGTCGTGGCGCCTCCGCTGGTTCCATTTTGCGAACCGCCGGAACCGCCGCTGGTCCCGCTTCCGGAGGTGCCGCTACCGGTGTTGCTTCCGGAGGTTGACCCGCCGGAAGTCGTCCCTCCGCTGTTGCTCCCCGTTCCGGAGGTTGCCCCGGTTCCGGAAGTCGTGCCCGTTCCGCTCCCGCTCGTGGTGGTTCCGGAGCGATCATTGGTCCGGCCAGTCGTCACTCCATTATTGGACTGAGTCGTCCGATTTGGATTCGAACTGGTGTTGTTGCTCGTGCCGTTGGAGCCCGATTGATTCATCCCGGTTCCACTTTGGTTCCCGCTGGTTCCGTTCTGGTTGTTGTTCCCCGTCTGATTCCCATTCGTGCCATTTCCGGAGTCGCTTCCGCTGTTGTTCGTCCCCAAATTTCCCGGAATCGTTTCGGTGATCGTTCCGCCACCGCCGCCGTTGTTGTTGTTATTGTTGCCGCCTTCCCCGCTCCGGATCGATCGTTCTTTGATCGTCCCGCTTCCCGTCAAAGGCATTCCAGGAGATCCCGCGGGTTGCACGGTTCCGGTCGCGTTCGTTGCCGCTTTGCCTCCGAGACTCCCAGCACCGCCGACCGCGGGATTCGCGTCTGTCGAACGCAGCGGCGTATCGATCAAGCGCCCGTCCAAGGTCAGTGTCTGATTCGGCCGCAACGTCACTTCGCTCCCGCTGGCGAGTGTCACGGTTCCGCCCGGCGTGATCCGCACGCCACCGCCGAGGGTTGCCTGTTCGGAGAGCTTCTCCGTCACGCCATTGCGGGTGATGAAGACGTCTGCGCCGGAAATGGTCACGCCGTCCCGGGCAGAAATGCCCACATCCGTTGCACCGCCAGAGCCCGCTGCGGGAGCGGTGGTGGTGGTTGAAGTCGTCGAGGTCGTGGAGCTGGGGGGCTGCGCGGCATTCTGCGCGATGCCCGTCGTGGCCAGACCAGCAGCGGCCAACGACGTCAAAAGAATCTGATGGATTTTCATACCACCATTTCGCACCCGCCTCAGTGGCCGGTCTTACCTCTGCATACTCCCGCCGACGGCGTCTGACTGCAGCTCCGCCAAATCCGGACTATTCTTTCCCCTGCCCACGCCCGGTCTTTTGCTGGAGTTCTTCAATCCGCTTGGACGCCTCTGCCTTGGTGAGCTTCTCATCGAAAGGCTCCTTTGCCTCGGTGCTCAGCGTCTTCAGATAGGACATCTGTGGCCCGGTCATCGGTTCCTCGCCGGTGACCCAATCGTCAGGATCCTTTTCGGGGTTCGGTTGGACTTCGTCGGTAGCCATATGGGGAGAATCGCTTCGTCTTCCCCAGCAGCCGTATCGCCGGAGCGAATTCGCTTCTTCGACCGGGCAGTCTGACTCCCGGCTACCTTCCTGCCAGGATTTCGTCCACGCGCGTCTTTACTGCCGCGTCCATCCGCAGCAGTTCCGGCCATTCGCGGGTGTAACCTTCCCCAGGCAGCTTGCGGGTCGCATCGAAGCCCATGTGCGAGCCCATGCAAGCGATGCTCTGCGCATGATCGAGCGCGTCCGTGGGGTTCTTGATGAAGGTCGAGTCCCGCTGCGGATCGGTGTTCGAGCAGAGACGAAAAAGCACCTCGCTCGTGTTGTGCACATCGCAGTCTTCATCCACCACGACGATATATTTGCTGAACATCATCTGTCCCATGCCCCAGAGCCCGTGCATGATTTTGTAAGCCTGCCACGCGTATTGTTTCCGGATGCTGACAAACACGAGATTGTGGAAAACACCTTCGGCGGGAAGCGCGAGGTCCACGATTTCGGGGAAATTCATCCGGAAGACCGGGAGGAAAACCGCGACGCTCGCCGTTCCCATATAGAAATCTTCCATCGGCGGAATCCCGACGATCGTACAGGGATAAACCGCGTCGCGACGGTGCGTGATCGCAGTGAGATGAAACACCGGGTAATCGTCCACCGGAGTGTAAAATCCGGTGTGATCCCCGAACGGACCTTCCGGCCGGAGCTCGCCGGGCTGGACGTAACCTTCCAGCACAAAATCCACATCCGCCGGCACTTCGAGATCCACCGTTTCGCACTTCACCAACTCCACGGATTTCTTCCGGACAAACCCGGCGAACAGAATCTCATCCAGTCCGTCCGGCAGCGGCGCCGTGGCGGCGAACGTGTAAGCCGGATCACCGCCGATCGTCACCGCCACCGGCATCCGCTCGCCCTTTTCGTAATAACGCTTTCCGTGTCGCGCGCCGACTTTATGCACCTGCCAATGCATCCCCGTGCTGCGCTCATCGAAGACCTGCATGCGATACATCCCGAGGTTCCGCTCGCCAGTGTCCGGATCCTTCGTGTGGACGCAGGGGAAGGTGATGAATCGTCCGCCATCTTTCGGCCAACACTGGAGGATTGGCAGGTCCAACAAAGTCGCCAGGGCTGAGGAACCGCCGCTGCTGGAGCCCGTCGCGCCGGCTTCTTCCTCAAAGCGATGCACGACCTCCTTGCACGGACCCGTGCGGACATGCTTCGGGCGCGCGTGCAGCAGATCGAGTCCTTGCATCGCCAGAGTCCAGGCGTGCTTGAGCGAAGTCGGCGGCTTTGCTTTGAGGATGAGCTGCATCTGATCCGCCAGCTCCTGCACCGACTCCAGCCCGAGCGACATCGCCATCCGGCGGCGCGATCCCATGGTATTGATTGCCAGCGGAAACTTCGAAACCACGCCGTTGACGGTTGGTTTCTCGAAGAGCAACGCCTTGCCGCCGCCCGGCGACTTCATCTCCCGATCTGCGATTTCCGTGATCTCCAACTCTGTCGCAACCGGAGTGGTAATCCGGCGCAACTCTCCCGCAGTTTCGAGCGCGCGGAGGAAATCAGAGAAGGAGGCGTAGGCCATTGAGGAAGAAAGCTAACGTTTAGGTTCGATGTTAGATCCGGGCTGTTCCGGACTAATCCGGCGCGCCGATTTCTAACTGTGACTTTTTCTAGCTAACACTTTCGGCTCGCTCAGGGACGACGCGCAACTGGATGGTGTCGAATCGTTCCTCCCCAGCCAGCATATCGCTGACGATCACCAGATGATCACCGGTTTTAGCGAGACCAAACTGGACGAGGTAATTGATCGCCGAACCGATGGTGCGATTCGGATTCGGATCGAAAGCCAGGTAGTGCGGGAATGTTCCCCAATTCACCGAAAGCCGACGACAGATATCGAAGCTCGGGGCAAAGGCGTAGATTGGCGCATTCGGCCGCTGACCCGAGACATAATCAGCCATCGTCCCGCGTCGGGTGAAGACCACCAGCTTCGAGTCGGGCAAGGAGTTCGCGAGCTTCACTGCGGAACTCACGGTGCGATGCCGGTCGTCTTCCATCACGGCTTCTTTGGCGAAACCCGCGCCGCCGCTGCGCTCGATCCGGAGCGCGACTTTGTCCAGCACTCGCACGCACTCGACTGGATACTTCCCGACCGTTGTCTCGCCGCTCAGCATCACGCAATCCGCCTGCTCGAAAACCGCATTCGCGACATCGGTGATTTCCGCGCGAGTCGGCACTGGATTGGTAATCATCGACTCCAGCATGTGCGTCGCCACGATCACCGGCACGCCGCGTTCCAGACAACGCTTCACGATCCGCCGCTGGATGATCGGCAGTTCTTCCATCGGACATTCGATGCCGAGATCGCCGCGCGCGACCATCACCACATCGGTGGCCTGGATGATTTCCTTGATGTTCCGGATCGCCGCCTGGTCTTCAATTTTGGAGATGATCCGCGCCTTGCAATCCAAGCCGTGCAGAACCTTCCGCAACACTTCGACATCGCCAGGTTCACGGCAAAAACTCAGGGCGACATAGTCCACCTGCATCTCCGCGCCCACCGCGACATCGGCCATGTCTTTCTCCGTGAGCGGCGGGAGATTGACCTTCACCCCGGGCAGATTGATGTGCCGCCGGGAACCCATCACGCCCGCGGTCAGCACCTGGCAGCGGATTCGATTTTCCACCTTCGCCAGAACCTTCATGTGGATGTTCCCGTTATCCACGAGCACCGTGTCGCCCACCGAAATATCGTCGATCAATCCGTCGTAATTCACGCCGGTCGAATAGACTTCCTCGCTGCGTTCGCCGCGCACCGTGAACTCAAAGATATCGCCGACCTTGAGATCGAGTTTAGTCGCCAGATCTCCGGTGCGAATCGCCGGCCCTTGCGTGTCCATCAGGATGCCGACGAGCACGTCCATTTCCTTGGCGGTCGCGCGGATCCGCGGAACGATCATCCGCACCCAATCATGCGTCGCATGGCTCATGTTCAGCCGGAAGATATTGGCTCCCGCGGCAATCATCGCTTGCAAGACTTCCGCCGACTCCGTGGCCGGTCCCAGGGTGCAAATGATTTTGGTTTTGCGCATGGGCGAGCGAACCCGGAAGCACCGCTCAAGGCAACGCGAAACGCCAGCGAGCGGATCAGCGGTGGCCTTACTTCGGCTTCAACAACGCACTGAACCCCGCCTGCTCGAAATGCCGATCTCCGGTCAAGGCCTCTCGAATTTCCTCTTCCTCCATGACCACAAACGAGATGCAGTCGGTCAGTGACCATTCCTTATCGGCACGCGCACCGTAAAGGTCCAGGCCGCGGTTCACGAGTGCTGAACTGACGGGGATGACGCGGAAGCGATCGTCGCCGGCGATGGCCGCCTGCACGGCGAGGAACTCCAAACGGTCGCCGGGCCGTGCGAGAGCATCCGCAAGCTCCAAAAAGACGAACTCAGTGGTGACAAACTGCCGCTCGACGACGCACGACGCCAGGATGGCTTGCGAATGCGCTGGGTCTCTCGAGTTCAGCAGTGCGAGGAAATGAAAGGTGTCAGCGAAGACCGCCGTGCTCATCGCTTTGGCTCGTTCTTGCTGTAGTGCGCGTGGTTGAGAGCATAGTCCGCTGGCCAGTCACGTGGCTTGGTCTGCTCCAACACTTTGCGGAGGAAGGCGGGAGCATCAGCCGGGAGCAACGGTGTCACGGAGACTTCAGTTCCTTCCGGGAGCAAGGCTTCGGGCCGGAGCACGATCACTCCGTTCTGCACGATTCCTGTATAGCTCATGGCTACAAGGATGCGGGCGCTGCGGCCAGAGTCAATCGCTCACGTCCAGGGAGCCTTCCGCGCGCGGCTTCCAGGAGGCACTCCGCGCCTGCTCCTCGCTGCCGGCGGTGAGGCGCAGGCCGCACATCGAGTAACCGAAGAGCTGAAGCTCGTCGCTCGAGGAGAAAGTCGGTGGATCGTCCAGAAACCCGGCCTCTTCCGCGGTATCGAGGAAGAGTTCCCAACGCACGCCTTCCTGACCCCCGAGCACAAACGGAACCGGATCATGATGCGCATTGAAGAGCAGCATGAAGGTGTCGTCCTGGATCGGCCGGCCGCGCGAATCGCGCACTTCGGAAGCAAAACCGACGAGCACCACGCCGAGCGCGCGCACGTGCGGCGAGGACCACTCGGCGTTCGTCATTTCGTGGCCGCTGTCGCTCAGCCAAAGCAGGTCCTTGGCTCCGGAGACGCGGAGCTTTCGTCCGTGAAAAAACTTCGTCCGGCGGAAGATCGGATGCTTGCGCCGGAGCTCGATCAGACGCCGCGTAAACTCCTCCAGATGCGGGACGCGATCTTCCTCCGCCCAACTCAACCAGCTCAGTTCATTATCCTGGCAATAGGCGTTGTTGTTTCCCCGCTGGCTGCGCCCGTATTCATCCCCAGCGGTGAGCATCGGGACGCCTTGCGAGAGCAGCAACGTCGCCAGGAAATTGCGGATCCGCCGCCGGCGCAGCGTGGCGATTTCCGTGTCTTCGGTTGGACCTTCCACACCGGAATTCCACGACCGGTTGTGACTCTCTCCGTCCCGGTTTTCTTCCCCATTGGCCTCGTTGTGCTTTTCGTTGTAGCTCACGAGATCGGCGAGGGTGAAGCCGTCGTGCGCGGTGATGAAATTCACGCTGGCGTAAGGTCGCCGCCCACCCGCCGCGTAGAGATCCGAACTGCCCGTGAGCCGCGACGCAAACTCGCCGATGAATCCGGCATCGCCTTTCCAGTAACCCCGCATGCAGTCACGATATTTTCCGTTCCACTCGGACCAGTTCACGGGGAAGGCGCCGACTTGATAACCGCCTTCACCCAAATCCCACGGCTCCGCGATCAGCTTCACCCGCGAGAGCACGGGATCTTGCTGGAGAATATCGAGAAAGCCGCCGCGCCAATCCACCGCGTGCGCTTCGCGAGCTAGCGTCGAGGCGAGATCAAAACGGAAGCCATCCACGTGCATCTCCGTCACCCAATACCGCAGCGAATCCATGATCAGCTGGAGCACGCGCGGATGCTGCGTATCCAGCGTGTTTCCGCAGCCGGTGTAGTCGCGGTAGAAGCGGCGTTCCGGCATGAGCCGGTAATAAGCGGCGTTGTCGATCCCGCGGAAACAGAGCGTCGGCCCAAGCTGATTTCCTTCCGCAGTGTGATTGTAAACCACGTCCAGGATCACCTCGATTCCCGCCGCGTGGAGCGACTTCACCATCTGCTTAAACTCGCGCACTTGTTCCCCACGGACTCCGCTCGCGGAGTAAGCCGCGTGCGGCGCGAGGTAGCCGATGGAATTGTATCCCCAATAGTTCGAGCGGCCTTTTTCCGCGAGGAAAGGTTCGTCGAAGAAGTGATGGATGGGGAGCAATTCGACCGCCGTCACTCCGAGCTTCCGGAAGTAAGCGATCGCCCAGTCGGAACCGAGCGCGGCGTAGCTTCCGCGGAGCGCTTCCGGAAGATCCGGCGCGAGTTTCGAGAAGCCTTTGACGTGGACTTCGTAGATCACCGAATCGGCCATCGCCGTCCGCGGCGGACGCACGCCTTCCCAGTCAAACACGTCATCCACGACGACCGATTTCGGGAGGCCCGCGGCGCTGTCGCGGCGGTCGCGCTTGAGATCCCGATCTTCGCCCAGCTCCGGAGGAAAACCGTAGAGTTCGTCGCTCCAGCGCACCGCTCCCGCGATGGCTTTGGCGTAAGGATCGAGGAGCAGTTTGGCAGAATTAAACCGCGCTCCGAGGCTCGGCCGGTGTAAGCCGTGCACGCGGAAACCGTAGAGTTGCCCCGCCGCCAGACCGGGCACGAAACAATGCCAGACATGCTCTGTGCGCTCCAGCATCCGCAGGCGTTCGGTTTCCTTTTCTGCTTCCGGCGAATCGAAGAGACACAGATCGACGGCCCGCGCGTTTTCGGAGAAGAGGGCGAAGTTCACGCCCTCAGGCGTCGGCGTCGCTCCGAGCGGGGAAGGTTCTCCCAGCCAGAGCGTTCGGCTTGGTTTGGTCACGGCAGGAAGATTGGCGCGGTGCGTTGCACGCCGTTCCGGAGCGGAACGGCCGGACGCACCAACTCGAAAGCCGAAGCCCGGAGCAACTTACTTTTTGCTCAGGATTTTCAGCGCCTTCTTGCTGTCATCCACACGCAGGATCAGCAGCCCGGTTTTCGCACTCGGGCTCGTCGCCAGGTAGGCGTACTCGATGTTGATTTTTGCCTTCGAAAGTTTCGCCGCGATTTTCTCCAGCGAACCCGCCTGGTTGCTGTTCTCGATCGAAAGCACGTGGTTATCCACCACCAGCACGCCGCGCTCTTCAAACATCGCCAGCGTTTCCTCCGGATCACTCACCACCATGCGGACGACCGAGTGATCCGTGGTGTCGGAGATCGTCAGGGCGAAAATGTTGATCTTCCTGGAGGCAAGTTCCCGACAGACTTTGGCGAGCGTTCCCGGTTTGTTTTCGAGGAAGACGGAGAGTTGTTTGACGATTTCCATTCCGCGGATTGTTGGAGTTCACCGCGCGCGAGTCGAGACTTTGGCGCGTCGCTTTTCCGGAGCGGGAACCAGCTCGCATCTCTTCCGCATCGGCGCGGCCATTTGCATCCCCAGACTTCGCCTCTACGTTCTTCCTCCCGTGAAGCATCGCCTCCTGTTACTCCTCACCGCCGGTTTGGCGGCTTTCTCCCCATCCTGCACCGCTGCTGAATCCAAAGTGAACTCGACTCCCATTACTCCCGCCACCCAACCCGCTCCTGGACTTGAACGCGCCATCTTCGGCGGCGGCTGTTTTTGGTGCGTCGAAGCCGTCTTCGAGCGCATTCCCGGAGTAAAAGACGCGGTTTCCGGCTACGCGGGCGGACACAAACCGAATCCGACTTACGAAGAAATTTGTTCCCACACTACCGGACATGCGGAAGTCGTGCTGATCGACTTCGACCCGAAAGTCGTGAGCTACGCGAAGTTGCTGGAAGTCTTCTGGAAGTCGCACGATCCGACCACGCTCAACCGGCAAGGTCACGATGTCGGCGACAATTACCGCTCAATCATCCTCACGCTCACCGAAGAGCAGGAGGGAATCGCCGAGCAATCGAAAACTGGGGAGCAAAAGAACTGGCCGAATCCCATCGTGACGCAGATCGAGCCGCTGAAGATTTTCTACACTGCGGAAGTCAGCCATCAGGATTATTACCGGCTGAACGGGAACAAAAACCCGTACTGTCAGGCGGTGATCCGGCCGAAGATGGAGAAGCTGGAGAGCAAAGGCATCCTGCAGAAGAAGTAGCGCGGATGATGCGGCTGCGGTCGGCCGCGGGAGTCTGTCCCGGTCCGCCGCGCGGGTTCCAGCAAAGAGACGCCGGTCTTCCCCGCGTCCGGTGGGAAGCCCGCGGATAAACGTGGCTTCGATGCCGCGGGCACGCTACAAGCCCGAATGCAGAAGAAACCTTTCACTGAACTCGGCCTTTCGCCCGAGATCCTCAAAGCGGTGGCCAAGATGGGCTTTGAGGAAGCGTCCCCGATCCAGTCGGAGACCATCCCCACTTTGCTCGCCGGCTCAGATGTCGTCGGACTTTCCCAGACTGGCTCCGGCAAAACCGCGGCCTTCGCGATCCCGGCAATCGAGAAGGTGAACACCAGCCTGCGTGCTCCGCAGGCGCTGATTCTTTGCCCCACGCGGGAACTCGCGATGCAGGTCGCGGAGGAAGTCGCCAAGCTCGCTTTCTTCAAGCGCGGCGTGCGCGAGCTGCCGATCTACGGCGGCCAATCCTACGATCGCCAGCTCCGCGGTTTGCGGGAAGGCGCGCAGATCATCATCGGCACGCCGGGACGCGTGATGGATCATCTCCAGCGCGGAACTTTGAAGCTCGATCAGGTCGCGATGGTCGTCCTGGATGAAGCGGATCGGATGCTCGACATGGGCTTTCGGGACGATATCGAGACGATCCTCAAACAAGCGCCCGTCGAGCGGCAAACGGTGTTTTTCTCCGCAACGATGCCGCCGGCGATTCGTCAGTTGATCAAGAACTACACGCGCAATCCGGTGAACGTCCGGATCGAAGCGCAGGAGATGGTCGTCCCGGCGATCGAGCAGGTTTATTACGAAGTCGATCGCCGGAACAAACTCGAGGTGCTTTGCCGGCTGATCGATCTCCAGGACATCACTTACGGGATCATTTTCTGCGGAACCAAGATGATGTGCGACGAGCTCGCGGATCATCTGAAGGCGCGCGGTTACAGCGCGGACAAACTGCACGGCGACATTTCCCAAGCGATGCGGGAGCGCGTCGTGGCGAAGTTCCGGAAGCGCGGGTTCGAGTTCCTCGTGGCGACCGATGTCGCGGCGCGCGGGCTGGATGTGGAAGACATCGAGGTCGTCTTCAACTACGACCTGCCGCAGGATGCGGAAGATTACGTGCATCGGATCGGCCGGACGGGTCGCGCCGGGAAGACCGGCCGCGCGATCACTTTTGTCGCCGGGCGCGAGATCTGGAAGATGCAGCAAATCATCCGCTTCACCAAAGGGAAGGTCCGCCGGGAGAAAGTTCCGTCTGCGGAAGAAGTGGAGGAGAAGCGCACGAACGCCTTCCTCGAGACGCTGCGGGAGACGCTGGAGAAAGGGGATTACAAACGCCAGGACGCCACGATCGATCAGCTCCTGAACCAGGGCCATTCCGCCACGGATATCGCGAGCGCTTTGATCCATCTGCTCGGTGCGGACAAACCCGCGGTCCAGCAGATTCCGGAAGAAACCACCCGGCGCGAAAGCCGGGACAACCGAGAACCGCGCGAGTATCGGGAGACGCGCACTTCCAGCAATTATCCGAAGTACGAGCCGCGGCAATCCAGCGGAAGCGATCGGTCTCCGCGGGAAACGCGGTCGCCTCGCGCTGGCGCCAGCGCGGTTTCACATGAAGCCGGCATGACGCGGCTGATGATCAATCTCGGGAAGGAACACGGGATTAATCCCGGCGACATCGTCGGCGTCATCGCCGGCGTGGCGAAGCTGCCGCGGGAAGCAATCGGCGCGATCAAGTTGCTCGAAACCGAGACGCTGGTGGACGTTTCTGCGGACAGCGCGAATGCCGTGCTGAAGAAGCTGCACGGCATCAAGTTCAAGGGCCGCAAGCTCGGGATCGGCATCGCCGGCTGAACGCCGAATCGACTTCTCTTCAGCGCGACATTTTCTGCAGGACCGACGCCGCATTGACGCGGCGTTCCTGTAGATTGAGCGCGCGCGGCCGGAGCGGGTTGAGCATCACCCAATAAGCGCCATCGTCACGCCGGACATCGATGACTTGCACCAACTGCAGAGCAAAGAGGATCTTAAAACGCGCGGCCGCATCCGGGATGTCCAGCGGAAGACTCGGCAGCGGCAGACGACGTTCCTGGCCGAGATGTTCCAGGAGACTGGTGGCAAGCTGGAGCTCGTGCGGACTGAGGCGTTGCCAGGCGGAGAGTGTGCCGAAGATCGCCAGAGTCAGGCGCGGAATCCCAAGGATCAGATCGAGCGCGATTTCGGCCGGACTTTTGTAGTCGCGCGGGCGTTCATCCGGATGAAGGCGGCGGTGGATCCAGGCAAAGAACAAGAGCGCTCCCGCCACGCTCCAGAAGATGGGGAAGAACCTGGCTGGAACGGCGGAATTCGTGCCTTGCACTGAGGAGAAAAAGAGGAGCGTCATCCAATAACTGAAGCCAAACAGGATCAGCCAAAGGAGAGCCGACGCCACCGCGATGAGGAAGGCGAGGAGAACGACCTGCAGATTGTGCTCGGCGAGATGGCGCCGGAGAGTGCGCGCGATTTCATCCCGATCCGGCACGGCGATCGCCGCGGGATCGGAGGACTCGGGCGCGTTCATGTGGGGATAAGGTGTCCCAGAAGCGGGAAGTCGCCAATCGCCGGGAGAGTTTTCGCTAGCTGCTGCCGCGGTAACCTTCCGGATCAATCTCGATCGCGCTATAACCCACCGCGAGCAACCCGGCCACGAGCGCCGACTGAACCGGCGCGAGGCGCGGCATTTCCTCCGGAGCAATCTGCACGCGAGCGCGAGGAGCTTCCTCCGACGCGGCGAGATGACGCACTCGGAAGACCTTGAAACCCAGGCTGCGCACGTGCGCTTCGCCGCGCTCGATGGAACCCAAAGCTTCCGCCGTGACTGGCGTGCCGTGGGGAATGCGCGAGCTGAGGCAAGGCTGCGCGGGAGCATCCGCGGTGGGAAGACCGATGGCGCGTGAAAGTTCGCGGATCTCGGCTTTGGTCAGGCCGGCGTCTCGCAGCGGGGCGATCACGGCGAACTCGGCGGCGGCTTGCCGGCCAGGGCGGACCTGCTGCATGTCGTCCGCGTTTTCGCCGTAGGCAATGGCGCGGAAGGAGCGCTGGACGGCGAGCGCGTCCAGCCGGGTGAAGAGTTCTGCCTTGCAGAAATAGCAGCGATTGAGCGGATTCGCGGTGTAGCTCGGATTGGCGAACTCGGCGGTTTGGACGACCTCAATCTGCGCGCCGATTTGCTCCGCCAAATGCAGCGCATCCGCCAGCGCCTGGCGCGGTAAACTCGGGCTGTCGGCAATTACTCCGAGCGCTTGAAATCCCAAAGTGCGATGCGCTTCCGCCAGCAGATAAGCGCTATCCACGCCGCCGCTGTAGGCGATCAGGAGCGGCGCATTCGCCTGCAACTGCGCGCGCAGATCGGCGAGCTTTTGGTTCATGCGGGCTTCCGGAAGTGCCGGGTGAAGATGACGGTCCCGATGATATTTAGCGCAGCGAAAATCCCGACGACCCAGGCGAAGTTCGACATGGGGAGAACGACCGGGGAGCTGGCGTTGGCAGCGAGAATGGAGTGATGAATTCCAGCAAAAAACGCGAGCAACAGCCCGGCGGTCCAGAACCCCTGCCGCTGGACGTAATTGAGCGTTTCCTCCCGGCGCTCCGGCGCGAGCCAATGGTCTTTGTTCGGGATGTTTAATCCCCAGCCGTTGAAGCGGCGGATGAGGGCAAACAGTCCGAGGATCAGCGCGGGAACCGCCGTTCCCATGATGAGCATCAAACGCAAATGGCTCTCCCGGCTCATCCAGCCGTCCGGTTTGCCGCCGAGCGCGAAGTGGGTCGCGAGACGCTCCGGAAGCTGCGGCGTGGTGAACCAAACGTAGCTGGCGAAGCTCAGCCAAAGCACTGCCAGAATGGCGAGCGGAAGAAGCAAACGGGGGGATTTCATCAGTCGGGAAGGGAGGCTTGCAGCAATGCCGGCAGCGCGGAAATGATTTACAGCTGCACGCGCCGGAAGAGTTCATCCAGCGGCACTTGCAGGCCGATGTAAAACTCGCCGAACTCCGCGTACTGCGCGCTGACTTCATCGAAGCGCATTTCATAGACGATGCCTTTGATGTTCAGCGGATCGTGCGCGAGCAAAGTCACGCCCCATTCCATGTCGTCGAGTCCGGTCGAGCCGGTGATCAGCTGGAGGATTTTCCCGTGCCAGGTGCGGCCAATCCGGGCGTGGCCCAGCATCAGCTTTTTCCGCTCTTCAAACGGGAGCGCATACCAGTTTTGCCCGGTGGTTCCGCGGCGTTTGCTCATCGGGTAAAAACACATCACCGGCCAGGGCGGGAGCACCGGATAAAGGCGGTCCTTCATGTATTTCGCCATCCGCTGGCGGAAAGCCTCCAGCTTCTCCGCGTGCTCCGGCGTGCCGGCGGCGAGATTCTCCTCCTTGACCAGCGACTCCGCGTATTCCTCCTCACTCGTCGTGTATTCGCTGCGCTCGGTCATCGAGAGATAACTAAAAACCGGCGTGAGCACATCCGCTCCGAGCGCGTTCGTGAGCCGCTTTTCAAAGGCATTTGCGGTGTGCAGATCCGCGCAAAGCAGCATGAAGCCAAGATCTGCCTTCGGGGAAACCATCGCGAAGACCAGAAGCTGCGCGGCTTCCGTGGCGCGGATTTCGGCAACGAGCTCCGTCAGATTCGTGCGCGCCTCGATTTGCTCCTGGCGGTCAAACATCATCCACGTGCCTTGGTCCACCTTGTAAAACAAATGCAGCACGTGCCAGCCTTCGGCGGCAATGATCGGAGCGGGAATTTTGTCGGTCATGACGGCTGGAGCATCCAAGCCGGGAGCGAAGCGGTCAACCTGATTGCACCCTCTCTGTCGCCCGGAAAAAGCGTTGCAATGCGGAACTCGCTCCCTATTTTGGCCGGCTTCCGAAAACTAGATCTATGGCTGACCTCGAGAACAAATATCCGGAGAACATTGCAGGAACTTTTTACGTCGATGACCAGTGTATCGACTGCGATCTCTGCCGCGAAACGGCTCCGGCAAACTTCACCCGCAACGACGACGGCGGGCATAGCTACGTTTACAAGCAGCCGCAGACCGACGAGGAAACGAGCCTGTGCAAGGAGGCGATGGAAGGTTGTCCGGTCGAGGCGATCGGCAGCGACGGTCACTAGTCCGCCTGCCATTTGCGAAATTTCGGAGCCCTCACCTCGGTGAGGGCTTTTTCGCGCCGGGATGCCGCATGCTTTCGCGTGCTTTGCCCGGCGATTTCGGGAAGAGTGCGGCATGCGTCCCGAGAAACTCCGTGCCCGCGCGCTCGCCGAATGGCGCGGGCTTCCGGAAACGCCGTTCCCCGTGGATCGCTCCGTGTCCGTCGCCGACGCAATCCCGAAGCTGATGCAATCGCTCGGCTTGAAGGATCGGCTCAAAGCGGACGCGGTGATGGGCGCATGGCGTGAGGTCGTTGGGGAATTTGTCGCCCGGCATTCGGCGCCGCGGCAGCTGAAGGACGGCGTGCTGCTCGTCTCGGTGCTTCAGCCGACGGTGCTCTTCGAGCTCGAGCGGATGTGGAAGAAAGAGATCCTGGAGAAACTGAAGGCGCGATTCGGAGCCCGGACGGTACGTGAGATCAAGTTTCGGATCGGCTGATGCGGGATTCGATTCACATCGAGGCGCTGGAACTTTCGTCGTTCATCGGAGTCCCGGAAGAAGAGCGCGCGGAGGCGCAGCGGCTGACCGTGAATCTTCAGCTGGAGCTGCGGGGAGGATTTGCCGGTCTTCCGGACGAGATCGGCAGGACGGTGGACTATTCCGCAGTCTGCGAGGCGGTGAAGCGGCTCAGTCTTGCTCGGCCGCGGCAGTTGCTCGAAACGCTTGGGGAAGAAATCGCCGCAGCGATTCTCGGCCAATTCGCTGTGGCTGCGGTTCAGGTGGAACTGCGCAAATACATTCTTCCAGACACCGCGTTTGTCGCGGTGCGCCTCCGCCGGGAACGCTGATCTCAGCGCTGGAGGCGGAGGAATCCGGTGAACGTGGAGGGCTCGTGCCGTCCATCCCGAGGCGTGTGGCTGCGGAAGAAACCGCGCGCTTTCCGCCGCCCACCGGCAAGTCATCCGGCGACTGCTTCGAGCTCGTTCCGCAATGAGTTTTTGAACGTCGTCCGCCCGAGTCTGTCTGCATTCCTCGCCCATCCGGCGCCTATGAATCTCACTCTTCTGCTGCTCATGCTGGCCACGCTGCTGCTCCGACTTCCTCCGCAGCCGATGCCCGCTCGGGTCCGGGTTTCGAGTCCCAACTTCCGCCGCTAATGTCGTTCGCGTCTGCCCTTCCCCAGCCCGGTTCGCTCACGCTCTGGCCGAGCGCCGCGCCCGCCGTTCCGGAATCCGCATTCCCAAGCAACGCCCGCCCTGCTACCAAGCCGCGGTCGATGCAGGATGAACTCAGCCGTAAACAAGATGATGAACTCATCGCCCGCACGCAGGGCGGTGACGCGGCGGCGTTCGATGATCTGATCGTGAAGTACAGCCCGCGCCTTTACGGCCTCGTCTATCACATGACCTCGAATCACGAGGATGCAAACGACCTGATGCAGGACATTTGGTCCAAGGCGTTTCGCTCGATCGTCGGCTTCCGGGGCAAGTCGTCCTTTTACACCTGGATCCACTCGATCGGGGTGAACATGACGATCAACTTCCTGAAGAAGCGCAGCCGTCGTCATCATCTCAGTCTCGATGATGTGGATGCCGGCGTGCAGAACGACAAAGAGTTCATCGAGCTCACGGCGGGAACGACGCCGGTTCGCGAAGCGGATCTCGGCGAGCTGCAGAAGCGCTTGAACGAGGCCATGCAGAAGCTCTCCGTGGATCACCGGACCGTCGTGACGATGTTCGACATCCAAGGCATGCCGCACGCGGAGATCGCGAAAATCCTCGGCATCTCCGAAGGCACGGTGCGCTCCCGGCTCTTTTACGCGCATCGTCAATTGCAAAACTTCCTGAGTGAGTTTCTTTAGCCCCTGCTTTCCCAAATCATGACCGACGAACAACTTTCCGCCCTTCTCCGCCTCAAACGTCACGAGCAACCGCCGGCTGGCTATTATGACCGGCTCTTGCAGGACGTTCATCGGCGCCAGCGTGCGGAGTTGCTGCAGCGGCCGCTCTGGAAGATCGCGCTGGAGCGGGTGCAGGTGCTCTTTGGTGAACACAGCATGGGGAATCTCAGCTACGCCGGAGCCATGGCTTCGGTGCTGGTGGTGGGATTGGCGGCGATTGGTTTGATGATGCCGTCGGAGGTTGGGCAAAACGAACGCGTGGCGACGGCGGGAGCGGTTCCCGAGATGGTCCCGAACCGCTTCGTGACTCTTCAGGCTCCGTCGGCGGCTTCCATCGAAGCGGGAATGCCGGGCACTTCGTCATCGGAGACGACGCTGATCTCTCAGCCGCGCTACGTGATCGACGCGCGCCCCGTCAGCTATGAGCCGGCGCCTGCGATCAGCTTTTAAACGAGCACGCGCGGCCGAGGTGCCGGAGCTCCGCCGGCGGTGCGAAGTCAAGCCGCGCCTGCTCCTGGAGCGCCCCTTCTGGAAGAGGTTCGTCGTCATTGCCTGCGGCCTCGTCGCGGTAGCACCGACGCGAGCGGCTGATCTGGAAGGATCCCGAGTTTTCGAGGCTGTCCAGCAACAGGTCCGCACCGTGTTCGAGAAATGTCGTGGCGCGGTGGTAAAGATCGAAGGCACCGATGCGCACGGAAGACTTTCGGGAACAGGCTTCTTCATCGATCCCAACGGAACGCTTTACACGTGCTACAGCGTCGGCGGGGAGACGAGAGACATCAGCGTGACCTTGAATGGAGTCAAACATTCCGCCGTTCGGGTGTTTGGCGATTTGCGCAGCGGCGTGGCGATTCTCAAGATCGCTGCGGAAACGCCTTTTCTGACGTTTGGTTCTTCCCGGAGTCTGGCCGTCACGTCGCCGGTGATGACTCTCGGCTATCCCATGGATCTTCCAGTCAGCCCCAGCTTCGGGATGGTCGCAGGATTCGACATCAAATATCTCGGGCGCCTTTTCGCCACCACGCACATCCGCGCCAATGTTCCGGTGCAACGAGGGCAAGGCGGCGCGCCGCTGCTCAACCTGAATGGGGAAGTCGTCGGTTTATTGATCAGCAGCCTGGACGAGGGCAGCGCGTCGTTTGCTCTGCCCATCGAAGCGGCGGAAAAGGTGCGGAACGATTTTGTGCGGTTCCGGGAAGTGCGCCGCGGATGGCTGGGAATCCAGGTGGGTCGCACGGAGTCGCCGGTGCAAGGTTCCTCCGTGGAAGTGAAGGACATCATGCTGGATTCCCCGGGCCTGAAACATGGCCTGCAAGCCGGGGATGTGCTCCTGCAAGTCGGCGAGCGTCCGATCAAGAATCCCGAGGATGTGCTGGACGCCGCGTTTTATCTCGGCGTGGACGACCAGGTCCCCGTGCGCCTCGTCCGCGGAGGAAACACCCTGGAGCTGCAACTCCATTCCGCCAAGCATCCCGATGGCTCCCCAGCGCTAGGCCGCCCCGTGCCCGCACAACTCTTCGGCAGCGAACTGAACGCCGCCCCGCTCGGGGGCGAAGTAGATTAGCCGCGCACGCAAGTCTTGGACGAAGGAAGGACCGCGCGGGAGTTCGCCCAAAGCACCATACAAGCAGCGTGAGGGCGGAGACGGATGTGGATCGACGATCGCATTGCCCGTTCAGTTGTGGAATCCCGCTGCCGTCCTTGACGGGGAAGCATACCGTGATATGGAGCGCCTTGCCGGCGATGGCCCCAGAACTCGCTTGAAAGTGCGGCGGAGGATCACAAAGCGGCAAACGGCGCGGTAACCCACTATGATCTGCTCACTCTCCACGGATGTACGCTCACTACTGCTGGGTCGAGGAACCCTTATGCCGCAGACTTGTCCTTAACTAAGCTTAAGTTCCGATGAGCATCTTCGATTCATTCTTCCGTAGCAGACGATCGATATCCCGTTTGGCGGGGCTATCCAGAATGGCGACTCTGCGCCTTTTCCTGACACTCAGCTTCGCGCTCTCGGTCGGTGGTTGGACACAAACATCTACTTTCTCGAGCACAGGGAACCTGGTCACACCCCGTGGCGGTTCCACGGCCACGGCCCTGGGCAACGGCAAGATTCTCCTCGTCGGAGGCACCGCTGGAGACTCGACGCCCGTTTATCAGGCCGAGCTTTACGATCCGGCCACCGGCGCATGGACCGCTACAGGTCGCTTGGCAAACGCCCGGTATGGTCACACTTCGACTCTTCTTCCTGATGGAAGGGTGTTGGTGGCAGGTGGCACGACTTACTCAAGCTCGGGTGCGATGAGTAGTGCGGAGATCTATGATCCCGCAACCGGGACCTGGTCTCCTACAGCCAACCTAAACATCGCTCGCACGTATGCCACCGCTAACCTGCTCGCAAGTGGCAAGGTGTTGGTGGTTGGGGGAGAAAACTCCAGCGGTTCCCTGACCTCGTGTGTTCTTTACGACCCTCTTACAGGAACATGGACGCCAACTGGCAACCTTTCCGCCCGACGTGCTCTCCATACCGCTACGATCCTGCGCGATGGCAAGGTTCTCGCAGTCGGGGGGATCAACCTTTATGGCACCACGGAACTTTATGATCCGATAGCCGGAACATGGAGTTCCGCAAGACCAGCCCCTAACGCTGGTTACTCTCATTCGGCCACGCTACTGCCGGATGGAACCGTGCTCGTCATCGGCGGCGCTAACGCCAACAGCACAGGCAGCGCCGATCTCTACAACCCGGCGACGAACGCGTGGTCGGCTACAGCCAGCTTGGACGGGCCGATTGCAGGCCACGAAGTTACGGTTCTTCAAGACGGCCGGGTTTTGGTCACCGGAGGAGCTGATATTTTCCAGTATCCAAGTCCCATTTACGCAATCGCCAAGATCTACGATCCCGGAACGCGGAGCTGGGCTTCGGCAGGCTCCCTGGTTACCAGGCGCTCCGGCCACACCGCGACAGTCCTCCCGAGTGGTAAGATACTGATCGCCGGGGGCTATAACAATGGTTCGCTGGGAACCGCGGAGGTTTATGATTGCCCGACCCGGCTGGCATCTTCGAGTTTCTCCAGCACGGGTTCCTTGGGTGTGGGTCGGGAAGGAGCCTCGGCGACCTTGTTAACCAATGGGAAGGTTCTTGTTGCAGGAGGAATCGGGTCCGACGGTTCCCTCAGGACGGCAGAGCTCTATGATGTTGCAAGCGGGACGTGGAGTGCCACTGGCGGCCTGTCCAACCAGCGTGCCCATCATCTTGCGGCTCGCTTGCCGAGTGGCAAGGTGCTTGTCGCAGGGGGGACGACCGGCGGTTTTGGCAATGATCTGTCTACTGCGGAGATCTATGATCCAGCGACTGGGCTTTGGACGGTCACTGGAAGCATGGCGGAAGTGCGTTCCTTTTGTTTTGGCGTCTTGATCCCCGGTGGTAAAGTGCTCGTGGCTGGTGGAGGTAGCAGCTCTCCGTCTGTCGGCGTTGAACTTTATGACCCCTCCAGCGGAACCTGGACCTCTACAGGCGCTCTGATTGCAGCGCGTTCCTCCCACACGACCACGTTGCTCACCAATGGGACTGTGCTTGTTTCCGGCGGCGGAAATTACACTGGAGTTCTTCGCAGTGCAGAACTCTACGATCCCACAGCCGGAACTTGGGCCAGCACCGGCAGCCTCGCCTATGCTCGCTCCGCTCACACAGCGACTTCGTTGCCTGACGGTCGGGCTTTGATCTCTGGTGGCATCGACAGCGGCACGTTACGAGAAATGGCCGAAATCTACGATCCTGGGTTACGATCGTGGACGCTTTCGGGCAGTTTGAAGCACCCGCGCTCGCGTCATACCGCGACTTTGTTGGGAAGTGGCGAGGTGCTGCTTGCCGGCGGCGCTGGTTCGTTGAGCAGTGTCGAACGATTCGATCCTGAGACGGGAATTTCGACGGCCACGAATAGTCTGCAACAGGGTCGTGTTTATCACACCGCCACCCCGTTGAGCAGCGGCAAGGTACTCATTGCAGGAGGCTTCGCGGGGAGCCGTTTGACCAGTGCGGAGCTTTTTGACGGTCCTATCGCAGGTCCCGAGATCGCGATTCTGGATTCGACGGGAGCTCACCTAACGGATGGTTCCGGAACCATTGACTTCGGGATCGCCTCGTCAGGGGGCACGAGTGCGGCGAAGACTTTGACGATAAGGAACTACGGCACGGAGGTTTTACTCCGCCTCGAGGTGATGACCGATGGGATTGCTGCGAGTGACTTCAGTGTGAACACCTCTGGAATGCTGCGCGTGCTGCGTGCTGGCGGTGCAACCACCTTCGACGTCACCTTCAGACCGACTGCCGGCGGCGCCCGAACTGCAGTCCTGCATATTGCTAGCGACGACCGCGATGAGAATGCCTTCGACATTCCCCTCACGGGGAGCGGCTTGAATGCGCCGACGCTGACGATGCCGCCTTCTCCTTTGGTTCAAGAAGCGACCTCGGCAGCGGGGGCAGCGGTTTCTTTCAACACAAGCGCCACGGATGTGGAAGATGGTCCAATCGTCCCGAATGTTTCACCTCCCAGCGGAAGCATTTTCCCCATCGGCGATACGACAGTGAACGTCAGTGCCACCGATAGCGGAGGCGCGGTGCAGGCTGGGAGTTTCATCGTGAGGGTGCGCGATACGACTGCACCTGCGGTCTCCGCGCCGGAAAACCTGATCGTCGAAGCGACGAGCAACGCTGGTGCAACCGTCTCGTACTCTTCCGCTGTCGCCACGGATTCTGTGGGCGTTGCATCTCTCACCTATTCCAGGAATAGCGGACTGATGTTCCCCATGGGTCTGACGACGGTGACCGCGACAGCCAAAGATTCTGCAAACAA
Source organism: Chthoniobacteraceae bacterium (assembly GCA_036388515.1). Taxonomy (GTDB): domain Bacteria; phylum Verrucomicrobiota; class Verrucomicrobiia; order Chthoniobacterales; family Chthoniobacteraceae; genus Chthoniobacter. Next base: position 5,684 of record DASVRR010000187.1, on the reverse strand, counting down.
TATCGGATCCGCCACCTTTACTGTGACTGTGCGCGATACCACTCCGCCGGCGGTGTCTCCGCCAGGGAATGTCACGGTGGAAGCAACCAGTCCAAATGGCGCGGCGGCGAGCTACTCTCCCGCAAGTGCGAGCGATACGGTGGGAGTGAACTCGATCAGTTACTCCAGGAACAGCGGGATGATCTTCCCGCTCGGCGTCACCTCGGTCACCGCGACGGCGCGGGATGGAGCGGGGAACGTGGGGACGGGGACCTTTTCGGTGACGGTGCGGGATACGACTGCTCCGACGGTCACTGCGCCGACGAACAGGGTGGCAGAAGCCACGAGCGCCGCGGGAGCCACGGTGAATTTCCCGGCCGCCGGAGCTGCGGACGCGGTCGGCGTGGCCTCGGTCACCTATTCGCAGAACAGCGGAACAGTCTTCGCGATCGGGACCAGCACCGTGACTGTCACGGCTAAGGATGCAGCGAACAATATTCGGACGGCGACCTTCACGGTCCTGGTGCGGGATACGACTGCTCCGCTACTGACGCCGCCGGCAAATGTTTCCGTGGAAGCAACCGGTGCGGACGGAGGGTTGGCAAGCTATTCGGCGGCAACGGCCAGTGACTCGGTGGGCGTGATCTCGATCACCTATTCAAAGGAGAGCGGAACCAGGTTCCCGATCGGTTCGACGACGGTGACTGCGACCGCCAAGGATGCGGCGAATAACACCCGCACGGCAACTTTCACGGTCACCGTGGTTGATACGAAGGCTCCAGTGATCACACCGCCGGCGAACGTGATCGCTGAAGCAACCAGCGCGGCGGGAGCAACCGTGACCTACCCGGCGGCGACAGCCACGGATCTGGTGGGAGTTTCAGCTCTCACTTACTCGCATGAAAGCGGGACAGTCTTCCCGCTTGGCTCGACTACAGTGACCGCGACAGCAAAAGACGCAGCGAACAATCAGGCGATCGCCACATTCACCGTCGTCGTCTCAGACACGGTCGGTCCCCGGGTAGCCGCTTTGCCTCCACAGCAGCAAGCTGCGGGACCAACCGGTACGGCGGCTCTCGCGGACTATCGGGAGGTGGTTCGTGGGCTCGCTACAGATGCCGTGGGAGTTGCCGAGGTGACGCAGTCGCCGGCACCGACGAGCACCGTCTTGGAACTCGGCGTTCATCCGCTCTCCTTCATCGTCACTGACACCGCCGGCAATCACACCGCGATGGAAAGCACCGTGACGATTGCCTTCACGCGCGAACCTGGGCGGGCTGCTGCCACGAAGACGGCGATCACCGGTGAGCTGGCTCCAGGAGCAGGGACGGATGGTCTGGCGAGCGATGCAAGGCTCACTGCCTTCGGCGTGCCGGCGATCAGCGATTTCCGGGAGCTGGTGGCGAAAGTTACCGTTACTTCCGGGCGCAGCAAACTCGCCGCGATTTACTGGGAAGACGGGGCGGGCGCGAGCCGGCTTGCGGCATTGCAAGGGCGGCAAGCCGACGGCTTCAGCGCAGGAGTGACGTATAAGAGCTTCCTTGATCCGGTGCTGGCGCCAAACGGCGCATTAGCGATCATCGCGACGGTCCAGGGGACCGGCATCACTGCCTCCAACAATCAAGGGGTTTGGACCGATGCCTTTGGTTCAGCACTGGAACCGGTGCTTCTGGAAGGGAGCGAGGTGCCCGGTCTCGGTGGCCGGAAGCTGAAGTCGATCATCAGTATCTCGCTGCGAGACGGGGATCTGCTGGCGTTGCTGACGCTGCAACGCGAGACAGGATTCGTGACCGCGACAGATGACACGGTGCTGGTCCGGATGAACGATGCGGCTGCAGCAATTCCGTTGCTTCGCGAGGGCACGGAGCTGACCGGAGTTTCAGGTTCGCTGATCAAGACCATCAGCATCCTGCGCCCGGCGCTCGGTTCTCCGGGGCAAGGGCGCTGGCACGGTCGTGATGCTGTGCTGGCCAAGGTGTCCTTGGCTGGAGGGGAGACGCACATCGTTTCGATCCAGGCGGACTCGGGTCTCACCGTTCTGCTCTCAAGTGCGGAAGAGGCGTCCATGGTCGGGACGGGAGTCGCTTGGAAAAGCTTTGGCTTGCCGAGCGGCGACGCGGGTTCGGTGTTAGCGGCAACCGCTCGGCCGGGTGCCGGTGGAGTCACTGCAGCGGATGATGCGGTGCTTTTGCAGAGCGACGAGGCGGGCCTCTGGAACGTCCTGGCGCGAGAGAATGATGCGACCCCGATCTCGACCGACCCGAGCGCAGTGCGATTTTCCGGCTTTTTCGATCCGGTCCGGAATGACTTTGGCGAAGTTGCCTTTCTCAGCGGGCTCCGCGGGACGGCTGTGTCTCCTCGCAACAAAGCCGCGCTCTTCTCGGGCAATGCCGGGAATCTCGCGTTGACCGCTCGTCTCGGAGCTCCTGCACCGGACGAAAACGGACAATTAACGGGTGCAGTTTGGAGCAAGTTTGTCTCCTATGCGCTGCCCGACGGGCTTGGCGGGAAACTGATCTTTGTCGCCGAAACAACCGGTGGCGATTCGGAACCCAAAAACAAAGTTGGCTTGTGGGCCGTGGATTCGACTGGGTTGCTCCGCCGGTTGATCCGCACGGGAGTGCCACTCACCTTGGGCGGGTCACCGCTCGCCACGATGACTGTGCTTGGTGCGGTCCCTGGTTCGTATGGAACTGCCCGCAGCTATAATGCGACTGGTTCGCTCGCGCTCCTCGCCGCTTTTGCGGACAAGTCGCAGGCGCTCGTCCGCGTCGACATTCCATAGGACTTCCGTTTGGATCTGCCCTCCGCTTAGTTCCCGAATGACACCGGCGTGATTGCTGCTTAGCTTCCGGCCCGATGTCTGCCTCCTCCAGCTCTTCACAACCTCCGGTCACGCCGGAGCTCGAAATCAAAAGCATCCTGCTGCTCGATGACGACGTGGAGCTGGGGAATACGCTGAAGGAATTGCTGGAGGCTCGCAATTTCGTGGTGACAACGGTGACGGACGGCGCGGCCGGGTTGCACGAGGTGATCGCCATGGATTTCGACCTGATCGTTTGCGACATGATGATGCCGGGAATGCCGGGGGACATGTTTTACCTGGCGGTCCAGAAGATGAAACCGGCGATGGCCGAACGCTTTCTGTTTGTCACCGGACATGGGGATAATCCGAAGGTGGACGCCTTTCTCAAGAGCATCGACGCGCCGGTGGTCTTCAAACCCGTGCTGTCCGAAGATCTGCTGCGGATGATGTCGCTGGTCTTCCAGCGGACAGCGGCGCACGAGCCGCTTTAGGACGCCTTGGCGTAGAGCTGGCTGTTCTCGTCGAGATCCTTGATCACCGTGCAGAGATAGACCGGCGCGGGATGAAGCGCCCGGTATTTGGTGATCTCGGTCCGGTTCAGCACGCGGAAGCCGTAGCGCTCGAACATGCGGGTTCCGCGCCGATCCTCGAACACTGTCATCTGGCCGAAGACGCGCTTTTCGCCGTGCTCGTGCAGATACTTGAGATACGAATCGGCCAGCGCGCGGGTGTGCGCCACGCTGCGCGCGTCGGCGAGCAGATTGATGTGAAAGTGCGCGGTGCGGCGCGGCGCTGCGGGGACTTCGCGCCAGGCCTGGCGGAGGATCCAGTGGACGAAGCGCTTTGAAGCGGCGTTGTAGCGCGGGTAGCGGAAGATTCCGCGGAGGAAGAGCGCGACGTTGTTGTAGAGATTGTAGAGCTGCTGGCGGACGGAATGGCGGGAGCCGAGCAGGTAGCCGCGAATGTCGCCATTGACCAGCAGGACAAAGGAACTCTCCGGCTCCCAATCCGTGTAATAAGCCGTGAGATAATCGGCGAAAAGTTCGCGATCCTCGAAGATGGGATCCACCGGATTTCCCAGGAAGCCGGTCTCGCAGCAGAGCTCGCGCACCCGGGCGCGGTCGGCTGCCTGGAACGGACGGATGGCGAATTGCTTTTCGGCGGACATTCAGCGGGGGCGGTAGTTGTGGATGACTTCGCGGTAGAGGTCAAACAAGCGCGTGAATACCTGAGTCCAGGAATACCGCGAGGCAACGATGGCGCTTGCGCGGGCGCCGATCGACGCGAGATCGGCGCGGCTGAACTCGGAGATCGCGGTGGCGAGCGCCTCGGGAGAATTTTCGCGCGCCCAGAGGGTTTGATCGCTGTGGATGATTCGGTCCATGTAGCTGCCGCGGATTCCGATGACCGGGGTTCCGCAAGCCTGGGCTTCCAGCGTCACCAGCCCGAAGGTTTCCTGAACGCCCGGATGCACGAAGAGATCGGCGGCGCGATAGATGGCGGCCAGGCGCTCGGCCTCGGCGCAATAAGGGATCCAGGTGACTTCGCCGGTTTCTGCTCGCAGCTTCTCGAGATCCGCGCGCTGCAGCCCGTCGCCGACGAGGAGCAGGTGAAAGCGCCCGGGTTCCTGCCGCGCGAGTTGGCGGAAGGCGGCAAACAGCGTCTGCGTGTTTTTCTCCTGAGCCAAACGGCCGACGTAAAGCAGGAGCACGCGGTTGCTCGGGATCGCGTGTTCCGCGCGGACGTTTTCTGCCGGCGCCCCCCGTGAATGGAAAACTCCCGTGTCCACGCCGAGATCGGTTCCGGCAGTATTCCGCACGCCCCATTGCGCCAGCAACTCGCCGAGCGCGGGCGAGGGAACGAGCGTGCGTTCGAAGCGGTTGTAGAGATTGCGAATGTAGCGCCGGGAGAAGTCATGGAAGAACTCCGTGACCGTCTGGCCGCAATACTTCCGCGCGGTGCGCACGTAGGCTTCCGGAAAGTGCGAGTGGTAGAAGCCGACGACCGGGATCTGCAGAGCGACGCCGGAATGCACCGCTTTCCAGGCGACTTGGTAAGGGTCGCCGCTCTCGATCAGATCCGGACGTTCCTCCTCCAGAATCCGCTCGATGGCCTCGAGCCGCAGCAGCACGCGATAGCGCGAGGTCCGGGAGATCATTGGCGATTGGATGGTGTAAACGCGCGCGCGTTCTCCCGCGATTCGCTCGTCTCGTTCCCCGGGGACGATCAGCACGTGCTCGTCGGCCGCGGTGCGTTCGCGGATGTGGCGCACCTTTTCGGAGACGTAGCGTTTCACGCCGCCGCTGACCGGCGAGTAGAACTGCGTGAGATCGCAGATCTTCAAGCGGCAGGCGGCAGCAGGCGCGCGGAAGCTCGGGCCGCGGCGACTCCGCCTCGGCCGCTCATTCCGCCTCCAGATCCAGGAGATACCGTTCCGCGTCGAGCGCCGCGGCGCAGCCCTGACCGGCGGCGGTGATGGCCTGGCGATAGACGTGATCCGCGACGTCCCCCGCGGCGAAAACCCCGGGAACATTGGTGCGCGTGCCTTCGCGTTGCAGCAGATAGCCGTTCGCGTCCATGTCCAGCTTGCCCCGGAACGCCGCGGTGTTCGGCGTGTGACCGATCGCCACGAAGACGCACTTCACTTCCAGCTCCCGCTCTCCGCCGCCGACAAGATCACGCAACTTAACCGCGCGCATTTCACCTTGCTCATCGGTGAGATATTCGACCGGCGCGCTGTTCCAGATCGGCTCGATCTTGGGGTTCGCCAGCGCGCGATCCGCCATGATTTTCGAGGCACGCAGGGTGTCGCGCCGGTGGATCAGATAAACCTTGGAAGCAAAGCGCGTGAGGAACGTCGCTTCCTCGCAAGCCGAGTCGCCGCCGCCGACCACGCAGA
>DASVRR010000186.1:0-14887 GCA_036388515.1 Chthoniobacteraceae bacterium | reverse complement strand
CGCCGCCACTGTATCCGCCACCACCGCCACGGCTTCCCCCGCCGCCACCACCACCACCGCTGCGTCCCCCGCCCCCATAACCGCCGCCGCCGCCTGGACCTCCACGTCCACCACCGCCGCCGCCTCCACCATATCCGCCGCCGCCGCCACGGCTTCCGCCGCCACCACCGCCGCCATATCCACCACCTCCGCCGCCTGCGCCGCCACCACCACCGCCACGCCGCTCTTCGCGAGGCTGCGCTTCATTGACGGTGAGCGGCCGGCCATCGATCGCCTTGCCGTGGAACTGAGTGATCGCGTTTTTCGCGTCTTCATCGCTGCCCATCGTGACGAAAGCAAACCCGCGGGATTTGCCGGTGAAACGGTCTTGAATCAGCATGACTTCGCTGACGGTGCCAGCTTGGCCGAAGAGATCCTGGAGGTCGGTTTCCGTGGTGTTGAACGAAAGGTTCCCCACGTAGAGTTTATTGCCCATTTTGATTCTATTTACTGGTTTACTACGACTGCTGCTCGGCTGGAACTTCGGTGACGGTGCCCGGTGATCGGTTTCAAGTCGTCACTGAAAAACTTCAACTGACAATCTCCCCAACTCCGAGGTCTCGGCTATGAGCTAATGTGTGCGCACGCTAAGCTGATTTTTTTAAAAGCCAACGAAAAATTCGATTCGTTGCGGCGGCTTGCGGACCAGCCTGGATCGTGCAAAATCGGTTCGCTTTCCTTGTGAAAAATCCGCTCTCATTTTCTCCGCCTGACCTGCTCCTGTCAGTGGTCTCCGCCCAGGCGCAGGCGTTCCAGTCTGCTTCCCGCGGGCGGAGAGCTTTTGGAGCAATCCAGCGGGTTTTGCTCGCCGGAGTGTTCTTCCTGATCTCGGCCTCAGGGGCACTGGCGGAAGGGAAAGCGATCGTCCTCTTCGCCACCATGACCGAAGACACGCCCGTCACGCTGGCCGATGGCGCCCAGTGGATGATGGACAAGGGCGATTCCTTCCCCGTGCTGATGTTCAAGGAGCAGCAGACCAAAGTCCTGCTGCAGTTGGCCGGGACGAACTTCCTCGCTCCGATGACCAGCGTGCGGATCCTGGAGGAAAACCAGATCACCGGAGAGGAACTGGCCGCTTACCGCCGGAATGTCGTGAACTATCTCGAAGGCAAAGTGAAGAAGTGGCGGCAGGCAGTGGTGGACGAGACGGGCAAATAGGCGTGCGTTTGCTGGAGCATCTCCGGCTCTGAAACGCGGCGCAAAACTGTTTATGTCCGCAGATGACGCCGATTTTCCGGAGATCCCTGAGGCGGCAACTGCCAATCCGCTACTCTGCGCTGATCTGCGGATGTTTCCTCTTCTCCTGGCCGATTTCCATAGACGCTCCCAAAGCGAACGACGCGGATGGTTCGACGGGCGGCGAACCGGAAATCGAAACCGCAAACGTTCCCTGAGCGGAAGCCCTTGGACGCGCGCCGGCTTTGGTGCAAAGTCTTCGTCCCCGTGCCTGCAGCGACCGTCCGACGTTCATCCCAGTTCCCTCTTCCGGTCGCCTGGAGCCGAGCCGCGTCGCTTCTCCTCGTCGCTTTGCTTTGCGCGTGCGTCCGGGTGCCGGATCGGGCGGATCTCGTCTTCCTCAATGGCGCCGAGCCCGAGTCGATCGATCCCGCGCTGATCACCGGCCAGCCAGACGGGCGGATCGCCTATGCTTTGTTTGAAGGTCTCGCTTCCTTCGATTCCGCCGGCAAACCGCAGCCGGGCGTCGCCGAGCGCTGGGACCTTTCTCCGGATGGCCGCGTCTATACTTTTCATCTCCGGCGTGGAGCAAAGTGGAGCAACGGCGAAGCGGTCACCGCGCGCGATTTCCTCGCCTCGTGGCGGCGCACCTTGCTGCCGGAGACCGGCTCGGAATACGCCTATCAGCTTCACTACATCCGCGGCGCCAAACTCTTCAACGAGGGGAAGAACCGCGACTTCAGCCAGGTGGGAATTCGCGCCGTGGACGACTTCACGTTCGAGGTCACGCTGGAAAACCCCACGCCCTTTTTCCTGGATCTCTGCTGCTTCGTCACGCTCCTCCCGGTGCACACGGCGAGCGTCGAGAGGTTTGAAAAAGCCGGCGTCAACTGGACGAAGCCGGGCAACTTGATCGGCAACGGCGCTTTTACCCTGCAGGATTGGCGGCTCTTCGACCGGATCCGCGTGGTACGCAGCGAAACCTACTGGAACAGGGCGAACGTCGGGATGAAGAGCATCGATATTCTCCCGAGCGGCCGTCCGATGACGGCTTTCAATCTCTACGCCACCGGTGCGGCGGATCTGATGATGGACAAAGGCCTCGCGCCGACTCCGCTGATGAAAGAACTCAAGCAGCGCCCGGATTTCCACGCGGCGCCTTTCCTCGGAAACTACTTCATGCGCTTCAACTGCTCGAAGCCACCGTTCAACGATCCGCGGGTGCGCCTTGCCTTCAGCCTGGTGATCGACAAGCAGCATCTCGTCACACAGATCACGAAAGCCGGCGAGCTTCCGGCGCACAGCCTTGTGCCGCCCGGCACCGCGGGATACGAGCCTCCGCCCGGCCTTGCGCGAGATCCGGATCGCGCGCGCGCGTTGCTGGCGGAAGCAGGTTTTCCCGGCGGCCGCGGGTTCCCCATGGCCAGCTATCTTTTCAAAGGCGACTCCGATCTGGACCGCGATCTAGCCGTGGAACTTCAGGGAATGTTCGCCCGGGAACTCGGCGTTTCCATTCAGCTCCAGCAACAGGAATGGAAAGTGTATCTCTCTTCCCTGAGCAACCTGCAATACGACCTCTGCCGTTCGACTTGGGTCGGCGATTACGCGGATCCAAATACTTTCATGGATATGTTTGTCACCGGCGGCGGAAACAATCGCACCGGCTGGGGAAGTCCGCGCTACGACAAAGCCATCGAGGAAGCTGCGCGCGAGCTCGATCCAGCAAAACGTTTCGCGATCTTCCGCGAGGCGGAAAAGCAGCTCGTCAGCGAAGAAGCGCCGATCTGTCCGCTTTACTATTACGTCGGCATTCAGTTCTACGATGACCAGCGACTCGGCGGGATCGAACCCAACGTCCTCGACGAGCATCCGCTGAAGTCGATGTTCTGGAAGAAGCGGTGATGGATCAGGTCGGTTTTGCGGTTTACCGGCTGATCGGCTGGATGCTCGGTTTGCTTCCGCTGACGTTGGTTTTCCGCTGCGGCGCGGCGCTTGGCTGGGTCGGATTTTATCTCGCGCGACCTTATCGCCGGCTGGTGCTGCACAATCTAACGATCGCCTTCGGCCGCGAAAAGTCTCCGGAAGAACTGCGCACTTTGGCGCGGAAACATTTCACCACGCTCGGGGCGAATCTTTTCTCCAGTCTCAAGATCGCGCGCATGTCGCCGGAAGAAGTGCGCCGCTGCGTGACGGTGGAAGGTCTCGAGACGCTGGAGCCGGGAGCGCCCGAGGCAAAAGGCTTCGTCATGGCGGTGAGCCACATGGGAAACTGGGAAGTCTTCGCGCAGGTTTCCCCGCTCTTTTTTCCCTGCAAATCCGGAACCATTTTTCAGGCGCTCGGCAATCCGCACATCGACGCTCAGGTGCGCCGCGACCGGGCGCGACTTGGCCTCGCTTTGTTCGAGCGCAAGGAAGGTTTTACCAAGGCCGCACAGTTTTTGCGGGAAGGCGGCGCGGTGGGAATTCTGGTCGATCAACACGCGGGCGACGCGGGTTTGTGGTGTCCATTCTTCGGGCGGCTCGCTTCGACTTCCACTTTGGCCGCGACCCTGGCGCTGCGCACCGGCGCGCAGGTGGTTCCCGCCGCCGTTTACACCGTCGGCGTGGCGCGCTGGCGTTGCGTTCTCTTTCCTCCAATCCCCACCGAAAGCACCGCGGCCGAGGCTCTCACGCTGCAGATCAATGCCGCGCTCGAGCAGCAAATCCGGCAAGAACCAGCGGATTGGTTTTGGGTGCACAACCGCTGGAAAACACCGAAACCGAAGTTCCTCCTCGCGACCTACAAACGCGGCGTTGTTCAGGAAGAAACCGCAACCGCTTCGCTCCAACCTTTCCGGATCGCCATCCGCGCGAGTAACTGGCTCGGCGATGCGGTGATGAGTGTTCCCGCGGTGCAGGCGATTCGCCGCGGCCGTCCGGATGCTCGGGTGACGATCGTCACTCCGGAAAAGCTGGCCGACTTCTGGAAGCAAGTGGCGGAGGTGGATGAAGTGATCGCGCTGGCTCCGGAAGAAAGCGTCTTTGCGGTGGGGAAGAAACTGCGCTCCGCCAACTTCGATGCCGCGATTCTTTTCCCCAACTCGCTCCGCGTCGCGCTGGAGATTTGGCTCGCGGGAATTCCACGCCGCGTCGGTTATCCCGGCCATCATCGCCGCGCTTTGCTGGACCAGGTTTTCGTGGGGAAGAAGAAGAAAACGCCCGCTCGGCCGAAGCACCAGGTCCACCATTATCTGGAGTTGGCGAAATTCATCGGAGCTGCTGCGGACGACTTGATCCGCCGTCCGCCGGTGGAGGAGCAACGGCCGCTAAAAGCTGCTGGGAGGCTGGTTCTCGGGCTTTGCCCCGGCGCGGAGTACGGTCCGGCGAAACGCTGGCTTCCGGAAGGTTTTGCGGAAGTGATGCGGCGAATCCATGAAGCGACCGGGTGTGAGTGGAAGCTCTTCGGCGTCGGCAAAGATCGCGAAGTCGGCGACGTCATCCTGACCGCGGCGGCAATTCCAGCGACCGATCTCATCGGCAAAACATCGCTCGCCGAACTCATCGCGGAGCTTCGCACCTGCGACCTTTTGCTGACCAATGACACCGGCACCATGCACCTCGCTGCCTTCCTCGGCGTGCGGACGATTTCGCTGTTCGGCTCCACCGAACCGGCGCTCACCGGTCCGCTGGGAACAAATCACCGGATCCTCCGGCATCACGTGGAATGCAGCCCGTGTTTTCTCCGCGAATGCCCGATCGATTTCCGCTGCATGAAAGCGATCACGACGGAAGAAGTCACCCGCGCTGTGCTGGAAACCTTGCCTCCGCCGGTGCGCTTGCAGCCATGACCTTTCTCCTGATTCCCCGCTCTAAAAATGGGCGCGGTACTTTTCCACTCCTGCCTCCAGACGCTGTCGCAGCGCGTGCTGCGGATCGATTGGACCTTCGTGCGTCGCCGCCGATGTCATCAAAGCGATCATCCCGATCAGGTCGTCGAGACTGACAAACTCCGCGGCGATCTGATGCTCCGGACCGCAGTTGTGGTAATTGCCGAGCGCTACGCAGAGGGCCGCGGTGCGATAGCCGTAGAGCTGATACGCCGTCGCCTCGCACGTGCCGCCGCTCATGAGGCAACGCTGAAACGGGATCTTGCTTTCGCTCGCAGAGCGCACCAGTCCCGCGGTGGCGGCGTCATCGAAGATCGAAGTGCGATCGCCGACCCGCACGATCACTCCGTCGGCCATCTTAGCCGGGCCGCCTTTCTCCGAGCTGGTCTCGAGGGAAACAATCGTCAGATCCCGCGGAATGCGTCCCGACTTTGCCAGCTGGATTGCCCCGACAAAACCGACTTCTTCCGCACGGGTGAAAAGGCCGTAAACCGTCGCTTCCGCGCCCGCGCGTTCGAGTTCATGAAAAAGCGCGACGATCGCCGCGCAGCCGATCAGATCGTCACACGCTCGGGAATAAATGCGGCCTTCGCGCAACTCGAACGCCGGCAAATCCCACATCGCAAACGCGCCGAAATCGCGGGTGCGGCCATTCGCCCGCCAGGCTTCCGGAACGCCGCCTAGAAATTCTTCCCCGACAAAACCGGGATGATCCATGTGCGCCGCAAACGCATATTCCGCATGCTCCGAGCATCCGCGATAACACGCGATGACATTCCCGAAGTCATCCTGCTCCAGCGTCACGTGCGGCAACTGCGCCAGCTGCATCGTGATCTCCGCCCGCACCGCATCCTCCTGAAACGGCGCCGTCGGCTGCGCCAAAATCGCGCGCGTGATTTCGAGAAGCTGGGCCGTTTCCATGTGCATCCACATTGCTCCGAGTACCGGCAGAGCGTGAACAGAAAATGCTGGCTCAGGTTTCCGATCGGAGCGCAAGTCGTCACTTCTCCCTATGACCATCTTCCCCGGCTTGTTCCTTGCGGCTGCCTTCGTAGTTTCCACCGCCACGATTCTCCGCGCTGCTGAGCTGAGTTCAGCTGGGGAGATCAAGGTGATGAGTTACAACGTGCGCTACGGCACGGCCAAGGATGGGGAGCACCATTGGGACCGGCGGAAAGACTTTCTAGCGAAGGCGATCGGGGATTTTGCTCCGGACCTGCTCGGGACGCAGGAGACGCTGGGGTTTCAGCGGGACTTCCTGGCGGAGCGGATGCCGGCTTACGCGATGCTGTCGGCGGGGCGAGAGGATGGCCGGGAGCAAGGCGAGATGACCGCGATCTTCTGGCGAAAAGATCGGTTTGAGAAGATCGACGGCGGACACTTTTGGCTGAGCGAAACGCCCGCCGAAGTTGGCAGCAAAGACTGGGATGCCGCCCTGCCCAGGATGGCGAGCTGGGTGCGGCTCAAGGACAAGGCGAACACCGGCAAGCCGGTGCTCTGGATCAACACGCATTTCGATCATCTCGGGAAGATGGCGCGGCTGGAATCTGCCAGGCTCATCGGGTCGCAACTTGGAGAGCTGGGAAAAGATTGCTCCCTGGTGGTCACCGGCGACTTCAATGCGGCAGAAGGGAGCGATCCTTACGAGGCGTTGTTTGGTTTGCGAGATCAGGCGGAATCGCGGCTGCTGGACAGCTACCGGGTTGCGCATCCGCAGCGTGAGGAGAACGAAGGGACGACGACGCCATTCCTGGCCGCGCCAAGCAAAGGCGGCCGAATCGATTGGATCGCGGTCTCGCGCGACTGGAAAGTCATCGCAGCCACGATCGAGCGTCCGGATCGCGAAGGGCGCACCGCGTCGGATCACTTTCCGGTCACCGCCATCCTTCGGCGGTAAGTCCGCGCAGTAGGAAATAGATTCCCTTCTCCGGAGGACCCGGAGAGAGCGGATCGGGCGAGCTTCACGTTCCTCTCTTCGCTCAAGGCGCGCGCGTTTGGAAGCTGCGCGTGTGGCCGGTGGCGGGGATGGAGACCGTGTAGCTTTTCGCACCCGGCGCGACGCTGAGTTTCAGGTAATTGGCGGCGCACGTTTCCAGCAAGTTGGCGATGAACTCGTCGCCCGTGTTGTTCTCCGCGCCGTCCGCCCGGACGTTTTTGTGAACCTGGTACATCGCCTGGATTCCCGGCGAACTCTTCAAGGCGGCGATGGTCGAACCGGCGGTGCCTTTCTTCGGACCGTTGTTCATCACGGAAACGGTGGGGGCGAGGCTGTGGACGAAAACGGGATTGTTGCTTCCGTCGAGCCCGTGGTGATTGACCTGGAAGACATCGACCTGGCCGACGCGATTGACTGGGCTGACGAGTGCCGCTTCGACGTTCCAGGTCAGGTCGCCGCCGTTGAAAAAACGGAAGCCGCCAAAGTCGAGCCGGGCGGCGACGCTGTTGGCGTTGTCGCTGGTGTCCTTGGGTTTCTCGACGTGCTGCGCGCTGAGCGGATTGGGCGGCAGATCAGCGGGCGGGTCGATGAACTGCTGGTTGGCGACGAGACAGCGGAGGGTCAACTTGGGACCGTCGATCTGCTTCAAGCGGATCTCGCTGCCGGCGCGGAGAACGTTCCGCGCATCGGCTTTGAAGTTCCGGTAAGGCGCGATGGTGATCGGCCAGCGCGAGTTGTTCGTGCGGCCATCCGGATCGAGATCCGGGATGCCTTTGTCGTGCACCTGGCCGATCGGGATCAGCGCGGAAAGTTCCGCCGCGCCGCCGAAGTGATCGGTGTGAAAGTGCGTAGTGATGAGGTGATCGATCTTCTTCAAACCAGCCACTTCGGTCGCCACTTTGTAGATGCGGCCAGGGTCGCGCTCGAAGGGATTGCCCGAATCGATGAGCACCGATTCGCCCTGCGGCGTGACGATGAGCGTCGCGCCACCGCCTTCCACATCGACCCAGTAAATATCGAGCGTGCGATCTGCGAGCCCCGCCCAGGCGCTGGCGGCGGCGAGGATGAAAAGGAGCACGGTGAAGGGAGCGGGTTTCATGGGAAAAGGCGGGATTTTGAGCGGGCGGGAAGTCGCGATTGAGGTCGGATTCTGATGGAGAGGCAAGGCTGGACGAGCCGCCTCTGCTCCGCACTTGCGCGAGCGTTTTTTGCGGAGCCACTTCGAGGTGCAGGTGCTCTACTCGCCGCCGCATGTCGCCCTGGAAGTCTTTTCGTTATCGTCTCGAGCGGCTCGGTGTGGAGTTGCTGGCGTGGGGAGTTCCAAAGCTTTCGCGCGGCGGGTGCGCGCGGCTGGCGGACGTGCTCGGCAGCGTAGCTTATCGCGTGGATGCCCGCGGGCGGAAGGTCGCACTGGAAAACCTGAATTGCGTCTGGCCGGCGCTCACCCGGGAAGAACATGAGGCGATGGCGCGCGCTTCGTACCAAAACTTTCTCCGCACCATGCTGGACCTTTTTTGGGCTCCAAACCTCACGGCCGAGAACTGGACGCGCTGGCTGGAGATGGAGGGAATCGAAGCCTTCCGCCAGACGCTGGGAAGAAAGCCTTCGGGAACAATCATGATGTGCGTGCATCAGGGAAACTGGGAGTGGGCGAGCCTCGCCTTTGGCTTTCTCGGTTTCCCCACCACCATCGTCGCGGAGAACTTCAAGAACCCGCATCTCACGGAGATTTTTTCCCGCCTGCGACAGGTCTCCGGACATAAAATCATCGCCCAGGAAAACTCCATCCTCCGGATGCTGAAGCTGGTGAAACGTGGCGGCGCCACCGGTTTGCTGATCGATCTGAGTCTTCCGCCGACGCAGGCAGCCACCGTGATCGATGCCTTTGCGCAAGAGTCGAAGGCGGAAGAAGCGTCGAAGGTCGAGGGTCGAAGGTCGAAGGTTTCAAAACTGCCGCCGCTTTCTCGACCTCCGACGCTGCAAATGTGCGTGCCGCTGCTCCACGCGGTGCTGGCCCAGCGCGCCGGCGCTTTGCTCCTGCCCGTGAGTAGCGAATCGCTTCCGGACGGACGCTGTCGGGTGAAGCTTCACCCGCCAGTGGAGCTGCCGCCAGAAGCGACTTTGCAGGAGATTGCGCAGCATTGCTGGGATGCGCTGGAGCCGGTGGTGCGGACGCGGCCTGAGCTTTGGCTTTGGCCGTATAAACACTTCCGCTATCGGCCTCGCAACGCCACGCGCGACTATCCGGAGTACGCTAATGAGTCCGGGAAATTTGAGAAGCTGCGCAAGCCGCCCAAACCCGCGAACCTTGACAAACCCAGCGCGGACGGTTCCCCTTAGCGCTCCAAAAATGAAACGCTTCTTCGCTCTCTCTCTGGCCGCGGCCAGCCTTGTCCTGCTCGGCGCTTGCGCCTCACGGCCGGTCGGTCGCAGCTCCTACAACGCCGTCGCTTACAAGCCGCAGAACCCGGCCAACGTGCGCGTGAAGGTCTCACTCGCCAACCGCGCGGTGTACGTGATGGAAGGCGATCGCCCGCTGCTCGTCACCGCCACCTCGATCGGCACGCGCTCGAATCCGACGCCGATGGGAAACTTCCGCGTCACCAACAAGATCGAAAAGAAGCGCTCGAACAGCTACGGCTTCTCGGTCAATGGCGACAGCATTCGTCCGGTGAAACGCGGGAATGCCACTGGCCGTTACGTGGGCTTCCCGATGGCTTATTGGGTGGAGTTTAAGCCGGCGTACGGCTTCCACGAAGGCTCGGTCTGGCCTTCGGAAGAAGGACGCACGCATGGCTGTCTCCGCCTGCATAAAAACGTCGCGCCGAAGTTCTTCGCGCTCACTCGTCCCGGCACGCCGGTCTCGATCGCTCAATCTCAGCCGGAAGACGCCACGCTCGGCCGCAACCTGAAGCGCCCTTCCGATTACGCTGATCCAGATCCAGCCAATTCGGTTTTGATCTCCGACCAGATCTTCTCCCAGCCGACGGGACCGCTGCTCGTCGATCAGTAAGCGTTTTCTTCCGCACTCCCGACCGTGATTTGCGGCGGGAGCAGAATGAGGCGACAGAAAGGCAAACTGATGCCCACCGATACCGCCAGTACGAGCCCGAAACCTGCCCGCGTGAATCTGCGCACGCCGGATGTAATGGCGGCGGTGCAGGCGCAGGTGGAGACGCATTATCGCAGCGAGATCGTGGAGCGGCTGCGCGCCGCTGGCGGCACCTTGAGCTGCGACGGCGTCACCGTGAAGCTGGCAAAGCAGTTTGGCTTTTGCTACGGCGTGGAACGGGCGATCGACCTCGCCTATGCGGCGGCCAAGGTCTTCCAGGATCGGCGGCTCTTTATCCTCGGCGAGATCATCCACAATCCGGAGGTGAACGAGCAGATCGTCGCGCTTGGGATCAAGAATCTGCTCGGCAAGGATAAGGAAGCGGAGGTCGCGGACTTGACCGCGGAGGATGTGGTGATCGTGCCGGCTTTTGGGACGGACATGAAGACGCTGGCCCGGATCAAGGAGCGCGGCTGTCAGATCGTCGATACGACTTGCGGCGATGTGATGAGCGTCTGGAAGCGCGTACGCCAAAATGCGAGCGACGATGTCACCTCGATCATCCACGGCAAAGCGTCGCACGAAGAAACCAAGGCCACCGCGTCCCGCGCGGTGCAAAATGGGCGCGGGCATTATCTCATCGTGCTGACGCTCGCGGACACTGATTACGTCTGCGATTACATCCGCCGCGGCGGCGACAAAGCGGCTTTCCTGGAATATTTCCACGGCTGCCATAGCGAAGGATTTGATCCCGATCTGCATCTCCGGCGGATCGGCGTGGCAAATCAAACCACCATGATGCGTGGCGAAACCGAGGAAGTGCAGCGGCGCGTGGAAGCAGCGATTCGCGACCGCGACGGGGCGGAAAGCGCAAAGGCCAGCTTCCGCTTTTTCGACACGATCTGCGGCGCCACGCAGGAGCGGCAGGACGCCTTGCGCGATATGCTCGTCGAACCGATGAGCCTGCTGCTCGTCGTCGGCGGTTACAACAGCTCAAACACCTCGCACCTCGCCGAAATGGGCGAGGCGAAGCTGCCCACCTATTTCATCCGGAACGCCACCCGGCTGGAATCGCGCGAGCAGATCGTGCATTACGATCAGCACGAAAAACGCGAGGTCACGACTTCCCCATGGCTGCCCGCGGCACCACTGACCGTCGGCATCACCGCCGGAGCGAGCTGCCCGAATAACCTCATCGAAGAAACCATCCTCCGGCTCTTCGAGCTGCACGGCGTCGATCGCGAGCGGTTGCTGGCCGCAGCGTAGTCTTGCGGCAATTTGCGCCGATAAATGCAACTTCTGTCACTTCTTCTTCGTCTCGGACGAAAGGCTATCCCAAGTCTAGTGATCACGGCGGCCGCGCTCGGCCGTCTGCAGGCCGCAGAGGAGGCGGTTCCGCCGCCGCTTCAGCAGATCGTCATTCCGCGGATTGAATTCCGTGCTGCTACTCCCGCCGAGGCATTGACTTTCCTCAAGCAAAAGATCGCAGGCGCCTGGAAAGCCGCTGATCGAGATCAAGCGGCCGAAATGCCGGCAACTTTGGATCTGAATTTCGACCCTGCACTTTTGCCGAAAACGCCGATCACAATGTCGCTGCGGAATCCTAGTTCGGCGGAAGCGTTGCGCCATGTGGCTGCCTTGGGCGGATTGCAGATCCGCTTTCGCTCCACGGGCGTGGACATCACCGCAGCGGGCAAGGAAGCGCTGCCACGCTTTGGAAACGCTCTGACGGATCACGGCTTATCTGAAGTTCAGCGTGCGATGGTGACTCGGATCCAGAACATCATCCTGCCACGAGTCGAGTTCCGCGACGCGACCTTGCGCGAGTCCGTGGATTTTCTCCGCAAACGCGGCGAAGACGCAGATGTTCAGGAGCCGAATCCCAAACTGCGCGGAATCAACGTGGTGATCCGGGAAGGTTCCCCGTCCGCGGCTCGGCGGCTGGTCACGTTGAAGCTGGAAAACGTTACTGTCTTCGATCTCTTGCATGCCATCGCCCGGCAGACCGGGGCGCACGTTCTCGTCACAGATTCTGCTTTCGTGTTGGAAGTCTTGGACTAACGAGACCGGCTCAATCAAGCGCCAGATCCACGATCACCGGACGATGATCCGAGAGCCAGGTCCAGGGATGCTGGCAATGAATGGCGCGGAGCGGCACGCTCAGCCAAATTTGATCCAGGCTGAGCGCGAGCAGTGGAACAGGCCAGGTCTCCGCGATACCGTTGCCGCCAGCCTCGAACGATTGGACGAAGTCTTTTCGCAGAGGCTGCAGATGCACGGACTCGCGCGGCGTATTGAAGTCTCCTGCGATGATCAGTCCGGTGGCAGCGTGGGTTTGCGCCAGCTCGCGGAGCTTGCGCAGCGGTTCGCGCCGGGAACGAAACGGCCGCGCGTTCAAATCGACCTGGAGCACGGCGAGCGCCCGGCCGCGGACCCGAAGTCGATGCAGCGCGTAGAACGAACCAGGCGCCAACTCGCCGACTTCGCTGCGGATGAATTGTCCGCGGACCAGACACGCCATGTTGCCGCGCACGGTTTGCAGCTCGTACTCCGGAAATTCGGCCCGCCACCGGTCGAGCGTTCGCTGGTCCCGCGGCTCCACTTCCGCGAGGCAGATCAGGTCCGGCTGGCGTCCGCGGAGCCACGCAGCTTTGGCCCTCAGGAGGGAATCGGGGCGCGAGACATTCCAGTGAATCATCCGGAGATCGGCCGCTCGATCCGGCGCCGGAGCGGAATACCAGCTCGTCGCCACCCAAGTGAAAAGCGCGCCACCGGTGAGCACCAGGTAGCGGCGGAAAGCGTGGCCTTTGCCCCGGCGCCGGCAATGAGCCGCCAACACGGCGAGACCAGCGGCAATCACCGGCCACGGCGTGGAGTAGAAGACCGGTGCGAGAAAATCCCAGCCATCGCGCAGGCGAGTGACGCGGAGCAAAATCCCGACGATCAGCCAGACCCGCAATCCTCCCGCGGCAAGGCTGCGCGGCAGTTCAAGCCCGGGAAAACTCACGGGGAAAGAAACTGCTCCAGCTGGCGCGCGACACTCCGGAAGGAAAGTCGCGCACTCGCGAGCGAGAGCGCGGCCTTGGCGGCGGCTGCGGCCTCCGGCGGATGTTCCAGCAGGCGCGCAGTGAGATCGAAGAGTTGCTCCGCATTGCGCTGGTGACCACAGAGTTCGGGAAAAGCCAGCCGCTCGGTTGCGCCATTTCCACCAACGCACGGAATGCCGCAGAGCAGCGCGTCGCCCGCCACCTGACCAGGCACGGCGCTCGCATCCAATTGGAAGACAAGTTTGTGCTGCGCCATCCGCCGCAGGTATTGCGGGTAAGGAAGTTTCCCTTCAATCACCTGGAGCATCCCGTCGGAAAAACGGAGTTCCCGAAGCATCCGGCGCCCGCTCCAGCCAGCCACATTGAAGACAGTGACCGGCTCGCGCATCGACTCGGCCAGCGGCTTGATCGCGAGCAGCGCAGCGAGGTGATTACGCGATGGTGTATCGAACTCGCGGGTTCCCAGGAAGATCCCGCGCCGCTCCGCCTGCGGAAGAGAAAAGTCCCAACGCGCATCATCCACCGGATACGGCGTCGGGATGAATTCCACCCGGCGCACGCCGGCACTCCGGAAGAACGATCCCAGCTCCGGCGTGGTCGCAATCGCCGCGTCGCTCCGCTCGCAAATTTCGCGGAAAAGCCGAACCTGGCTGGCGGTTCGGAGTTGCGCGGCGACTTGCAAGGCGCCCGCTTCCTTCCAGGCAATCGCGATCTTTCGTCCGGAACTCCGCAGCTCCGTCACAGCGTGGCGCACCGCTTTCAGATCCCTGCGGATCAAGACCAGCACAGGATCCGCAGCCGATGGCAGGAATGAGAGCTTCCGGAAGAATCCGCCGCCGGTGCAGGCGGCGAATCCGTGATAGTTCACCGGCGGATGCGCTTGGTCCGTCGGCACGCCGGCACCATCCGGGAAGTGTTGCTCCGGATCATTGCCGCCGGGATTGAGAACACTGAGCTTCATGCGCGGCTCGGGATGACGCCAGAAAGAGCCGCCTGCCGCAACTGGTGATCACGTGCCACGATCGGAGACCGCCAGCGGACGACCTCCGCGCGATCCATTGGGCATGAGACATCCGCTCGTCTGGCTCGCTGTGCTTCTTGTGATTGCCTGGTTCGTGCTGCGCATGGCGCTGGCAATCACGAGTGGCGTTCTCCACCTGCTCTGGATCGCGGCCATCATCATGTTTGTCCTCTGGGCCTTCGGGAAAATCCGCGGGAAGAAGACGCTCTGATGCGGCCGCACTGTTCGACGTGATCCGCATCGGCACCTCCGGCTTCCAGTATCCGGAGTGGAAGGGAACGTTTTATCCGGAAGATCTCTCGACGGCAAAGATGCTCGGCTTTTACGCGGAGCGCTTTGCGAGCACGGAAAGCAACTACACGTTCCGGCAGATTCCGAAGGCGACGACGCTGGAGAAATGGTCGGCGCAAACTCCGGAACATTTCCGCTTCAGCCTCAAGGCGCCGCAGCGCATCACTCACTTTTCCAAGCTGCGCGATTGCGGAGAAACGCTGCGTTACTTTTGCTCCGTCGCCGGTGCTTTAGGTCCAAAGTTGGGACCGATTTTGTTCCAGCTCCCGCCGAGTTTGCCGAAAGATTTGCCGCTCCTCACCAGCTTCCTGGCTGACCTGCCGACCGGCGTTTTTGCCGCATTCGAGTTCCGTCACGCCTCCTGGTTCGACGAAGAAGTGTTTGCCGCGCTGAGGACCGCCGGGGCGGCGCTCTGCCTTGCGCAGAGCGAAGAACTGGAGACGCCAATCGTCTCCACGG
>DASVRR010000185.1:0-3684 GCA_036388515.1 Chthoniobacteraceae bacterium | reverse complement strand
GAGTCTGCTCCAGCAAAAATCGATCGGCACGCTTTGGTGACCCGGCATAATCCAACGCTGAAAACGATCGACCGCTGGTCGCCGTTCAGCGTCGGGAATGGACAGTCTGCCTTCACTGTGGACGTCACCGGACTGCAGACGTTTCCCGATTTCTACCAGCAAAAAGGCATCCCGCTCGAGACGCAGGCCCGCTGGTCGTGGCACTCCAATCCCAACCCAAATAACTACCAGCTGGCGGACGCGAACCGTCCGTTCACTGCCTACGGCAAGACGCTCGGCTATCCCACAAATCAAAGCGGACCGGCGGGCCAGTGGTTGCGCCAGAATCCGCACGTGCTCCCGCTGGCGCAGGTGGGTTTGGCATTTCAGCACGCAGACGGGCGGCTGCTGGCTCCGGAAGACATCAAGGATCTCGTGCAAACCCTCGACCTCTGGGCCGGCTTGGTGACGAGCAGCTACACAGTCGAAGGCCAGCCGGTGAAAGTGCTCACCGCGAGCAGTCCCGATCGCGACACGATGAGCGTCCGGATTGAGTCGCCGCTGGTTGCGGATGGCCGACTCGGAGTGCGGCTCGCTTTGCCCCGCGGTCACGACATCCGGACGAAAAACAACCCGGCGCTCGACTGGTCGGAACCGGATTCGCACACCACCCGAGTGGCCGAGCAGAGCGCGCGCACGCTGGTCCTGCAGCATGCGCGCGATGAATCGCAATACACCGCCGCGCTCGCGTCAACTGTCCCGTTGAAAATCGAAGAGACGGGGCCGCATGCCTTCCGGATGATTGCGGCGGAAGGAAATGTGCTGGAGTTCACGTTGTCCTTTACTCCGGAGGCTCCGCTTCCGGTCATCACTGCGGAAGCAGTGCGAACCGCCAGCGCTGGGCATTGGAAAAAGTTTTGGGAAAGCGGCGCGGCGCTCGATTTGTCCGGGAGCAAAGGTCCGCGGGCTGCAGAGTTGGAGCGGCGGGTGGTGCTCTCGCAGTATCTAACTGCCATTCAGTTTGGCGGCGATTTTCCGCCTCAGGAAAGTGGCCTCACGAATAGCACCTGGTACGGCAAGCATCACACGGAGATGATTTGGTGGCATACCGCGCACTTCGCGCTCTGGAATCGCGATGCTTTTCTCCGGAAGAATCTCGACTGGTATGTGCGCGCTTTGCCGATCGCCCGGGAGATCGCGCGCGGCCGGGAGCTTCGAGGCGCCCGCTGGCCGAAGATGATCGGCCCGGATGGACGCGAGAGCCCCGGCGGCAATCCGCTGATTGTCTGGAATCAGCCGCACCCGATTCACCTGGCGGAATTGCTTTACCGCAACTCGCCGACCTCGGAAACGCTGGAGCGATATCGTGAACTGGTGCTGGAGACTGCGGAGGGAATGGCCTCGATGTTGAACTGGGACGAAGCGAAGCAGCGCTTCAACCTGGGTCCGCCAATGTGGATCGCGCAGGAGATCTACGATCAAGCCACGAGCATGAATCCGACGTATGAACTGAGCTACTGGGCGCGCGGATTGACGATCGCGCAGCAGTGGCGCGAGCGATTGAAGCTGGCGCGTGTTCCGGAGTGGGATCAGCGGATCAAGAGCATCGCAGCCTTGCCGACGAAGGATGGGAAATACGTGGCGATCGAGACCACGCCGGATACTTGGGACAACAAGGAAAGCCGGCACGATCATCCGTCCTTCCTGATGGCGCTCGGGCAGTTGCCGGGAGATGGCGTGGACCGGGCGACGATGCGGCGGACGCTGGACGCGGTGGTCGCGACTTGGGATTGGGAGACGAAAATCTGGGGCTGGGATTATCCGATGATCGCGATGACGGCGGCCCGGCTCGGCGCGCCGGAGATCGCGGTGGATATCCTCCTCAAGAACGGGCCGAACAACGCCTACACTGCGAACGGCCACAATCCGCAGCGCGACGATCTGCCGGTGTATTTGCCGGGGAACGGCGCCTTGCTCGCAGCGGTGGCGATGATGGCAGGCGGCTGGGATGACGCGCCCAAGCGCCCGGCGCCGGGCTTCCCCGCGGATGGTTCATGGACCGTGCGCGCAGAGGGTTTCCGCCCGTTGCCTTAAGCCGGAAAGCTCGCCCGTTGGCGGTTGTTGGTCTGCGGGCCGCTGCCAGCTTGCCCATAGAACCTGCCGCTTTCGGGCGGGGCGCAGAAACAAACACGCGGGGGTCGTGTGCTCCCCATCTCGGCTGCGCGCCGCTACGGCTTTCTACAGCCGAATTGCTGGAAGAACTGGGAAACGCCTGAGGCGTTTTTTGGAACCACGAAAAAGACGAACCAACGAAAGTAGAATCTGTTTTTCGTCTATTTCGCGTATTTCGTGGTCCCAATTCCGCATTCGTTGATCCGCTTCAAGCGCGGCGTCGGCGGAAGCCGAGCAATAACCCGCCACCTGTGAGCAGTGAGAGGAACGCGCCCGGTTCTGGAACCGCTGCGATCACCTCGCCGGAGGAAAGCATGGTCGCGCTAAAGATGCCGCTGATGCCATTCGGATCGATAAACTGCACTGCGGAGAGCTGCGACGCTGAGAGTCCTGAAGCCGTGGTTCCGAAGAAGAGCTGATCGGTGCCACCGCCCGAAGTTGAGCCGCTCCAGTTCGTGATGCTGAGCGTCCCGTTCCAAGTCGCCGTGCTGCTGTCGAGGAAACGAAGCACGCTCGCGCCTGCACCGAGATCCAGCGTGCTCGCGAGGGCTAAAGTGAGCGCGCCGACGCTTTCGCTGAAGCCGCCGGTTTGGAAAGTCGCAGCCCCCAGCGTCACTCCAGCAGCGTCATTGATCGCGTCGGCGCGTCCGAGCTGCAGACTCGCATTGTTCACCGTGACGCTCGTTGTTCCGCTGATCGCTCCAGACAGCAGAAGCATGCCGCTGTTGACGACGGTTGCACCGGTGTAGGTGTTATTTGCGCCACCCAGAGTCAGCTTGCCGGCTCCAGTCTTGGTCAGCGTGCCATTGCCCGTGAGCAAACCGACCAGGCTGATGTCGTGCGGACTGTTCGCAGCATCGCCAGCCTGGAGGGTGACGCCGTTCGCGCCCAAGCCCAGATCCGCGTTTCCGGTCCAAGGAGCGAGCGCGCCCAAAGTCCCGCCATTAAGCGTCACCGACGCAGTCGCAGCAGTGATATTCGCCTGAAGCCCTACAGCCCCGAGGTAAACCGTGCCGCCATTAACCGTCAGCGTGGAACTGCCCTGTGTGGCGGTCGCCGCGTTCAAGGTGATCCCGCTGAGATTCGCCGTGCCCCCGGTGAAATTTGCCACGCCCAAGCTCCGGCCCGTGCTGCGATTCAGCACCAATCCATCCACGCCGAGATAGGTCAAGGAACCCCCCGTCATGTTCAAGCGTCCGCCGCGTTCATTGGCCGTGCCTCCGCCCAGGAAGAACGCCCCGTCAGACGCCACCGTCCCGATTTCCAGTGAACCCCCGGTAATGTTCATATTGCTCCAGGAGTTGCCCGTGCTCACCTGGACGCTGGTGGCGGTCACCGTGCCGCCATTGATGACCAGCCCGCCCGTGGTGTTGAAGCCGTTCGACCCATCGCGCTGGCTGGTGTAACTGCCAAGGCCCACAGTGCCGCCATTGATCCTCAAGACACTCGCCCCATTAGTCGCGCCATTGCCGAGCGCCGACGTGAGGAATGTAGCCGTGCCGCCGTCAAAGGTAGCGTTAGCTCGGATCTCAC
>DASVRR010000184.1:0-5855 GCA_036388515.1 Chthoniobacteraceae bacterium | reverse complement strand
GCGAGCAGCGCGCCCGGCGTGTCATCCGCATCCGGAACACCGCCCGGCAGCGGCGTCCAGGCCCAGCCGCCGGGCGCCGCATTCGTATAGACATGGCGCGTGCGGAACTGCTGGCTGAGCAGCCACTCCCGCAGCGTGAGTTTTTCTTCCGGAGAAAGAATGTCGGTCTGATGCGCGAGTGCTTTCACCGCGAGCGTCGTGGTCCACGTGGCGAGATTCGTGTCGATCGGCCAGCTCCCATCTTCCCGGACCGACGCGCAGAGAAATTCCGCCCCGCGGATCGCCACCAGGTGATCTCGCCGACCGATCGCCGCCAGGGCCATGGTGACAAAACTGGTCAGCGGCGTGGCTTCCAGAAAACCGCCGTTTTCCGGCCGGAGCTTGGTCAGCGCGCGGAGCGTTGGCTCGCGCAGACGATCGCGGAGGAAACGCCGAAATTTCTCCTCCGTGGGATGATGATGATGAATCGCCTGACCGATCGCGATCAGCGCGGGCAAAGCGTAACTCACCACCGGCAGCTGCAGCGCGCCGAAGACTTGCGGAGGAAGAATCGCGACTTCAAACGGCAGCGCGGGAATTTGCTGCCAGCCGTTTGCTCCCAGCCGGCCGCTCAGCGCCAGCGTCATGAGGATCGGGACAGAAAAGGTGCGGTCGGATCCGTAGCAATCCGTGATCGCCGCCGCGAGAGCCGGACCGCGTTCCTTCATCGCGCCAGCCGGCTGATAATCTGCCGCTCGATCCAGCCAATCCTGCGCACGCTGCACGACCTCCGGAAACTGCGCGTCCGCGCGCGCCGCGCCGAACGCCGCCCAAACTAACGCTGTGGTGCTGATGTTGCTTTTGCTCCGCACCGTGTCGCCCCAGCCGCCGTCCGGATTCGCGTGTTCCGCGAGCCAGCGCACGCCAGCGGAGATCATCCGCTCGTGCGCTTGAGCATTGATCGAAACCAGCGCGACGATCGCCGTGGCGGTGGAAAGCGCGCTGCTGGAAAGTTCGCCGATCCAGTGTCCTTGCGGCGTCATTTCCGCGAGCAAAGCGGCGGTCGCTTTCCCCAGCGCGGCTTCCAGGCGCTCGGGAGAAACGGCGGCCGCCGAGTCCGAATTGCGAGTTCCTTCCAGCTCCACGCTCACGCGAGTTTATCCTGCTCGCGTTTGCGCGCGGGGAGGATCGAGCAGGCGTCCTTGCAGCCAAACGCGCGGCTCAGCAGAAGCCGGTTCCGGCTGATCCAGCGGTAAACCACTTCCGCCACCAAAATGACTCCAGGGATCCAGAGAAACAGCGCCACCGGAACCAGCAGCGGCAGGCGCATTCCCACAAACCGAATCGCCCGCGCGCCCCGATAGATCCGGCCTTCCGGAGTGACGCAATGGATTGCCTCCAGCAAATCCTCCCGGTTCAACTGCGGCGCGGCGGCTTGCGCGCGCGGCTCGGACAAAGGCACCAGCGCGAGCGCGCCGCGCCAATCCAGCCAGCTCAGCACCTTCATCTGGAAAGTGCAGAGCGGACATTCCGCATCGTAGAGCACGAGGTGCTGCTTCATCCGCACAGCCTAGACGCTCCGACCGGCGAGCGCGAGCAGTCCATGTGCGCTGCGGTGCGGGCCCGCTTTCTTCCGGAGGAAAAGCGCCGCTTTCAAATCTCTGCGGACGCTTTCTTCAAGGCCGCCGCCAGCTGGAGCCAATCTGCGAGTTCTGTTTCCCAGCCGCTGCTGAAGCGCAGCGCTTGGGAAGCTTCCGCCGCACTGCAACCCATCGCCGCGAGCACGTGCGAAGTTTGCTCCTTGCCGCTGGCGCACGCGGAACCGGTCGAGACGGCAAAGCCCAGCTTGTCCAGCTTCACCACCCAACGCTGCCGGCAATCCGGAAGCTCCGGCATGATCACTTCGATCGTGTTCCAGAGCCGCTCGGCGGTTCCACCGACAATCCGCGCCGCTGGTACGGCGTCGAGAATCGCGGCTTCCGCATCTTCCCGCATCTTCCTCCGCGCGGTCAGATTCAGTTGCGAGGTTCTTTGCTCCAGCGCGGCCACCGACGCGAGCACGCCGGCCACGTTCTCCGTTCCGGCGCGTCTTCCTTCCTCCTGCATTCCGCCGACGATCAGCGGCCGGAAATTCGCCGGCACTTTCAGGAAGCCAACTCCTTGCGGCCCGCCAAATTTATGCGCGCAGCCGGTGACGAAATCGCACGCGCCCAAACCGCTCGGCGCCATCTTCCCCAGCCACTGCGCGGCGTCGCAGAGGAAGGCCACGTTTTGCTCCCGGCAAAGCGCGGCGATTTCCTCCCACGGCTGCAGCACGCCGGTTTCGTTGTTCGCCGCCATCACCGCCACGAGCGCAGGTTTCTTCCGGAAGAACGCCGCGCGGAGCCAATCCAGATCCACCACGCCGGCTGGCGTCACCGGGATGTGCTGGAGTCTTCCGGAAAAAAACCGGCGGCTGGCCTCCAGCAAACACGGATGTTCGATCGCCGAAATCCACGCTTCTCCTTCTTCCGCAGCCGCGTGGTGCAGAGCCGCGTTGTTCCCCTCCGTCGCTCCGGAAGTCCAGACGATGTCCCGCGGCGCACCGCCGAGCCAGCTCGCCAGCTTTTCCCGCGCTTCTTCCAGCGCCACGGAAGCGCGCGCGCCGAGCCGATGCGGGCTCGAAGGATTCCCGACAAAGCGTTCCGTTGCTTCCAGCCAGGCGGTTCTTCCGGCGGCGCAAAGCGGGGAAGTCGCGTTGTGATCGAAGTAGAGCACGTCTCTTCTTACTCGTAATTTTCACGCCGATCCTAATCTTAATCCTCCGCCCGGCTCCCCATCTAAACAGGCGCAGCGCCAGCCCGACACGTCTTCCCCACCGCCGATGCCGTCACCCGCGACCTCATTTTACAAGCGCTCGAACTTCGTCACGCATCTTCCCACCGACGCGCTCTACAGCCCGTCGCACTTTTGGCTGGCGGAACGCGAGCCCGGGCGCTGGCAGATCGGCTTCACGAAGTTTGCCACGCGGATGCTCGGCGAGATCGTGGAAGTGCAGTGGGAGAAAAGCAAAGGCGCCACCGTGGCCAGCGGGGAGATCATTGGCTCAATCGAAGGATTTAAGGCGATCAGCGATCTTTACTGCGTCGGCCAGGGGCGATTTGCTGGAGGCAATGGCGCGCTCGCCAAAGACATCCACCTCGTGAGTGAAGATCCGTACGGCGCCGGCTGGCTGTATCTGCTGGAAGGCACGCCCGACGCCCGTTGCGTCGATCTTCCCGCGTATCGCGCGCTCCTCGACAGCACCATCGATCACCTCCTGGAAAAACAACCACACCTCGAAAACCCCGACGAATGAACATCCAATCCAAACCCGAATCGCCCATCCGCAGCGTCACTCCGCAACGCGCCCGCTACATCATGGTCGGCGGCTTTCTCGGCGCGGGAAAAACCACGGCGATCTCCGCGCTTGCACAACATTTGGTGGCGCAGGGACTCCGCGTCGGTTTGATCACGAACGATCAAGGTCGCGAGCTCGTCGATACGGCGATGCTGCGCGCGCGCGGATTTGCCACGGAAGAAATTCCCGGCGGCTGCTTTTGCTGCCGGTTTAATTCGCTCGTGGAAGCCGCGGGAAAGCTGACGCAACAGACCACTCCGGATGTCTTCATCGCGGAACCTGTCGGAAGCTGCACGGATCTCGTCGCGACCGTGACTTATCCGCTGCGCCGGATTTATGGGGAAGCTTTCCTCATCGCGCCGCTCAGCGTTTTGCTGGATCCGATTCGCGCCGAACGCATCCTCGGCTTGAGCGAAGGCGGGAGCTTCTCGGAGAAGGTTCTCTACATTTACCGCAAGCAGCTCGAGGAAGCGGACCTGATCGTGATCACGAAAAACGATCTGCTCGATGCCGATCGGCTGGCCGCGTTGCGCACCGCGCTGGCGCTGGAATTTCCGCACGCGGAGATTCTCGACGTTTCTGTCCGGGCGAATCGCGGCCTTCAGGATTGGTTTCCGCGCCTCACCGATGGGGAACAAACCGCGCGCGCCACGATGGAAGTGGACTACCAGATTTACGCCGACGGCGAAGCGCTGCTCGGCTGGCTGAATGCCACCGTGGAGCTGCGGAGCGAGAGCGGCTTCGATGCGGAAATCGTCCTCAAGGCGCTTGCCCGCGGAATTCAGGAACGGCTGGCGGGTCTCGAAATCGCCCACTTGAAAATGACGCTCAGCCCGGCGGATGGACTCGGCGACATCGCGGCGATCAATCTCGTCCGCAGCGACTTTGTTCCGGAGCTTTCGCTCAAGCTGGAAGCGCCCGTCACCCGCGGGCAATTGATCATCAACTGCCGCGCGGAAGCCGATCCGGAACAACTGCGCGACGCCGTCCGCGGAGCAATCAGCGAACTCGGCCGCTCCCACGGAGATCTCACCGCCGAGGTGGATCACCTGGAACATTTCCGTCCCGGAAAGCCGACGCCGACGCATCGGGATGTGGCGTCTGCTTGAACCCAAAGCCGCCTGCTCCCGCAGATGCGGAAGATCGGTGAACAAAGGTTTATCGCGCGTGGCGATTGGCAGTAATGTTCGCCGCGTTTTGCCTGCATGAATCCGAATCCTCCGCGCCTGCTTTACTGCCACTGCCAATACGCGCAGGTGGTCCCGAGAGAAACCAAGGAAGCTGTCCTCCGCCGCCTTTGCGAATCCGGCGTCGCCTTTGAAGCGGTCGCGGATCTTTGTGAACTCGCCGCCCGCCGGGATCCCGCCTTGCAGCGACTCGCTGCGGAAGGTTCGGTGAAGATCGCGGCGTGTTTTCCGCGCGCGGTGAAAGGGCTGTTTCATCAGGCAAACGCGGACCTTGCTCCGGAGCGTACCGAGGTCCTGAACATGCGGACGCAAACTGCGGAAGAAGTCGCGTCCGCGTTGCTGACGACCGAGCTGCACCCAAATCTGCTGGATGCTCCAGCCGTCGCTCAGGCCGCGCCGGCGGAACCGATTCCGGCGGTGGCGCCGCTTACTTAAGCGTTCCGGTTTTCTTCCCCAGCCGCGGCCGCCCGACTTTCTTCCGGAGCGCCAGACGGATCCGCCGCCGTCCGGCGGAGCTCTTTCTCCGCGAGCCGATCCTCGAAACGATTGATCACCTCGACATTCGCCAGGCGCTCTTCGAGTTCCTGAATCTTCGTCCGTAAGCTCTCGTTTTCCGCATCCTGAACTCCGCTGTCTTTTTCCCCACGGCTCCAGATGTAAAGCGTGACGACCGCCGCGCCGGCGATAATCGTCAGCGGAATCACCGCCGTCCGGAACATCGCGCAGAGCGGCACGCAAACCACCAGCATGACCAGCGCAAATCCCCACACGTTGGCCAGGGCCTTGGCGCGCTGATCCTCCGGCTTTTTGTCAGGTGGTTTCGCCATCGAGTGGAGTGGAAAACATCCGCCGCTCTCGAGCGGATGGCTCAGGCGGAAGGCTAACTTCCCCAAAGCCGCTGGCAAGCCGGGACGTTTTTCCAAAGCATCGTCCAGTCAGCTCGCGGTTGACCCGCGCCGTTCCTGCGCAAATACTCCCGCCATGCCGCTCGCCCCAGCTCTTCGCGTCGTTCTTTATGAAGGCACCGGCGGCGCCGCGCTCGCTGCGGATGAACGTTACGCTACGCTGACGGGTTTGCTGGAGCGCGGTTTTGCGGTGACCAGCGCGAGCGGCGAACGCGCGGTCGCGCCCTCGGATTCCGCGCGCACCGTGGTGCTCGGACGCTTCGGCGGAAATCCTCCGGAAGTCGCCGGCGCCCAGACCCGCGACATCAGCGGACTCGGCGTTGCGCAGATCGGTGATCTCGTGGAAACTGCACGCGCGCAGCTGAACGCGCCTGCGCACGGAACGTGGAAGCCGTGGTTCCCGGT
>DASVRR010000183.1:0-6353 GCA_036388515.1 Chthoniobacteraceae bacterium | reverse complement strand
GAACTCCGGCGACTGCGGGAAGGTAATCCTGGATTGGAACGTCTTCCGGTGAGTTGCAAATCAGCGCTTCGGCAGCATCGCCGGAAACTCCGGAACCAGACTCGACTTCGGCACCTCGCCGGTCCGGTCGAAAAAGCGCATGTGACCGGCTTTGTCGCAGAGCCAATACTCCAGCGCGCCGGCGGCGAGATAGAGATCCTTCTTGTAGAGCATTTCCTTTTCGGTGTTCGACGGGGACAAGACTTCCACGCAAATCTCGGGCGCGATCTTGCAGCTGAAGTCCTCGGCCACTTCCGCCCAACGCGCTTCGGACAACCACGCCACGTCGGCCTCTTTGGTGCCATCTGCGGTTTCGACCGCGCATTCGACGATAACCTCTCCTTCGCCCAGATGCTCTTCGATGAGCCGGGCAATCCGGTAGCTGTTCGAGCCGTGATAGTTCCAGGTCGGGCTCATGATGATTTGTCCCTGGGCATTCGACTCGATTTTGTACGGCGCATCTTCGAAGCGCTTGTCCTTGCAGAGTTGCTCCCAAGTCATGGGAAACGCGTAGCATAACGCCTGATGTTTGGGAAGTTACAAGACCACCTGGCCGAGCAACTCGCGCAGCTGCGGGCGGCCGGGCTTTATAAAAGCGAACGACTCATCGCTGGCTCGCAGCAGCCACACCTGGAAGTGGCGGGCGGGCGCCGGGTGCTCAATCTTTGCGCCAACAATTATCTCGGGCTGGCGGATCATCCGGAGGTGATCGAGGCGGCGCACGAGGCGCTCGATCGCTGGGGTTACGGGCTGGCGAGCGTGCGGTTTATCTGCGGCACGCAGCAGCTGCACAAGGAGCTGGAGCAGGCGCTCAGCAGCTTCCTCGGGACAGAAGATACGATCCTCTATTCTTCCTGCTGGGATGCAAACGGCGGCCTGTTCGAGACTTTGCTCGGAGCCGAGGACGCGGTGATTTCGGACGAACTGAATCACGCCTCCATCATCGACGGCATCCGCCTCTGCAAAGCGCGTCGTCTGCGTTTTCGCCACAATGACATGGCCGATCTGGAGGCAAACTTGCGCGAGGCGAGCGGCGCGCGGTTTCGGTTGATCGCGACAGACGGCGTTTTCTCCATGGACGGGACGATCGCCAACCTCGGCGCCATCTGTGATCTTGCGGAACGATACGACGCGGCAGTCATGGTGGACGATTCGCACGCAGTCGGCTTCCTCGGGAAAACCGGACGCGGAACACCGGAGCATTGCGCGGTGCTGGGTCGGGTGGACATTTTGACCGGCACGCTGGGGAAAGCATTGGGAGGAGCCAGCGGCGGCTACACCAGCGGGCGGCGGGAAATCGTCGAGCTGCTTCGGCAACGTTCCCGGCCTTATTTGTTTTCAAACTCCCTGGCGCCGGCGATTGCCGGAGCTTCGCTGAAGGTCCTCGACTTGCTGGGCCGCTCCACCGAACTCCGCGATCGGCTGGAGGAAAACACCCGCTTCTTCCGGAAGGAACTCGCGGCGCTCGGATTTGATCTACTTCCGGGGAACCACCCGATCATCCCGATCATGCTCGGCGACGCGGAGCTTTCGCAGCGCTTTGCGGAAGCAATGCTGGCGCGCGGCGTTTATGTCATCGGGTTTTTCCATCCGGTGGTGCCGCACGGCCAGGCCCGCGTGCGAATCCAGATCAGCGCCGCACATTCGCAGGAAGATCTCAGCTTTGCGCTGGAACAATTCCGCGCGGTGGCGACCCACTTCGGGATCAGACTGGCGCGCTGATTGCGGCGCGCTTTTACTCCCCAGACGCGCCCGCTGCCGGGTCAGCGTCCGGCATAAAAAGGACGCCGCGACACCATTGACCGGTGCTGGCGAACCATCCGTGCGCTGCAGCAAAAGAGTGGACGTAATCCACTTTATGCACCGTATCCAGCTCGCCATCCTTCCAGAGAACCTGGATGGCTGGCTCTTCGATCACGTGAAAACCACGCTCTCTGATGCCGCCGGAAATCTCCTGGACGAGACTCCTCGCAGTCGCGGCATCGGGAGCGTTTTCCTTCTGGGGGGAAGTGAAGCTCATGAGGATCTTCTAACATGAGTTCCGCCAGCTCGCCGCCTGAGTTTCCCGTCAGGCGACTTCCGCTAAAGCACCGCGATTGGCGGCTTCAGCGGCGCCCGCGGCAAGGTGACACAGAACCGCGTGCCGCGTCCGACTTCACTAAAAACCTCGATCCTTCCCGAAAGCAACTTCACGAGTTGGAGAGTAATGGCCAGGCCCAACCCAGCTCCCGGTTGGCCGCCGGTGGTCGCAGGCACGCGATGAAATTCCTGGAAGATCCGCTGGCACTCCGCGGCCGGAATGCCTGGACCAGTGTCGCTCACTTCGATGTGCCAGGTGTCCCCAGCTCCAGAGCGGAAATCCACGCGGATCTCGCCCTGGACGGTGTATTTGATCGCGTTGAGCGAAAGGTTCAGCACGATCCGCCGGAGCTTGCGGCAATCTGAGATGACCGGCCCGATGCCTGGGTCGTTGAATCCGGCGAATGCGAGGCCTTTGACCCGCGCCATCTCCGGGAGGGAAATCGCCACGTCATTATAGAGTTCGCCGGGATCGCAGACCTCCAGTTCCGCTCTTTCCCCGCCCGAAAGCAGCGTGGCGAAGTCGAGCAGTTCATCGACCAGACCGGTGATCTCCACCAGATTGCGCGAGAGCATCTCGAGATGTTCATGGCAGACGACGGGATCATCTTCGATGGCGAGAATGCCGACGACGAAACTGATTGCGTTGAGATGATTCCGCACCTCGTGCGAGATCGTCCGGAGCATGCGAAGCCGGCGTTCGTCCTGTTCGACGAGGCGGGCATTGAAGTTCTGAAGTTTGAGGTTTGCTTCATCCAGCGAACGGTTCGCCTCGTGAAGTTCCTCCTGCTGGCGGGCGACAAAGCACGAGGAAGACTCGGTCGCGAGGCTGTCGAAGTAAGAGTGAACGATCTGATTTGCCTGCCACTCGACTTCCTGGATGAAGTCCGGATGCTCGGCTTGGAAGGCGAGGAGGTGCCGCATAAAAACGGAACGCAGAACCGAGACTTCGCGCAGCAATTCCTCCAGACGATATTGCTGCAGCCAGCGGTGTTCGCCGTGAGCTCTGGCGTCGTGACTCGCCGCCGCTTGCACCTCCCGCCCGGCGCCGCGGAGTTCATCCGCAAGATGATCGAACAGGGCAGGAAGATGATCCATGAGCTGAGCTCGGGGGATTTCATCCGCACTCGGAATCTTCCGCTCCGCCCGCACCTGCTCGATCCATTGCGAGGTGATTTCCGCCCGTCGCGCGCAAAGAAAATCGGCGAGAACGCGGAGTGAAACGGGGTCGCTCATGGAGCGGCAATGAGGAGCAAAGGCTCGGGGTTAAGCAATAAAGATCTAGCTCGCGGCGGGTCCACGACGGATGGAGCGGTGGCGACGGTTTGAAAGTTCAACGGTCCTTCGGGGCATCCCCCGACCCTTGGAGCTGAGTTTCGGGCGAATCTGGAGAGTTGCCGCACCGTCGAACGGTCTCGCCATGCCTACCCAGTTTTCCACCGAAACAGTCTTCTATGAGTGGAACCAAATGCCGGTCTCAGAGGAATCCACACCGGACGGGCCGCTGAGATACAATCACGCGCTGGATCCGCCGCGCCCTTTGCCTCCCGTGTACTGGCACGATCGGACTCTCAAGATTTCCCGGGAGCAATTCGAGCGGCTCTGTGAGGTGTACCGGGTCGCGCGGAGGCAATTCTACGAAAGCCACCCGGCAGCGGAGCTCGCGCGGGAGAAGGGCATTCCCTGGCTGGATCCTGCGCGAGCGGAAGAAGAGCGGCCGCTTAAAACTGGAAATAGATAAACGCCTTGTAGCGCGCGGGGACAAAGAACAGCGCTGTCGCGGACCCGGCGCCCAGCAAAGCCGAAAACAGCCAGCCGGGAATGCGCTGCCACCAAACCGAAAGCCAGCGCCGGGAGTTTGCGTAGTGGATGAGCGCCAGCGCCACGAAAACCCAAAGACATTCCGGAGCGAAAGTTCGTTTCCCGTCCGTCTGGAAGAGCACAATGGCATCCAGCACCTCGCGAGCGACTTCGAATCCGCTCTCCTTGAGCACCTTGGTTTTCTCGTCGAAGACATTCTGCGCGCGGAAGAAAACCCAGGTGATCAGGATCCAGTAGAAAGTCAGCGGAACCGCGATCCAGCGCATCACCCGGTGGAAATTGGCTCCCCATCCGGCGGAAACGCGCTGCCATTCCCGGTGGAAGACGAGGGCGATCCCGTGCAGTCCTCCCCAGATCACAAAGGTCCAGGAAGCACCGTGCCATAATCCTCCGAGGAGCATCGTGAGCATGAGATTCCGATAGGTGAAGAGCTTCGATCCCCGATTTCCTCCGAGCGAAATGTAAAGGTAGTCGCGGAGCCAGGTGCTCAGCGAGATGTGCCATTTCCGCCAGAACTCGGTGATGTTCCGGGAGAAATACGGGAAGTCGAAGTTGAGCGTCAGTTCGTAGCCGAGCAGGCGGGAGCAAGCGATCGCCATGTCCGTGTAACCGCTGAAATCGCAGTAGATCTGCACGGCGTAAAACGCCACGCCGATGAAGCTGGAGAAGAGGTTGTATTTGCCCGGCGACTCGAAAAACGCATCCACGATCGGCGCGACGTTTTCCGAGATGCAGGCCTTTTTCACAAACCCGATGAAGAACAGGGCGAGGCACGCACGAACGGGAACATTTGCCCAAACGCGGGTGACGAAAACTTGCGGAAGAAAAGTCAGTGCGCGGACGATTGGTCCAGCGACGAGCTGGGGAAAAAACGAGATGAAGAACGCCAGATCCAGAAAGCTGCGGACGGGTTCCATCCGGCGCCGATAAACGTCGATGGAGTAACTCATCGACTGGAAGGTGTAGAAGCTGATCCCGTACGGCAGGAAGATCGCGAGCGTCCATTTGCTGGTCGGCAGACCGAACCAGGCGAGCGCGGCGTGAACGGAATCGATGCCCCAGTTGAAGTACTTGAAGAAGGCGAGGACTCCGAGATTCACCGCCAGCGAAACGAGCAGCCAGGCCTTGCGCCGCGCTTCTCCTTTGGCGTCGCCGATTCCCAGCCCGACGACGTAATCCATGATCGTCGAGCCCCAGAGCACCAAGGGAAACCACCAGCCGGTCGGCAGCGGCTGGCCGTCGCGGAGCTGCGTGTAGAAGGTCCACGCGGGGAAAGTGTCCGCCGAGGCGCTTTCCGGTCCGCCGAGGAAAAGGCACGCGTAAAAGAAGTGGCTGGCGAGGAGCAGCCAGATCTTCCGCGCCGTGTTCCCGCGGAGCGCCCAATGCACCGCGAAGACAATGAGGAAGAAAACCAGGAACCGAAATTGGACGAACAGCATGGGCGGAAAGAGCGCGCGAGATTAGGAGCAAAGCGGCCGGTTGTCAGCGCTCTTCACTCGGCCGGTTTGCGCAGTTGCCGCCGCCGGGAAGATCACGGGCGGACCTTGATCTTTTCTCCCCAACGCTGCGCCAGCAATCGCGTGAAAACTTCCGCTCCAGCGGTGTTGACGTGGTCGCTGTCGAGCCGGTTTTCGATCGCGTAGAGCTCCGGATACTTTTCCAGATCGCTGAAGTCCAGGATGGTGAGGCGCCGCTCGTGCTCCGGGCGCGGATAGAAGTTTTTCTTCCCCGTCGTCGGCGGAACCACGAGCACGGCGGTGGCGCCGAGCCGCTCGATCTTCCGGATCATCTCCTCCAGCGCATCCTGGCTCACCGGGTCGGCGAGATCCTTGACCGCAGGTTTGGCGCGGCGTTCCGCGAGCTCCTGTTCATACTTCAGTTGGTTGGCGGCATTCATCGCCTCCGGTCGTCCGGTCGGAATCCAGCCGGCGAGATTTTCCCCCAGCGAAAGCGCGGAAGGACGCAGCGGCTGAGGAGGCACTTTGGTCATCAGACGCGAAGTGAGAATCGTTCCCCGACCGAGATGCGTGTGATGGCGAACGAAGAGCTCCAGATGCTCGAGGAATTCTCCCATCGGCTCGCGCAATTCAGTCAAAGCGCGCTTGAGCGTCTGCTTCTTCCTGCTGGCTGGCTTCAGCAAAGTGGCGCGCTGCCAGAGGATTTTCATCCGGAGGAAATCGTGCCAGTACTGCGCACGCATGGTTTGCTTTTTCTCCTCGTCCATGTTCAGGCGGATGCTCGCCAGCTCGATGAACACCCAGCGTAGATTTTTCGGCGGATTCCTCAGGATCAGGTCGAAGAAATACGCATCCTCCGGCGGCCGCATTCCGGCGACGCCGGCGTTGAAAGACCTGGTCGGAACGCCCTGTTCCGCCGCGAGCCGATCGAAAAGCGTCGGGATGATTTGGTAATGG
>DASVRR010000182.1:0-2822 GCA_036388515.1 Chthoniobacteraceae bacterium | reverse complement strand
AACGCCGCGAAGAACTATCAAAACGACGGCGACTCGGTGCATCGGCTGTTTTACGACACGATCAAGGGCGGCGACTTTCGCTCCCGCGAGGCAAACGTCCACCGGCTGGCGGAAGTCAGCGCCGCGATCATTGACCAATGCGTCGCGCAGGGCGTGCCGTTTGCCCGGGAATACGGCGGACTGCTCGCGAATCGCTCATTCGGAGGAGCGCAGGTGTCGCGGACCTTTTACGCGCGCGGACAGACGGGGCAGCAATTGTTGCTCGGCGCCTATTCCGCGCTTTGCCGCCAGATCGCGGAAGGCGCCGTCGAGATGTTTCCCCGCACGGAGATGCTCGACCTCGTCCTCGTGGATGGTCACGCGAAGGGCATTGTCGTCCGCGACATGGTCACCGGCGCGATTCGTTCGTACGCCGCGGATGCCGTCATCCTCGCGACCGGCGGCTACGGCAACGTCTTCTATCTCTCGACCAACGCCGCCGGCTGCAACGTCACCGCCGCCTATCGCGCCTATAAACACGGGGCACTTTTCGCCAATCCCTGCTACACGCAGATTCATCCGACATGCATTCCGGTGAGCGGCGAGTACCAGTCGAAACTCACCCTGATGTCGGAATCTCTCCGCAACGACGGGCGTGTTTGGGTTCCCAAGAAAAAAGGCGAGACGCGCTCGCCGGATCAGATTCCGGAAGAAGATCGCGATTACTATCTGGAGCGGAAATATCCCAGCTTCGGCAATCTGGCTCCGCGCGACATTTCCTCCCGATCGGCCAAGGAAGCGTGCGACGACGGCCGCGGTGTCGGGCCAACTGGACTCGGCGTTTACCTGGACTTTCAGGACGCCATTCAGCGCCTCGGCGAGGAGAAAATCCGCGAACGCTACGGAAACCTCTTTGACATCTACCACCAGATCACCAGCGAGAACGCGTATCAGGTTCCGATGCGGATTTATCCGGCGGTGCATTACACCATGGGCGGGCTGTGGGTGGACTACGATCTGATGTCGAATGTTCCCGGATTATTTGTCCTCGGCGAAGCGAACTTCAGCGATCACGGGGCAAACCGGTTGGGAGCCAGCGCGCTGATGCAAGGGCTCGCGGACGGGTATTTCGTCATCCCTTACACCATTGGGAATTATCTCGTGCCGCAGTTTGGCAAACGTCCGACCACCGATCACCCCGCATTTCAGGCCACGGAGAATGCGGTCCGGGAGCGGACGAAGCGTCTGCTGGGGATCAAGGGCCGGCGCAGCGTGAACCATTTCCACCGCGAACTCGGCCGGATCATGTGGGATTACTGCGGAATGGCGCGGACGGAAAAAAGCCTGCAGCGTGCGCTCGCGCAGATTCCGCCGCTGCGTGAGGAGTTCTGGAAGAATGTGAACGTTCCAGGCCAAGGCGAAGCGCTGAACACCGCGCTGGAGAAAGCCGGGCGAGTCGCAGACTTCCTGGAATTCGGCGAGTTGCTTTGTCTCGATGCGCTGGAACGCCGCGAGTCCTGCGGCGGACATTTCCGTGAGGAGTTTCAGTATCCCGACGGCGAAGCCAAACGGGACGACGAAAACTTCCAGCACGTCGCCGCGTGGGAATACACCGGGGATGCCAACCGCCCGACTCGGCACGTGGAACCACTGACCTTCGAGGCCGTAAAACCCAGCGTCCGCAGCTACAAGTGAGCGTTTGCCGTCCTCTGAATCGCGACCTAATTTCCTGCTCCATGATCATTGAGCGTTTCCCGGAGATTCAGAGGTTGCCCCTCGATGAAATCGCACAGCTTCACGCGGAGTTGGGGGAGATGCTCTTTGCGCCGGAGGAGGACGCGGCCCGCGACGCGGCGATTCTCGAGTTGCTCGAACAACGCCACGCGGAATACTTGAACAATCCTGATCTGGCCCGGCCTGCGGAGGAGGTGCTCGCCCGTCTTCGAAAGGGTCTCGTCGAGCGATTCGGTGAACGTCTCGGTGAGTGAAATCCATGTCCTGCTTGGCGCGGAGATCGAGCTGCAGACGGTCTTTGACCTCCAGCCCACTCTTCAGCGCGGCGAGGCCTTCAACCGTCTGGCGCAAAGCGCGTTTCAGCAACTTGCAAGGCACCCTCACTCCGGCGGGCGCTTCCTCAACAGCAGCTTCAGAAGGCTCGTTCTCGCGCCCACTTGCTACGCCCTCTTCTATCAGGTGGAAGGCCGCCGAGTGATGGTTCATGCATTGCTGGACCTCCGACAAGATCCCGAAGCCATCAGACGTCGTCTCGGTTTGTAAGCATTGCCCGTCTGTCACCAATTTCCCACTGCTATGAACCTTCACCTTAAAGTCTGGCGGCAAAAGTCCGCCAATGCCGCCGGCCAGTTGGTGGACATCGAAGCCCGCAACATTCCGGAAGACGCCTCGTTTCTCGAGATGCTGGACATCGTCAACGAAGATCAGCTCGGCAAAGGCGAGGAGCCGATCGCCTTCGACCACGACTGCCGGGAAGGAATCTGCGGCACCTGTTCGCTGACCATCAATGGCATCCCGCACGGCCCGAGCGAAACCACGACCTGCCAGCTTTACATGCGGAAGTTCAGGGACGGCGAGACCATCTATGTCGAGCCGTTCCGTGCGCGCCCTTTTCCTGTGCTGCGCGATCTGGTGGTCGATCGATCGGCATACGATCGCATCGTGCAAGCCGGCGGCTTCATCACCGCGCGGACCGGCTCCGCGCCTGATGGCAACGCGATTCCCGTCCCGAAGCCGGACGCGGATTCAGCCATGGAAGCAGCGGCGTGCATTAGCTGTGGAGCGTGTGCGGCGGCATGCCCGAACGCCAGCGCGATGCTCTTTGTCGG
>DASVRR010000181.1:0-23075 GCA_036388515.1 Chthoniobacteraceae bacterium | reverse complement strand
TGGTGCTCGCGGGCTATTTGCGGATGATCAAAGCGCCTTTGCTGGACGCTTTTCCCCGGCGGATCATCAATATCCATCCTTCGCTCCTGCCGGCTTTTCCCGGACTCGCCGCCTGGTCGCAAGCGCTGCTCGCCGGAGCTGCGGAAACCGGCTGCACCGTGCATTTTGTGGACAGCGGCATGGACACGGGGGAAATCATCGCGCAGCAAAAAGTCGCGGTCCTCCCCAGCGACACCGCCGAAACGCTGCACGCCCGGATCCAGGCGGCGGAACACCGGTTGTATCCGGAAGTGCTCCGGCGGCTGGCGGCGGAGTGGCGGCGCGAGAGCTAGGCGGCGGCGGTGTTTCCTCCGGAGCGATCGCGTGGGGAAGATTTGGGTTTACAAAACGGCCCAAGTCGTCTTTCTTCACCGCCCCACGCGCGTAACCGTTACCAAAAAATACGCACCGTTGGTCCCTGGGCCGCCGATTTTCATGATCGTCGGCCGTCGCGTCAGGGGGAACCCGGTGCTTTGGATTGTCGAGGACTGATTTCGATCAGGAGCCGGCGATCACCCAATCAGCCATCCATCTATGCCTATTCGTCTAGGCCGTTTCGAAATGCCGAAGTCCCTCGTCAAAGAGGACGCTTCCAGCACCAATACCTACGGAAAGTTTATCGCCGAGCCCTTTGAGGCTGGCTACGGACACACCGTCGGCAACTCGCTCCGCCGCGTCTTGCTTTCCTCGCTCGAAGGCGCCGCCATCACCTCGGTGAAAATCGAAGGCGCGCAGCACGAGTTCCAGACCTTGCCGCATGTCGTGGAAGACATGACCGACATCGTCCTTAATCTCAAGAAGGTGAAGTTCCGCGCGAACGATCACGAGATCCGCAACCTGAGCATCACCGTGAACAAGGAAGGCGTGATCACCGCCGCCGATATTCAGGATTCCGCGCAATGCGAAGTGCTGAACAAAGATCAGGTGATCTGCACGCTGGATAAAAAGACCAAGTTTGAAGCCGAACTCGAAGTCAAAGTCGGCCGCGGATTCGCCACCGGCGACGAGAACAAGCACTCGGAACAGCCGATCGGCGTGATCGCGATCGACTCGATCTTTTCTCCCGTGACGCGCGTCAAATACGCCGTGGGGAACACCCGCGTCGGTCAGCGGACCGATTACGACAAGCTCGAGCTCGAGATCTGGACCGATGGCCGCATTTCTCCGGAAGACGCGCTGGTGCAGGCTTCCTCAATCTTGAAGAAGCACTTCGAGCCGTTCTACGCCTACGACGAGAACGCCGTGCAGTTTGACGAAACTCCGCAGGCGCAGAGCCAGGAGAATCAGAAGATGAAGAAGCTTCTGAACATGAGCGTGAACGAGATCGAACTTTCGGTGCGCGCCGCGAACTGCCTGAACAACGCGAACATCACGACCGTCGGCCAGCTCGCGCAAAAGAGCGAAGCGGAGATGCTCAAGTATCGCAACTTCGGGAAGAAATCGCTGAACGAGATCAAGGACAAGCTGGTGCAGCTAAACCTTTCCCTCGGGATGAAATTCGAGCCCGGCATGGTCGAGCTGACCTCCGCCGACACGAGCATCGCCGGCTAGGCGCCGCACTTTCTAGGAACATCCCATGCGTCATCAAAAAAAGACGGTCAAGCTGGGCCGCAAAGAGGGACATCGCAAATCCCTCCTCGCGAATCTGGCCTGCAGCTTGATCGAACATAACCGGATCAAAACCACGCTCGCCAAAGCGAAGGCTGTGAAGCCGCTGGCGGAAAAAATGATCACCCTCGGCAAAAAGAAGACCCTGCACGCCCGCCGCACCGCGCTCGCCGTGCTGCGCCAGGCGGACATCGTCGCGAAGCTGTTCAACGACGTGGCGCCGCGCGCCGCGGACCGCAAAGGCGGCTACACCCGCATCATCAAGCTTGGCCAGCGGATGAGCGATGCTTCGGAAATGGCGTTCATCGAGTGGGTCGATGGTCCGGTGACCGTCGAAACCGCGACTCCGGAACCCGCCAAGGCGAAGAAGCCGGCGAAGCCAAAGGCGGAAGTCTCCGCCGAAGCTGCCGCGGAAGAACCGAAGCCAAAGAAGCCACGGGCCAAAAAGACCGCGGAAGCCGCGGCCGATTCGCCTGCCGAGTAAAAACAACTTCTGACCTCCGGGTCGGACCCAGAGACGGCGCAGCTCCCCCGGGCTGCGCCGTTTTTGCGTTTGGATCCCGGCTGCAGCACACGCCGATGAACAGAATCACGCCGTCGCTTGGTCCGCTCGAGGGCGAAGTCTAGCGATGAAGGGATCTGGCCAGACTGAGAATGTTTGCAGTCCGGAAGAATTCCAGTTCCGGTATGAGACAAGCTATGCCAACTGAACCAAATCCCACCTTACTCGGAGAACTGCATCGTGCGTGCGAGTTGCTGGAGGCGCGACTGAAAATCTTAAGTATAGAAACAAAGAAGATAGCTCCAGACGAATGGGATGTTCTTCCGAAAGCTGCCCGGAGCCAGATTCCGGACTGGCTGATTGATATCCATTCCACATTTGGAATTTCCAATTGTCAGTTGGTTTCTCAGGATCCCAACACTGAATATGTGGTTGGATTTCAGTTTCTTGGGCCTTCCGAGTTGATGGAAGGCATGCAAGAGGGAGCCGATTATCACACCTTTTTGACCAACGGGATTTTGCCGCTGGGATATGAAGGCAACGGCAACCTGTGGGTGATGAGAGCAAGTCAGAATTTAGATAACCCTATCTTTCTGTATAAGAGCTCCAACTGGGACGGACAGCTCTCCCATTTCTCATCCGCAGCGGACTTTGCAGCGTCTCGGCTAGCAATCTTGATTACCAGCATGGAGATCACGGACTACAGTCCCGAGCCTTCAACGGAGCTAATGTGGCACGCGAAAGATAGCGATGAGAGGGTTTGGAAGGATTGACGATCTAACTTCTCGTTTGCGGCGTTGGATAAGGCCTGAGCAGAAACAACGGTGAGGCAGGGATTCAACGCCATCCGTTAGATTAACTGGGGAAGGCTTTGCAGCTGATCCGCGGGAACACGTAACGGAATTGTGGCAACGCCAGCTCGCGCCGTCCGCCGCATCGTTGCTCGGCGCCCGGGCGAACTCAACCAAGCGCCGGCATTCCGCTCAGCACGCGACCGGATGCATCGGCGGCAACTTCTTCGCACTTCCTGCTTGGTCTCCTCCGCTCGGGCTGGATACATGAGCGGCTCTCCCCTTGAAAGCCCTCCTGCTCACCGCCGCCTCGCAGCTTGAGTTCACCGATTTTCCCTCGCCGACTCCGGCTTCCGGCGAAGTCCTCGTGCGGATCCGCGCTTGCGGCATTTGCGGGAGCGATATCCATGGCTGGGACGGTTCCACCGGCCGTCGGCGCCCGCCTTTGATCATGGGGCACGAAGCCGCCGGCGAAATCGTAGCGCTGGGTCCGGACGTGCAGGGCTGGAGCGACGGCGATCGCGTGACTTTCGATTCGACGATTTCGTGCGGCGAATGCGCCTATTGCCGCAGCGGCCAGGTGAATCTTTGTGCAGCCCGGCGCGTCGTCGGAGTGGCTCCGGTGGAATATCGGCAGCATGGCGCTTTTGCCGAGTTGCTCGCCGTTCCCGCGCGGATTCTCTACCCCCTGCCGGAGACGCTTTCCTTCACCGATGCGGCGATGGTGGAGCCGGTTTCCATCGCCATCCATGCGGTGCAACGGGTGAAAATCTCGCCGACCGACTGCGTGGTCGTGGTGGGCAGCGGAATGATCGGCTTGTTCGTCATCCAGGCGCTGCGTTGGGCGGGTGCGGAGCAAATCATCGCCGTGGATCTGGCGGATCATCGGCTGGCGCTCGCGCGGGAACTCGGCGCGACGGACACGCTGCGCTCCGACATCTGCGATGTTCCGGAGGAAGTCCTCCGGATGACCGAAGGACGCGGGGCGGACTTTGCCTTCGAAGTCGTGGGAGTTTCCGCAACGCTGAATGTCGCGCTCGGAGTTTTGCGGCGCGGCGGTTCGGCGGTGTTGGTGGGGAATCTCGCCGCGAAAGCCGAGTTTCCGCTGCAGGCCGTCGTGACGCGGGAGATCTCCTTGCACGGAAGCTGTGCCTCCGCGGGCGAGT
This sequence comes from Chthoniobacteraceae bacterium, assembly GCA_036388515.1. Taxonomy (GTDB): domain Bacteria; phylum Verrucomicrobiota; class Verrucomicrobiia; order Chthoniobacterales; family Chthoniobacteraceae; genus Chthoniobacter. The sequence continues at coordinate 18,969 of DASVRR010000181.1, read as the reverse complement.
ATCCGCTTTGCCTGGATCTCATCTCCCGGGGCGTGATCCGCGTGAAACCCATGATCAGCGCCATCGCGCCTCTGGAAGAAGGTGCGGAGTGGTTCCAGCGGCTGAGCGCGAAAGACGGCGGCAAGTTCATGAAAGTCATCCTCACGCCGTGAACGCGGCGGCTTCCTTCGATCTCACCGGGAAGGTCGCGCTGATCACCGGCGCGAGCCGCGGATTGGGGAGACATTTCGCCCAAGTGCTCGCAGAAGCCGGCGCGGATGTGGCGATCACCAGCCGGACGGTTGATTCACTCGCCGCGCCGGAACAAGAGCTGCGGGCGCTCGGTCGTGAAGTCTTCCCCACTGCGCTGGATGTGCGCGATCACGCCAGCATCCAAGCCGCCGTGGAAGCCGTGCAGGCGCACTTCGGGCGGATCGATATCCTGGTCAACAACGCCGGCTGCAACATCCGGAAGCCCGCGCTGGAGATCGGCTGGGAAGATTGGAACACCGTGCTGGAAACGAATCTTCGCGGGCCGTTCTTTGTCGCGCAGGCGGTCGCCCGGCAGATGGTCGCAGCGGGGCGCGGACGGATTATCAATATCGGCTCGGTGACTTGCGTCGCAGGCTACGCCGGGCTGGCTCCGTACGGCGCCAGCCGCGGTGGAATCAAGCAACTCACGATGAGCCTCGCGGCGGATTGGGGTCCGCACGGCGTCACCGTGAACTGCCTCGCGCCGGGTTGGTTTAAGACTGCGCAAAACGCGGTGATGTACGACAACGCAGATTGGGTGCATTACCTCAGCGAAAAGATCCCGCTGCGACGGCCGGGGGCGATGGGCGATCTCGATGGCGCCCTCCTCTTCCTCGCCAGCGACGCCAGCGCCTACGTCACCGGCCAGACGCTGCTCGTGGATGGCGGCATCTCGGTCAATGACACGCGCGCGCTTCCCACGAAGCGGCCGCCCGTCGGTGCGGCCGGTTTTGAAACCACGAAACAGACGAAATAAACGAAAAGGAATTTCTGCTTTCGTCTGGTTCGCCTATTTCGTGGTCTTCCCTCCACGCCACCCGCTGACGGGACCCCAAGGCTTCCAACGTTCTCCCCAGTCCCGCTGATCTCCCCTCCATGAATCAATTTTCGCCTGCTTCCACTCCCGGCGTCGCGCCCCGCATCACCGGTTATCGCTGGGTCATTTGCGCGCTCATCTTTGCGATGATCACGATCAATTACGTGGATCGCATGGCCTTCGGAGTCATCGCGCCCGAGCTGAAAAAGATCTTCCACTGGAGCAATGCCGACTACACCAACATCGCGTTTTGGTTTGAGATCGGCTACGCCATCGGGCTCGCTTTCGTCGGGCGATTTTTGGATCGCGTGGGGACAAGAATCGGTATCGCGGTGGCTTTGGCGGGCTGGTGCATTGCCGCGATGCTTCATGCGGGAATGGCCACCATCGCGGGCTTTTGTCTCGCCCGTTTTCTCCTCGGCCTGACCGAATCCGGAGCATTTCCCGGAGCGACGAAGAGCACCGCGGAATGGTTCCCCAGCCGCGAGCGCGCTTTGGTCGCCGGCATCTTCAACTCCGGGAGCAACGTCGGGGCGATCCTCGCGCCATTCGCCGTTCCTCTGCTGTTCAAGTATTACGGCTGGCAATGGGCGTTCATCGTGACCGGCGGAATCGGATTGGTTTGGCTCGTCTTTTGGCTCCGCATTTATCGGATGCCTGCGGAACATCCGCGCGTCTCGCCCGCGGAACTCGCTTTCATCCAGAGCGATCCGGCGGATTCGATCACCGAGATCATGCCATGGGGAAGAATCCTCCGCACCCGACAGGCGTGGGCGTTCATCATGGGGAAGTTTTTCACCGACGCGATCTGGCGCTGGAACATCTATTTGCTCCCACTCTTTTTCAGCCAGCACTTCAATTTGAAGATCATGGATTTCGGGCCGCCGTTCCTGATCATCTACCTCATGGCCGACGTCGGGAGCATCGGCGGCGGCTGGCTTTCTTCCACGCTGCTCAAGCGCGGCTGGTCGTTAAACTCGGCGCGCAAAACCGCCATGCTGACCTGTGTGCTCGGCGTTATGCCGATCGTTATGGTCACTCAGGTCGGCAACATGTGGCTCGCGATTTTCTTCGTCGGGCTCGCAATGGCTTCGCATCAAGGTTGGTCGTCCAATCTTTACACCAGCGTCTCGGATCTTTTCCCGAAGCACGCTATCGCCACGGTGGCGGGAATCGGGGGAACCGCCGGCGCGATCGGCGCGATGATGTTGCTCAAGCTGACCGCGGTTTTGTTTGATGCGAAAGGCGCGGACCTGAATACCGACAGCGTTTACACCACGCTCTTCCTGATCGCCGGCATCGCGTATCTCGCCGCGCTGGCCTGCTTCCATCTGCTCGTGCCGAAGTTTGAGCCGGTCCGGAAGCTTTAATAAGACAAGTTGGGAAATCTTCCGGAACAAACGGAGGCGCGAACCCGCTTTCCTCTCAGCTCCGGAAGGATCTCGCTCGGGAGCCGCATGCTTCCGGAAGAACTTTTGCCGACGAGAAATTGATACGTGTAAGTATTTATTTTGACTTCGCCCGTCGCGGCTCCTAATTACGAAAGCCTCGTCAGGTTTCGCTCACGAATCCCCGCCATGAAGCCTCTTCTTCCTCTTGCGCTTTGCTGCGCCTTCGCTTTTTCCGCCTTGCCGCTGCTCGCGCAAAACCGCGCCGCGACTTCTTCCGGAGCCGCGGTCAAAGGCTGGCTGGATTGGCGCGGGCCGTTCCAGACTGGCGTTTCGCTGGAGAAAGGATTGCCACAGAAAATCGACGCCAAAGCCGCGCTTTGGAGCGTCGATTTTCCCGGGCAATCTTCCCCAGTGATCGCCAATGGACGGCTCTACATCATGGGCTACGAAGGCAGCGACGCCGATCTGCAGGAAGGACTCGCCTGCTTCGACGCCGAAACCGGGAAACTCCTCTGGAAGAAGCTCTTCAACGACTTCCTGAGCGACGTCATTTATCTCCGTTACGCCACTTCCAGCCCCGCCGTGGATCCGGAGACGGGGAACATTTACACCCAGGGAAGTCAGGGATTGCTGACCTGTTTTAGTCCGGATGGCGGCGTGCTCTGGCAGCATTCGATGATGGAGGAATACGGCCGGCTCACCTTCCCGAATTCCCGGACCGCTTCGCCGCTGCTCGATCAGGAACTGGTCATCACGCGCGGAATTACGTCCGCATGGGGAGCACACGGTCCGGCGGGCGATCGGTTTTACGCCTTTGACAAGAAGAGCGGCGATCTCGTCTGGTCGAGCGCTCCGGGAGATCGTCCGCAGGACAATACTTTTACGCATCCCTGGTTGAGCTTCCACGAGGGAAAACGCGTCCTGTATTCCGCCGGAGGCGACTCGACGCTGCTGGCGCTGAATGCCCGCACCGGCGAACCGCTTTGGCGAGTGCCGGTGGCGAAAGCTGGTGCGAAAGGCGGAATCAACGCCTCAGTGGTCGAGCACAAAGGCCGGATCATCGTGATTCACGAGAGCGAGAACATCGACAGCAGTGAAGTGGGGCGGATGGCGGCATTCAAGATCCCGCAAGGCGTGAAGCCGCCGACTCCCGCGACGCCGCAGATCTTCCAGGTGAAGGATCTGGAGCAATGGCGCAATCCGGTCGGTTCGCTGGCGAGTTCGCCAGTTTTAGTGGGCGATCGAATCTATGAAGTCAGCGGCACCGGAGATCTGGTCGCGGTCGATGCCAATACCGGAAAAGTGCTCTGGAAGAAAAAGCTCGGAATCGAGCAGCGCCAGAGTTCGCCGTTCTATGCGGACGGTTTGCTCTACATCGGGATGTATATCGCCGCGCAAGGAGAAGGCGCGACGACCGTAGCGGAAGGAAATGACGGCGGCAGCGGTGAGCTATTTGTCATCAAGCCGAGCGATACAGGCTGCGAGATTGTTAGCCGGACGATCCTGGACGGAAAATGTTTCGGTTCACCCATTGCCTATAACGGCAAAGTCTATGTGCAGACGGATCGGAAACTATATTGCTTCGGCGCAAAGGGCGCGAACAAAGGCCTGGCGGCTGAACCCGAACCGGAAAAGTGGCCCGCGCCGGGACCGAAGACGCAACTCCAGATCATTCCTTCCGAGGTGTTGCTCAAGCCCGGTCAGACGCAGACTTTCCACGTGCGCGCCTTGGATGCAAACGGCTTCACCGTTGAGGAGAAAATCGATCCGAAAACGCTGCTTTGGGAACCGTTTATCCCGCCGACTGCGCTGGTGAAAGTCACGATGAAAGCGGGCTTCGACCCGAGCGGTCAGCTCAAGGGAGAAGCGATTTCTGCAGGCCAGTGGAAAGCAACGCTCGGTAATCTAACTGGATTCATCAAAGGACGCGTGGTGAGCGCTCTGCCGATCAAACAGGATTTCGAAACTTTCGAGCTCAAGGAAACCACTGGACCGGGACTCGGCAACGAACCGCTCACGCTCGCTCCCGCCGAACCCGGCAAGACGGCGCAGCAGCCCGGGCCGACGAACTGGAACGTGGTCGAAGCTCCGACGCCATTTGCTTATCCGCCGCTGTGGTGGAACAGCGCGCGCTTCCGCTTTGAGGTCCGGCAGGCGCCGGGAGAAGGCAGCACGAAGGCGTTCTGCAAGACGATCGATCACAAGCTTTTCCAGCGCGGGCAGGTTTTCATCGGTTCGCCTGAGATGAAAGATTACACGATCGAAGCCGACGTTCTGACGGAAGGGAACCGCCGGAAAATGAGCGAAATCGGCGTGATCAACCAGCGCTACATCGTGGTCTTGAAGGGGAACTTCCAGCAACTCGAGGTGAACTCGAACCAGGAGCGGCTGAAAGTCGCGGTGCCGTTCCCGATTGCGCCGAATACCTGGTATCGCGTGAAGGCGCGCGTGGATGTCGGCGCGGATGGCGCCGGTGTGGTTCGCGCCAAGGCCTGGAAGAAAACCGATCCGGAGCCGGAGGCGTGGCTGGTCGAGGTTCCGCACCGAACCGCGCATCGTCAGGGTTCGCCCGGTCTCTTCGGCTTTACTCCGCAGGAACAACGCGCGTGGGTGGACAATATCCTGGTCACGGCAAACAAGTAATCTCCCGACTCATGAAGACTCCCGCTGGATTCATCCTCGCCCTCAGCATCGCAACCCTCGCCCACGCGGAAGATTGGCCGCAATGGGGCGGCAATGATCCGGGGCGAAACATGTATTCAGCCGCCAAGGGGATTCCGGAGAAGTTTGGGCCGACCAAGCCGAACGCGCAGGGGCAATTCGCCATGTCCTTCAAACCGAACTCCGAGGAGATCGAACTCGCGGGGACGGAGCATGTGAAGTGGGTCGCGAAGCTGGGGTCGCAAACCTACGGAAATCCCGTGGTGGCGAACGGGCGGATATTTGTCGGAACGAACAACGCAAACCCGCGCGATCCGCGCATGGTCGAGGATCGCTCGTGCGTTTACGCCTTCAAGGAAGGAGACGGGGGCTTTCTCTGGCAGCTGGCCGTCCCGAAGCTGGCGTCGGGGAAAGTGAACGATTGGGAGTATCTAGGGATCTTGAGTTCGCCACTCGTGGAAGGAAACAATCTGTACGTGGTTACGAACCGCTGCGAAGTGGTGGCGATGGATGTGGAAGGAATGGCGAACGGCAACGCGGGGCCTTTCAAAGACGAAGCGAAATATCTCGGCGGACCAGGCAAGGCGCCCATTGCGCCCGGACCGACGGACGGCGACATCCTCTGGCGCTACGACATGATGGATGAGCTCGGCGTCTTCCCGCACAACGCCGCGAACTGCTCAGTAATCACGGTCGGGGATACGCTCTTTACCTGTACCAGCAATGGCCAGGACTGGACGCACGTAAACATCCCGTCGCCGCTATCGCCGTCGTTCATTGCGCTGAACAAAAAGACCGGGCAGTTGCTCGGGGAAGATGACGCAAAGCTTGGCCCGAACATCAAGCACGGCCAATGGACTTCTCCTTCCGCAGGCGAGGTGAAGGGGAAGAAGCAGGTCTATTTCGGTGGCGGCGACGGGATTCTTTACGCGTTCGATACGACGCCTGTGACGGAGGGCGACACGAGCTATATCAAGAAAGTCTGGTGGTTTGACGCGGTGCCGGAAGAGTACAAGAAAACCCCGGGCGGCAAGCCGATCAAATATCCCGCGCCGGAAGGTCCCAGCGAAATTAACGCCACGCCTGTCTTTTATAAGAATCGTGTCTATGTCGCCATCGGCCAGGATCCGGAGCACGGTGAAGGCGTGGGTCGGCTGGTCTGCGTGGACGCGACAAAAACCGGCGACATCACCAAGACGGGTCTGATTTGGGACTTCAAGGAAGTTCACCGCAGCATCTCCACGGTTTCGATCGATCCCACGAACGGATTGCTCTTCATCGCGGACTTCAGCGGGTTCGTTTACTGCCTGGATGCGGAGACGGGGAAAAAGTATTGGGAGCACGACATGAAGGCGCACATGTGGGGCTCGACTTTTGTCGTGGACGGCAAAGTTTACCTCGGAGATGAGGACGGCGACTTCGTGGTTTTTGCCTCAGCGAAGGAGAAGAAAGTTCTCAGCGAGGTGAACATGGGTGCACCGGTCTATTCCACACCGGTCGTCGCGAACGGCGTGATGTATGTGGGCACGCAGTCACATCTCTATGCGATTGCCGCGGGCGCGAAACCGGTGCAGGCGCCGGAGGCAAAGTAGCTCGTCAGCGAAGATTGAGGCGATAACCTCCGATCCATGAAGACCGTGGATATCACGACGCTCAGCCTGCATCTGGGTGACTATCTGGATCTGGTAAGAGCTGGTGAAACGGTGGTCATCGCAGACCGGGAGAAGCCGATTGCCGAGCTGCGTCCTTCGGCCACGGGCGAGCTCGAGCCGCGTCCGTTTGGTTTGTGCAAAGGGGAGTTCGTGGTTCCGGACTCTTTCTTTGATCCGCTGCCGGAGGATCTGATCAGAGCATTCAACGGAGAGTGAGACTACTTCTCGATACTCACATCTTTCTGTGGTTCCTCGATGCTGACGAGCGGCTGCAGCGTTCATGTAGAGACGCCATCACTCAGCCAGACAACCAGGTTTTCCTGAGCGCGGTTTCAGTTTGGGAAGCGACGGTTAAAAACCAGCTGGGTAAGTTGCCGCTACCAAATGCTCCCGACCCATATCTTTCCGAAGCTCGAGTCCGGCACCGGATCTCCAGCCTGAGCCTGACAGAGGAGTGCGTTCGCCACCTCGTGGAAATTCCTGCACTGCATCGCGATCCATTTGATCGAATGCTGGTCTGCCAAGCTATAGAGCACTCTCTTACGCTAGTCACCGACGACCCAATCATTCGCCGGTATCCGGTGTCCGTCTTCCCAAACCCGTAATGGCCGCCTCTTCCCCTTCACTCACCCGCACGCAGTGGCTGATCTGCATCATCGCGTCGATTGGTTTTGCTTTCGACATCTACGAGCTGCTGATGCTGCCGCTGATCATCAAGCCGGCGATCGCCGCGCTCAGTGCGCCGCTCGTGGAGCAGCTCGTGCAAGGCGGGATGCCGCGGCCCGCAGCGATGGCGCAATGGCTGCCTGGCGGCCCGGAGTATGTGAAATGGGCGCGCACCCTTTTCTTTGTCCCCGCGCTCGCTGGCGGCGTGTTCGGTTTGCTCGGCGGATATCTCACCGATCTGCTGGGTCGGCGCCGGGTGCTCACCTTTAGCATCCTGCTTTACGCCTGCTCCGCGTTTGCGGCGGGCTTTGCCACGACGTTGCCGCAGTTGCTGCTCTTTCGCTGCCTCGTCTTCATTGGGGTCTGCGTGGAATTTGTCGCCGCCGTCGCGTGGCTGGCGGAGATCTTCACGGAGCCAAAACAGCGCGAAAAAGTCCTCGGCTACACTCAGGCGTTTTCGTCGCTCGGCGGAATCATGGTCGCCGGCGCCAATATTCTTGCCGCGAAGATTGCCTTTTCACTCCCCGAGATCCAAGGCGGACACGAAGCCTGGCGGTACACGCTGATCTCGGGCGTCATCCCCGCGCTGCCGCTGATCCTCATTCGCCCGTTTCTTCCGGAGTCGCCCGAGTGGCAGCGCAAGCGCGAAGCGGGTCAGCTCAAGCGCCCGAGCATCGCGGAGCTGTTCAGTCCGGCATTGATCCGCACGACCTTGGTCACCACTTTTGTTTTCGCCGCGAGCTACGGACTCGCCTTCGGCGCTATCCAACAGCTTCCGCAAATCATCGGTGCGCAGGCCTTTGACACGCCGGGCGCACGAGGACACCAGGAGATTATCGCGACCGCGCAAGCGGCCGTCGGCAAAGCGGCTGCGGAGGCCGCAGCTGCCGGAAAACCTCCGCTGACCGTGCCGCAGAAGCGCCAGGCTGGAGCCAACGCGAGCGATGAGGTCGTCGCGAAAGTCTCTTCCGCACAAGAGTTTGGCGGCTTGGTTGGACGCGTGATTTTCGCCCTGCTCGCTGGATACATCGCCAGCCGTCGAATGCTTTTACGCATCTTCCAGATTCCCGCGCTGATCTTCGTCCCGCTGTTTTTCTGGTGGCTCTCCGGCAATCTCAACGGCCAAACGTTGACGCTGGTGAAGATCGGCATCTTCATCTGCGGACTGTTCACCGTCGCGCAGTTTTCCTTCTGGGGAAATTACATCCCGCTGGTCTTCCCGCTCCATCTGCGCGGCACCGGCGAAAGCTTCGCGGCGAACATCGGCGGCCGGGTCATCGGTACGGCGGCAGCGTGGTTCACTATCACTCTGTCCGAATCCGTCCCGCCTTCGCCGGGCAAAATCGCGGTCATGGGCGCGCTCGTTGCCGGAACTTACGCGCTGATCGGAGTGATCCTCACCTTTTGGCTCCCGGAACCGAATCCGGAACCGCACGACTAACGGAAAATCAGAAACCAATCTGCTCATGATTCAGCTTACTCCGGAACAAGCCCAAGCCCAGGTTGACGCGCATCTGCGGGAGACCGTCGCGTGGCATTTTTCGCCCGAGACGGGATGCCCGTTTTGGCTGGAATGGGCGGCAAAAAACTTCGATCCGCGCGCTGAGATCCAGACCACGGCCGACCTGCTCAAGTTTCCCCACTTCCAGGATGAATGGCTGCGCGATCTGCAGCCCGAGGTTTGGGTGCCCAAAGCGTTTGCCGGCCAGCCTTACAATATCTTCGAAACCGGCGGAACCACGGGGATGCCGAAGCAACGCGTCGGTTGGACGGATTACAAAACCGACTACAGCGAGTTTTCGCACAAGATCAGCGACGAACATTTTCCGCGTGGCGGAGCCTGGCTGATGATGGGTCCGACGGGTCCGCGTCGGTTGCGGCTTTCCATCGAGCACCTCGCAAATGTGCGCGGAAGCTCGTGCTACTTCATCGATCTGGATCCCCGCTGGGTGAAGAAATTGATTTCCGCCAAGCACTTCGATCAGGCACGCGCTTACATGGATCACGTGGTGGATCAGGCCGCTTTGATTTTGAAGAACCGGAAAGTTTCCGGACTGTTCACCACGCCGAAGTTGCTCGAGGCGCTCGCGGAAAAGGTGGATCTCTGGGACGCCGGGATCCGCGGCGTCTTCTGCGGCGGCACGACGATGGCGCCGCAATATGTCCGCTTCATTGTGGAGGAAGTTTTGGAAGGACGGATCGGTTTTTATCCGACTTACGGCAACACGCTGATGGGACTCGCCGCGAGTGTTCCGCTGACTGCGGAGGATCAGTTTTCGATCACCTATTATGCGCCGCAGCCGCGGGCGATTCTCCGCGTCGTGGATGCACAGGATCCCAATCGCACCGTCGATTATGACACTTGGGGCCGGGTGGAACTAACCACGTTGACCAACGAGTTTTTCATGCCGCGTTTCCTCGAGCGGGATGAAGCAATCCGCCGCCGCCCGCGCACGCCGTACGCGTGGGATGGCGTGGCGGAAGTTCGTCCCTTTGGCGCGATGGAAAAGAAGATCGTCGAAGGCGTGTACTAAGTCCGGACCGCACGTTCCCGCGTATTCCTTTCCGCATGGATCTTCCTCATCTGCCGGCTTTGCGCCGCGGCAAACCTTACGACAGCCTGGATAAAGTCGAGGTGCTGAATCATCGCACCGGCGAACCAATTGCCTCGGTGAGCCAGGTCGGTGCGGGGATCTTGCGGAAGGATCTGAGCCGGATCGGTGAGGCGCGCGCGACGTTAAAGAAGATTTCGGTCGAAGAGCTGATCGCGATTTCCGCCAGAGCCGGTGAGCTTTTCCTCGAAGGTGAGCTGCCCTTTGGCGATCGCGGGCATCGGCAGACGCCACAGAATTATGTCGAAACGCTGAGTGCGACCAGTGGTCTTCCCCACGTCATGGTGCGGCGAAATATGGGGAAGATCGCGCACGCGCTGACGAACATGCGGACGGTGCTGAACGGACTGACGCGCGGCCTTCCGTTGGAGGTGATCGATCGTGGTTATGGGGAACAAAACGGCGCCGCGGTAAGCTATTATCCGACGACGAATGCGCTCGGCCTCGTCATGCCGAGCAATTCACCGGCGGTGAATTCTTTGTGGCTGCCAGCGATTGCGCTCAAGACTCCGGTGATCATCAAGCCGGGACGTGAGGAGCCTTGGACGCCGTATCGTTTGATCCAGGCCTTCATCGCAGCGGGTGCACCGGCGGACGCGTTTGGATTCTACCCGACGGATCACGAAGGCTCGGGCGAAGTGATGAAACTCTGCGGTCGCGCGCTGATCTTCGGAGACGCCGGGACGGTCGCGCAGTATCGCGACAACCCGAAGTTTTCCGTCCACGGACCCGGCTTCAGCAAGATCCTGATCGGTGAGGATGAAATCGAAAACTGGCGCGAACACCTCGACGTGATTGCCGGTTCGATTGCCGAGAACGGTGGCCGTTCCTGCATCAACGCCAGCGCCGTAGTGGTGCCGCGCTATGCGGCGGAAATCGCGGACGCCCTGGCGCAAAAGCTCGGGCCGATTGCTCCGCTCCAGGCGAGCGATGAAGCGGCAAAGCTTTCCGGCTTCGCCAATGTGAAGATGGCGGAGTTTATCGACGGCGCCATCGAGTCGGACCTCGCGACTCCGGGAGCAACGGACGTGACGGCAAAGTATCGCGGCGGTCCGCGCAAGGCGGAGTTTGAAGGCGGAGTTTATCTGCGCCCGACGGTGGTGCTTTGCGACTCCTTCCAGCATCCGCTGGCCAACCGCGAGTTCCTTTGTCCGTATGCGAGCGTGGTGCAGGTGGCGCAGTCTGAGATGCTCAAGCAAATCGGACCTTCGCTGGTCGTGACCGCGATCACCAAAGATCCCGTGTTCACCGAGCAGTTGCTCGATTCACCGCTCATCGAGCGCCTGAATCTCGGGGCGATTTCAACCATGAAGATCTCCTGGGATCAGCCGCATGAAGGGAACATGTTCGAGTTTCTCTACAAACGCCGCTCGATCGAACGGGCCTGAGTCGCTGATTGTGGATCGCATTTCGCACTTTGATTTCCAGCCGCGGACCCGCCTGATTTTTGGTGCGGGCAGCCTGGAACGCGTGGGCGCTTTGGCGGCTGAGTTGGGCGGCAAACGCGCACTGCTCGTGACTGACAAAGGCATCGCGGCAGCTGGACATCCGACGTGCGCCGTTGGCTTTCTGGAGGCGGCTGGCGTGCAGGTGAGCATTTACGATGAGGTGCGGGAAAACCCGACGACGGAGGACGTGGATCGTTGTGTGGAAGTCGCGCGCGCGGCGGAGATTGACTTGCTGATCGGCCTCGGCGGCGGCAGCAGCATGGACACGGCGAAAGGCTGCAACTTCCTCCTGACGAATGGCGGCGTGATGAAGGACTACTGGGGCGTGGGGAAAGCGACGCGCGCGATGTTGCCGCTGATCGCCATCCCGACGACCGCGGGGACCGGGAGCGAGTGCCAATCTTTTGCGCTGATTTCCGACGAAGAGACGCACCAGAAAATGGCGTGTGGCGATGCGAAGGCAGCAGCAAGAGTGGCGATCCTCGATCCGGTTTTGACGATCTCTCAACCGCCACGCGTGACCGCCTACACAGGGATCGATGCGCTGGCGCACGCGGTGGAAACTGCCGTGACAAAGAAGCGCAATGCTTTGTCCGCGATGTATTCCCGGGAAGCTTTTCGGCTCTGCATCGGGAGTTTAGAGCAGGCGATGAGCGAACCCCAAAACCTTGAGACCCGCGGGATGATGCAGCTCGGTGCGGCGTTTGCCGGTACAGCCATCGAGAATTCCATGCTCGGCGCGACCCACGCTGCAGCAAATCCTTTGACCGCGCACTTCGGCGTCGTTCATGGGCTGGCAGTGGGCGTGATGCTGCCGGCGGTGATTGCCTTCAACGCTCGCGATCCGCGCTCGCATCAGCGTTATCTGGAGCTCGCGGCGGCGGCGGAACTCGGTGGGCTGGATGAACTAATTGCCGAGGTGGAAACCTTGCTCGGCGTGGCGCGGATGCGGGAAGATCTCCTCAAATATTCGGTGGATCGGAACTTGATCCCAACGCTGGCGAAAGAGGCGGCGAGCCAGTGGACGGCCGGGTTTAATCCGCGTGAGATCACCGCCGTGGACTTTGAGACACTTTATGAGGAGGTTTTGGGATGAGCCTCGCGACTTTCTTCCGGATCAAGCAAGCGACCTGCAGGGTGCCGCAGTCTCGTTTTTCTTCCCCAGCGCTGCACGTGGCGTTGTGGATGATTTGGACGCCGTTGCTGGCACAGGCGGATTGGCCGATGCATCGGGGAAACTCACAGCTGCAGGGAACGGTGGAAGCAGGGGCGCCGAGCAAGGCGGAGCTCGCCTGGACTTACAATGCGGGCAAGCCGGTGAAGGCGGCCGCAGCGATCGCGCAGGGTCGAGTGTTCTTTGGGGATGACGCCGGCGGGATTCACGCGCTGGATCTGGCGACCGGAAAGCCGCTCTGGACCTTCAAAACCGAGGCGAGCATCGAAGCCGCGCCGCTCGTCCTCGACGGCGTCGTGTTCCTTGGTTCTTCCGACGCGAATCTCTACGCGCTGGATGCTGCGACCGGGAAACTCAAGTGGAAGTATGCGACCGGAGACAAGGTGCTCGGTGGCGCCAACTTCGCGAAGAACCCAAATGGGGAAGGAATCTGGGTGCTGGTGGGGAGTTATGATTCGAAGCTGCATTGCGTCGATGCCGCCACGGGGAAAGCGGTGTGGAGTCACGCGACGGACAATTACATCAACGGCACTCCCGCGATTTTGCCGACGGGCGAAGTTCTCTTCGGCGGTTGCGATTCTTTCATCCACGTGGTGAATCTCGCGGACGGCAAGGAGCTGCGGCAGATCGAGTCCGAAGCCTACATCGCTTCTTCCGCTGCGGTTCGCGACGGCGTCGGTTATGTGGGGAACTACGGAAATATCGTGATCGCCTTCGATCCGAAAAGCGGTGAGGTGAAGTGGAAATATCGCGAACGGAACTTCCCGTATTTTTCCTCCGCCGCGGTGACGGCGGATCGGGTGATCATTGGCGGTCGGGATAAGCGGCTGCACGCCATCGACCGAGCCACGGGCAAAGGCGTCTGGACCTTCCAGACGCGTGGCCAGGTGGACAGCTCTCCAGTGGTCTTTCAGGATGCCGTGATCGTTGGCTCTGAGGATGGCCGCCTCTACTGCGTGAATCTCAGCGATGGCCAGGAACGCTGGGCTTACGAAGCTGGCGCTCCTTTGACGGCTTCGCCGGCGGTGAGCGGCGGCTTCGTCGTCATCGGAGCGGAAGACGGTAACGTTTTTTGTTTCCGCGAGGGGAAGAAGTAGCCGGAGCTCGGCGCTTCCCGCGTTTTCTTCCGGAACTTACGGGCGAGTAACCTGGAGGCGGAGAAAGCCTCGCGGTTCGGCTCCGAGCCAAGTGCCCGTCACGCTTTGGGTGACGCCGTCGGGATTGTTGGAGAGCGTCACGGCGACATGTGCTGGATCGGTGAACCAAGGCCCTGAGAGCGTGTCCGCGCCTTCCAGGAAGTAGTTGATATCGGAGGCGCTGAGCGGACGAACGAAACTCAGCGTCAGCCGACCCGCCTGGTCCGTGCCGACCTCCGGAAGATCCGGAGCATTGCTCCCCAGCGGATCATTCCCCAGCGCGTATTCCAGCAGATTGGCGAAGCCGTTTGCGTTTGGATCCGCGAGATCGCTGCTGATTGCTGGCGTGACGCGCTGCACCGCGGTGAAGCGGCTGCGCTTCCAGGAATCCAGCGGCGCGTCGTTGATCGTCACGACCGCACTGCTGGCACTGCCCGGAACGTAGGCGGAGTCAGGGCGAAGACTCAGCGCCACGGATTCCGGACCTTCGGCGGTGTTGTCGATGATCGGGGAGATCGGAACGTCGAGGAAACTTTCGCCGGCCGGGATTTCCTGAGTCGAAGCAACGGCGGAGTAGTCCAGCCCAGCCTCCGCGTCACCGGTGAAACTCAGCTTCACCGAAAGTGGCGCCGCGGTGCTGCCGTCCCGGCTAATCCGGAAGATTCCGGGAGCCGTGCCACGTTCCACAGTCGCCGCAGCAAGACTGGCGATACTCACGCTGGTGCCCTGCACGGGCGTGATGTCGATGAAACAGATCTTGGAATTGCTCGCTCCCGTGCCGGGGCGGATGGTCAGCCGCCCGTCGGTCACGGTGCGCTGGACGGTGAACTCATCGAACTCGCTGGTCCCCGGCGTGGCGTCAGTCACGGTGATGCCCTCGATGTTGATGTGATGCGTTTGGTTCAGGAAATCCGCGTCACCGAAAACCGCGAAGATCTCGTAGGTCCCGGAAGGAAGCGCGATTTCCCAAGTCGCTGCCGTGTTGTTGTTCGAGTTGCTCCGCATGTGGCAGAGCGTGCGGTAACGCTGCTCGGGATGAGAGCTAGCAGCGCGCTCCCGGGAGCCGTTGGTGGTGCTGACGTTCCAGCCGTAGGAATGGCCATTCCCGCGACTGCCAAAGGTGCTGCCACTATCCGGCAGATAACCGGTGGGAACTGCGGCCGCAGCGGTTTGGAAGTTGATCCGGACCGGTGATCCAGCGGCCGTGGTGACGGTCACGGAGCTTTCGTGAGTTTGCGTCGTGACTCCGGAGGAAAAGACGATCCGCGCGGAGAACACCTGCACGCCGGGAGTAGCTGCCACCCAGGTTGCTTCGTATGGCGCGGTGGTATCCTGGCTCAGCGAGATTCCATTGCGGAAGAACTCGACGCGGCTCACGGGACCCTGACCGTCCTGGATGGCAACAGCGGACTTCACCGTGGAGCCAATCAGAACTGTGGTGCCATGCGCCGGAGCAAGGAGCGTCGCTGCGGAGCCAATGCTCGGGCTTACCTCGCGCTCATCGATTTGCTGCAGATAAGCGGCGAGTTGCTGCCGTTGGTTGGAAGTCAGGCTTTGAGTGGCTCCGTGGAAACCGTTCGGATTGGCCGTGGTCAGCACGTCGAGGAGCGTGCTAGCCGAGCCGTCGTGCAGATAGCGGGCAGCCTGCCAAACCCCTTTCAAGGTCGGCGAATCGATGCCGGGAAGCGTCTGACCGAGGCGATTTCCGGAAGAGGCTTTGAGCGTGCCGACATTGTGCAACAGCGCCCGGGTGCTGTCGGTGAATGAGTTGCCTGCGTGACAGGAAAAGCAGCTGAGCTCGGTGAAGAGCACGCGTCCCGCCACGGCGTCCGGAGTGAGCGCGCCGTTTGGTTGGCGGAATGGACTCGGCGGAACCGTGTCGAGTGAAGCGAGATAAGCCGCAAGCGCATCGAGTTCCGGACTAAGGCCGGTTTTTGGATCGCCGAGAGTTTGATTGCGCGTGCCCGTATTGAACTGTGCGTCGCTCATGAATCCTTCCCCATCAAACGGGCCGCGGATGTCGTGCTCGAAGTCCTGGATCTCGTCGAAATTTGCGGACCAATGGACGCGGCCCTGCGCCATCCCGCCCCGGCCATTCAGGATCACTGTGCGGCGCAGACCTTCCCCACGATCGGTGAAATCCCAGACGCGTCCGTCCGCACCGCCATCGAGATGGCAGCTTGCGCAGCTGATGTAGCCGTCGTGGTTCATCCGCGGATCGTCTGCGTTGTAGAAGATTTGCTTCCCCAGGAGCACGGTCGGGCTGAGGGGTTCCGTCGTCACCGTCGTGACTTGCGCAAGCAAAGGTGCTGCGCTGGTGCTCGAATTCACCAGGCCGGAGGTGTCATGCACGGAGACTGTGCGGCTCATGAAATTCTGAACAAACAGTCGCGTGCCAGCGGGGTTGAAGACGAGGCCTTGCGGAGCACGTCCCACATCTTCCAGCGCGCTGATCACCACCCGGGAATAAGCATCCACGATGTCCACCGAGTTGGATCCCTGCAGTGCCACGAGCGCGTAGTCGCCGAGCGGGGTGAAGGCGACCGCTTGCGCCATGTCGCGGTCGTTGAAGTCGATCCGGGCGGCGAGATCTTCCGTATTGGTCGTGAGATCGACTTGAGAGCTGATCGTCCGCACGGTGCTCTCGAAGTTCAGTGCGAGACCGTCCCGCGAGAGGCCGCGGTCGATGTTGTCTTTCTTCGAGGGCAGCCAGAGGCGTTGGCCGTCCGGTGAGATGGCGGCGCCGGAGACGTAATTCGGGATTCCACGGCCAGCCGCCTCCGTGTCCGGGCCGGGACTCTTCCCCAGCGAAATCGTCCGCACCCACGCGAGAGTTTCCGGGTTCACCTCGAAGACCTCGCCGCCGGAGTCTGGGGAAATAAAGCGTGTGGCAAACAACCGCGTCGAATCCCCGCTGATCGCCAGGCTGCGGAGCGGAGCGCCGAAGGTGAGTGAAGCAAGCGACGCTCCGGTGGTCGGATCCAGGCGGAGCACCGCGCCCGTTCCTTCCGTGGCGACAAAAGCCGCGCTCCCATTGGGGCTGAACGCCAGGCCGTAAGGCAAAGATGCGGAAGGCAGCGGAATGATCCCGGTGACGCTCCCCGTCGTTGGGTTCAGCACGCTGATGCTGGCGTCATCCTGGTTCACCACCCAGATCGCTCCGCTCGGAGCACGAGCGAGCGTCCGCGGCTTCCGGCCGACCGGTATTTCGAACAACTTGGCGAAGGTCGTGCCGTTCAGTGCGGTGACCGTATTGGCGTCCGAGTTCACGCACCAGACGCGGCTGGTTGCGGAGTCAAACATGATCGTGCTGGAGGAGGTCGGTGCGGTGGGCGAGATCGCACGGTGCACCGTTTGAGTGAGTGAGGCGCTGGCTGTTTGTGAGCCATTCGTCAGGGTGACAGTCACGGCGTAATGACCGGGCGCGGCGTAGCTGTGCGTCGCGTTGGGGTTCGGCGATGGAATGGTTTGCGGAGTGCCGTCCCCGAAACTCCAGGAGTAAAGCAGCGCGCCTTGCCCGCTGCCCGTCGCGTTGAAAGTCGCTGCGGTTCCCGGAGTCACAGGTCCAGCCGTTTGGCCCTGCACGGTGAATGGGGAGATCGTTTCGCCAGTGGAGAAAAAGCTGACGAACTCCGTGGCGAGGCCATTTCCCACGATGTCTTTGACGCCGCCGGCGGGAAGACGCACCTCGTAGATCGTATTCGGCGCGAGCGGCGAATCCGGCCAGAAGTTAACAATTCCGGTCTGGACACTGTAGCGACCCGGAAGAGCCGAGCCGCCCGCAGCTCGCACGATGAACGTGCTGGAATCCACGCTGCGCAGGTCGATTTGATCCGTGAAGGTAACGCCCACCCGACTGGTCAACGCGCGGTTCACGGAATCAGCCTTTGGGCTGACCATGTTCACCACCGGCCCAGTCGTGTCGGGCGCGAGTTGATGAACCACCAGGAGGCTCGGCGAGTGATCGTTTCCCTGGAAGATGAGGTTGCCGAGCGGAGTCGCGAAATCCCAGTCCGCGCTGTTGAGGTTCGGCGGCCGGTTTTGCGCAGCGACGGTGAAGGGCGTCGAACTAATGTTCAGCTTCACGTAATGGCTGGAAGAACCGTAGTGGAAGAAATTATCCTGCACCGCGCCGTAACCGCCCTTGTCGGCGACATTCGGACCGGTCCCGAGGAGCGTGATTGCCGCGGGATCAGCGATGCTCCAGATCCGGGCGGGATCTCGGGCTCCCAAGACGCGATCTCCATTGACCATCGCGGAGTATCCGACCAAATCGCTTTCAAAATCCAGGAGCACAGGATTCACCGGATCGCTGATATCGTACGTCGCCAAGCCCGTCAGCGGCTCGTCGGTGGAGGGCTGGCTGCCCGTCATCACCAGCAAGTTTCCGACTGCAAAGACGGTGTTGATCGCGTTGGTGCCGAAGCCGAGTTCCGCGGGAGACAAATTGCGCAGCACCACCGGATTTGCCGGGTCCGTCGCATCCACGATATTCAGGCCCCGGCTGGTGCTCGCCACGTAGGCATAACGACCGCCTTGCCAGAAAACCCACCACGGCGTCGGTGCATAATCGCCGCCATTGAGCCCCGTGAGCCCGATCTGGCTGACCCGCGTCGGCGCCGGCGTGTCCATATCGGTGAAATCCCAAACTTGAAGGCCCGAAGCGTTGGCGCTGCTGATGTTCGTGGTAAAACAAACGTAGTCTTTGCCGCCAAAGCGCGTGAAGGAGTAGCCGTGCGGCTCCCGGAGATTGCCCACGTAGTTCGGCGAAGCGGTGGAGGTGTAGGCGGTGTTTCCTTCCGTGGTGAACTTCAGGAGCGGAGCGCGCGGATTGCCGACATCATAGAAGGCGAATCCGCCAGAGCCATTGCCTCCGCCTTGATCCGCGGAGAACGGCACCACGAGGTAACCTTTATGCATGGCGACAAACCCGTGCCCGCGAGGGGCGCCATTCGTCGCATTGAACTGCCCGAGCGTGGAAAGCAACTCGCCGGAGTTGTAGGTGAGATTGCCAAGGCCAGGTCCGTCGGCGAGCAGGCGTGCTGAGAATAGAAGGCAACCCAAGACCGCTCCCTGAAGGAGGCGTGCTGAAAGAAGGGAAGAAACGACCCGCGGGGGAGGCGACATGGTGGGGGGTGCGAGAAGTTGACGAGCGGCTGATGGTAAGGAGGATTCGTCCGT
>DASVRR010000180.1:0-8886 GCA_036388515.1 Chthoniobacteraceae bacterium | reverse complement strand
CTAGCGTGCGGCGTGCCTGCCGGACGACTTACTTCCGCGCCGTCCCGGAAAGCCGGGCAACCTTCGTTCCTTCCAGCCGACGCGCCTCTAAACTGGCGCGCGGTTCTCATCCCTGCTAATCATCCCCGCGACGTCCCATGTTCGATCCGGAGCTTCATCATAAAAAGCGGAGAAAGCAGGCGCGGCTGTTGATCTTCGTTGCCTTCATCCTCGTGCGGCTGGGAGATCCGCTGCTCCTTCTTTATAGCTTCCAGCCGCTCAATCCGACGCCTCTGCTGCGCGGCCTGGTGATCGGCGGGATTGTCTCCACCACGGCGTGTTTCGCGGTGGTTTGGCGTCGGCAAATCTGGGCGCGCTACCTTTTGATTGCGCTGCTTTGGCTGCTGATGGCGCTCTTCAGCGTCCCGGCGATCCTCGCCATGGGGAACAACGAGATGGCGCTTCTGAGCCCGTATTGGATGACTCTTTTGGCCATCCTGTTTTACGGGATCGCCAATACTTTGCTCATTCGTTCCCGGCGAATCCGCCAGTTTGTGGCTCCGCAATCCAGTCATCGCGACTGAACGGCTTCCCGAATTTGCGCTTCCCAGCGCTGCTGAGTTTGGGCATTTCTTACGGCATGAGATTCTTCCCCCGGCACCTTTTCTGCGCCACGCTGCTGCTCACGCTTAGTCTCGCTTCGTCGCCGCTCCACGCCGCGCCGACGGCCACTTACGAAGGGAAAGCTGGGCCGGGCAAAGGCAAGCACATCGTCTTTCTCGCCGGAGACGAAGAATATCGTGGGGAGGAAAGTCTGCCGCAGCTCGGGAAGATCCTCAGCGAACGGCACGGGTTCAAATGCACCGTCGTGTTTTCCATCAATCCGCAAACCGGCGAGGTGGATCCGAACACCAATAACCATCAACCCGGCATCGAAGCGCTCGATACGGCGGATCTTTGCGTGATGCTCCTCCGCTTCCGCACCTGGCCGGACGAGCAGATGAAGCATTTCGCCGACTACGTGGCCTCCGGAAAGCCGATCATCGGTCTGCGCACCAGCACACACGCTTTCAAAGGCTTGCGCGGCGCTTACCAGCAGTTCAACGACTTCGGGAAGAATGTGCTGGGAGAAAAGTGGATCAACCACTGGGGCAAACACAAAGTCGAAGCCACTCGCGGAGTCTTCGAGGAGAGTGCGAAAGGCGATCCGCTGCTCCGCGGTGTGACCGAGATCTTCGGCGATACCGATGTCTATGAAGCTTATCCGCCGGCTGACGCGAAGATCCTCGTGCGAGGCCAGGTGCTCAAAGGCATGAAGCCCGACTCCGAACCAGCCGACTACAAAAAGAAGCGCTCCACGGATAAAGTGGAGCAGGGGATCAATGATCCGATGATGCCGGTGGCCTGGACCCGCGAACACAAAAGCGAAGCCGGCAAAATCGCGAAGGTGTTCTGCAGCACACTCGGTTCGGGAGGAGATTTCGCCAGCGAAGGCTTGCGCCGCCTTGTGGTCAACGCCGCCTATGCGTTCACCGGCCTCGAAGTTCCCGCCAAGGCGGATGTCGCTTTGGTCGGGGAGTTTCAGCCGCCTTTCTACGGGATGAACACGTTCCTCAAAGGCCGCAAACCTGCGGACTACGAGCTGAAGTAGTTCGCCGGGAAAATCAGCGGCACCGCGCAAACGCGAGCTTCGGCTCCCGCGGCTTCCTGGCGCGTGATGGATTTCTGACGCGATTCAGACAACGCGGTGACACATCTCTTCCCGATTGCGGAGAAGGTTTGCTCATGAATGCACTCCTCACCGCCACAATCCTGATCCTCCCTTCACTCGCTCACGCTGCGGACCAAATCGGAAATCCGCTGGTCGATTACAAAGGCTTCCTCAAGGTCGTTTCCCAAGTCGAAAGCGTCCGCGAAAACCGGCGACTCACCGAGGCGCAATTTGCCGAGTTTTCCGCCCAGCCTGGAACCATCGTGCTCGATGCCCGCAGCGCGGATAAATTCCAGCTCCGGCACCTCGTCGGCGCGGTGAGCCTGCCTTTCACCGACTTTACCGCGCCATCACTTGCGCAGGTGATTCCGAGCAAAACCACGCGCGTGCTCATCTACTGCAACAACAATTTCCGCGGCGCGCCGATTTCACTCGCGAGCAAGAGTGCACCAGCCTCTCTGAATATTTCCACGTCCATCGCCCTGCAGACCTATGGCTACACAAACGTCTATGAACTCGGGCCGCTGCTGGATGTTGCCACGACGAAGCTGCCCTTTGCAGGCACAGAAGTGAGCAAGAACCGCTAAGCGCACGCAGTCTTCCCCATTCAGAGCAGACTCTGCCGGAGTTCTGCGGTGTAGGTGGAACCTTCGAGTGCTGGGCGGCTGGAAAAGAGGACAAACTCTTGCACCTCCCACATCCCGAACTCGGTCTCTGCGTGCTCCCGAAGGAACGGGCGCAGTGCCGCCTCGGAAACTCCACTCGGCCGGGCCAGCGTGATATGCGGATGAAAACGCCGCAGATCCGCGCGCAACCCGGCATTCAGGACCGCGTCGAGCAGGTGCTTGTGCAGGGCAAACAGATGCGGATGACCCTTGCCGACACCAGCCCAGAGCACGCTCGGGCGGGCTCCGCCGAAAGTGCCGACACCACGGATGGGGAGAAAAAAGCGTGCGACCTTTACGTCTGCGACCGCGGTGCGAAGGCGTTCCTCTTGCTCACGATCCAGGTCGCCCAGGAAAGTCAGGGTGAGGTGGAATTGTTCCAGCCGTCCCCAGCGAACTCCTTTAAGTTGCGGGTCGAGTCTGGCGAGGATTTCGCGGCAATGCGCCGGGAGTTCGATTCCGAAGAAGAGGCGTTTCGGCATCCTGGATGATCCCGCAGTTTCGCTGGGGAAGAAAGTGCGGACGCCGGCTGGTCTCCAGCTCAGGCGAGCCTGCGGCGAAGCGGCTCGGCAGGCCTCGACGGTCGGCTCAGTTTTCCGTGAGCTGATCGAAGATCGCGCCGAGATCCTTGTAGGCTTCGATCAGCGCTTCGGCGTTGGTGTCGTCCAGAGGATTTTCCACGAGGTTTTCCAGCAGCGAAAGCCGGTTGGCAATGACCGGCAAATCGTCCGGCGACGGAGGATCGGAAAGGCCCGCCTGAGTCAGATCGACAATCAGCCCGGAACGCTCGTCCGCTGGAAGATTGGGATCATTGATCGCGCCGAGCCAATATTCGTTCGCCGCCGGCGCGGCGCCGACGAGATTCAAAGCATCCCGGGCAAAAGGATACTGCAGGTCGGGCTCCAGCTGGAACGTCGCGGCGTCATTCGAGCCGGCGTCGCGGCCTTCGGTCAGGAGCGGTCTGGCGCGGCCGGTGCGCCTCGGCGGCGTCACCCGGTGCACCGCTTCCTTTCCTCCGGATAAATCCGAAGCCGAATCGCGCGCTCGGGAGGAAACAGGCTGCACAGCGCTCTCGGAACCGACCGCGCCAGCAGCAGCGGCGGGCACATCCTCTCGGCCCATTTTGCCCTTCGTGAAAACGAGCGCCGCCAGGCAAACAGCCGCGAGCACCGGCAAAAGCGCGCGTGGCTCGATCGTTCGCATCGGTGGAAAGTGAAATCTTCCCGCCGCGCCGAGTCAACCCTGGATTAAACCCGAGGAAGCCGGCCCGAATTGGCGCGGTTGACATTCGCCGGGCGATTGGTGATTTGTCCGCGCATGGGACTCGACGGCGTCGAACTGGTCATCAGCATTGAGGAAGAATTCGGCGTCATCATTCCGGATGCTGCTGCGGAACGAATGGAGACTCCACGCGGGGTCATCGATTGGCTCATGGAGCGGCTGGAGGAAATTGGGAGCGGCAAGTGCCTCTCGCAGCGAGGCTTTTACAAACTGCGCCGCGCCCTGATGGCCGAAGCAAACCTGCCGCGGGCAACGATTCGTCCCCAGACGTCGCTCGACGAACTCTTGCCGCGGAACATACGGCGGAAGATCTGGAAGAAACTGCGCGCCGTTCCGAGCTTGCTTCCGCTGCAAAACCTTCGGCGACCACGTGTGCTAACGCGGCTCATCGGAGCGGCAGTTTTTGCTGCCGCAATCGGGGTTTGGATCCTTTCGGTCCCGACCCACGGCTTTGCCAGCGGGGGAGCTATCGGACTCCTGGCTGCCGGGTTCATGGCCGCGCTCGCGCATTGGTTGACGATCCCTTTCGCCACCTGTCTTCCGCGCGGCATCCACACGATCGGAGATACTGCAAAGTCTCTGGAGTTCGGGCGCGTGGAAGCCGGTCTCCGATCCGGGGGACGCACTCCGCGCGAAGTCATTGCGGAGCGGGTGAAGGAACTCGTCATCGAGCAGCTCGGAATCAAAGCGTCGATCTACCACGAAGACGCCTCCTTTGTCCGGGATTTCGGGTTTTAGCCTAGCTGCGCTTTCTTCCAGACGAGCCGATCAAGCCAGGTGACTTTGCCGGGACACAATCGGTCAGCTGCTTGGTTCCCGCTTCCCTCGGGAAGACGTGAGGTTTCCGTTTGATGGGGAAGATTTTGGCTCTGCCGGTTCCTCTTTCCCAAGCGGGGAAGTCCGCCCCGGCGCTTTCGTGTGGAGCAATCGCGGACCTTGATCTCGCTGGATGATCGGCGCGGCTCCGGATGAACTCAATGCCGGGGCTCAGCCGCGCTTCTGCTGCGCGAGGGTGAACCAATCCGGAGCGCCGCTGGCCGCTGCGGGTTTTGCTCCGCCGCTGGCGGGCGCGGCGCTGTAACGTTGCACGTCGCGTTTGCCGGCTTCGGTTTGCCGGTCGGCGCGCGGGCCGATCTCGACGCGCGTTTTCAGGGAAAGCGCGATGCGTTTTCTCCCCATGTCGATTTCCATGACCGTGGCCTGTACGCGCTGGCCGACCTTCAGCACGTCAGCCGGATTCTTCACGAAATCGTCGCTCATCTGGCTGATGTGCACGAGCCCGTCCTGATGCACGCCGATGTCCACGAACGCCCCAAACGCGGTGACGTTGGTGACGATGCCGGGAAGCTTTTGGCCGGGCTGCAGGTCTTCCATTTTCTCCACACCTTCGGCGAAAGAGAACGCCTCGAACTGCTGGCGCGGATCGCGTCCTGGTTTGGATAGCTCGGCGAGAATGTCCTTCAGCGTTGGCAGGCCGACTTCACCGGTGACGTAGTTTTCCGGACGAATCTTCGCCCGCTTTTGCCCATCGCGCAGCAGATCGAGCACCGTGCAGCCGAGATCCGCGGCCATCTTATCCACAAGTTCGTATCGCTCCGGATGAACCGCGCTGCCGTCCAACGGATGCGCGCCGTCGCGGATACGGAGGAAGCCGGCGGCTTGCTCAAACGCCTTCGGTCCGAGCCCCGCGACCTTCTGCAGTTCTTTGCGCGACGTGAACGGGCCGTGTTCATCCCGGTGCGCCACGATGTTTGCTGCGACCCGCGCGTTCAGTCCGGAAACGTAGGTCAGCAGATGTTTCGAAGCGGTGTTGACCTCGACGCCGACGTTGTTCACGCAGCTCACGACCACGTCGTCCAGCGTGCGCTTGAGCGCGTTTTGATCCACGTCATGCTGATACTGGCCGACGCCGATCGACTTCGGGTCCAGCTTCACCAGTTCCGCCAGCGGATCCATCAGCCGGCGGCCGATGGAAACCGCGCCGCGGACCGTCAAGTCCTTGTCCGGGAACTCCTCGCGCGCCACATCGCTCGCGGAGTAAATCGACGCGCCGCTTTCGCTGACCATCACGACGGGGATTGCCGCGGGCAGTCCGAGCTTTTTGATGAAAGTCTCCGTTTCGCGCGAGGCGGTGCCGTTGCCGATGGCAATGGCTTCGACCTTAAACTTCGCCACGATCGCCTTGATCATCTCGGTTGCTTCCGCGAGATCGCGCGCGCCTTTCTCCGGATAAATCACGTCGTTCGCGAGCAGTTTTCCCTGGCGATCCAGCAGGACCACTTTGCATCCGGTGCGAAAACCCGGATCGATGCCCAGCGTAACTTTTTGCCCGAGCGGCGAAGCGAGGAGCAGTTCGCGCAGGTTGTCCGCAAAGACGCGGATCGCTTCTTCATCCGCACGCTTCTTGAAGAAGGTGCGCGCCTCGCCTTCCATGGCAAAACCAAGCAGGCGCTTGAAGCAATCCTGCACGGCTAGTTTCACCTGCTCCGCAGCCGGCGACTTGCCCCGGACAAAGAGTCGTTCCAGCACGCCGAGCGCCTCGATTTCATCCGGCACCAGGCGGGAGAAAAGGAAACCTTCCGCTTCGCCGCGCCGGATCGCGAGGATGCGGTGCGAGGGCGCTTTCTCCGCCGGTTCGCTCCAGTCGAAGTAGTCTTTGAACTTCGCGCCTTCCTCTTCCTTGCCGCTGATCACCTTGGATTTGATCACGCCTTTGGTGAGGTAAAGCTGGCGTAACTGAGCCCGAGCTACCGCGTCATCGTTGAAGCGCTCGGCGAGAATGTCGCGCGCTCCAGCCAAAGCGGCGGCGGCATCCGGTACGCTGTATTTCTTCGCATCGATCTCGATCTCCGATCCGACGAAACGTGCTGCCGCCGTTTGCGGATCGGTCGCCGGATCTTGCGCCCAAAGCAAATCTGCGAGCGGCTCCAGGCCGAGGTCGCGCGCCACCGTGGCCTTGGTTTTTTTCTTCGGGCGAAAGGGCAGATAGATGTCTTCCAGCGCGGTGATCGATTCCGCCGCAGCGATCTTGGCCGCCAGGACTTCGGTGATCAGCTTGCGTTCTTCCAGCGACTTCAGGATCGCTTCGCGCCGCTTGTCGAGTTCCTCGAGTTGCTCCAGCCGATCCCGGATCGCGGTGATCTGCACTTCGTCCAGTTCGCCGGTCTTTTCCTTCCGGTAGCGCGCGATGAAGGGCACCGTCGAACCTTCCTCCAGCAGGATTGCCGTCGCCGTGACCTGGCGCGGCTGGAGCTTCAATTCGGTGACGAGTTTGGCGAGATGCTTTTCGATCATGGATGAATGCGGGGCGGGAATGATGCGGCGCAGCTCGCGCGAGTCAACCGCGGGAAAACTGGCGGCTCCGCTGGCTTCGTTTTATTCCTCATCTTCCTCACTTTTCTCCGCTGGTGGGGATGAAGACGACGAGGAAGAAAAAGACGAAGATCCTTGGCCGCGGCTAGCGCCTCGAGCAGCGCCTGCTACCCTCACGGACCTTGTCGCCCACTCCTTTCCAAATCCTCGCGCTGGGTGCCGCCGCTGCGGACAATGGCGCGGTCTTCGACGCCTTTCTCGAGCATCTCGCCAGCCGCAAGCTGGAGCTTTATCCCGCGCAGGAAGCCGCGATCCTGGAGCTGTTTGACGACAAAAACGTCATCCTGAATACGCCCACCGGCTCCGGCAAATCGCTGGTCGCCGCAGCGTTGCATTTCAAGAGCCTCGTGCAGGGGAAACGCTCGATTTACACCTGCCCGATCAAAGCGCTGGTGAACGAAAAGTGGCTGGCGCTCTGCCGGGAATTCGGTCCGGATCACGTCGGCCTCAGCACCGGCGATGCGACGGTAAATCGCGACGCACCGATTCTTTGCTGCACCGCCGAGATTCTCGCGAACATTGCGCTGCGCGAAGGCGCGGCGGCGAACGTGCAGGACGTAATCATGGACGAGTTCCATTACTACGCCGACCGCGAGCGCGGCGTGGCCTGGCAGGTGCCGCTGCTGACTTTGGCGAAGACGCGCTTTCTCCTGATGTCGGCGACGCTCGGCGAGACCGCGTTTTTTGAGGAGGAATTGACGCATCTCAACGGACTTCAAACGGTGACAGTGGCGTCGAAAACGCGCCCGGTGCCGCTGGAGTTTTCCTACTCGGAAACGCCGCTCGCGGCCACGCTGGAAGGCCTCGTTTCCGGCGGCAAAGCGCCGGTTTACGTGGTGCACTTCACGCAGCTCGAAGCGGCGCAAAGTGCGCAGGACTTCATGAGCACCAACGTCTGCTCGCGTGAGGAAAAGGAGCAGATCGCGCACGCGCTGGAAGGCTTCAAATTCACCAGCCCCTACGGTCCGGAAATCAAGAAGTGGCTGCGTCACGGCATCGGTTTGCACCACGCCGGATTGCTCCCGAAATATCGCGTCCTGGTGGAACAGCTCGCGCAACGCGGACTGCTCAAAGTGATCTGCGGGACCGATACGCTCGGCGTCGGGATCAATGTCCCGATCCGCACGGTGCTCTTTACGCAGCTCTGCAAGTTCGGCGGACAAAAGACCGGAATTTTGAGCGCGCGCGACTTTCATCAGATCAGCGGGCGCGCCGGCCGCAAGGGGTTCGACGACTGCGGCTGGGTCATCGCGCAGGCCCCGGCGCATGCCATCGAGAATCTGCAGCTCGAGCAGAAGGCGAAGAAGTTTGTGAAGCGAAAACCGCCGGAGAAGAACTTCGTCAATTGGGACAAGCAAACCTTTGCGCGTTTGATCGCGGCACCGCCCGAGCGCCTGACCAGCCAATTCCAGGTGACTCACGGGATGCTCCTGAATGTGCTCAGCCGCACCACCGACGGTTGCAAGGCGATGCGCGAACTGATCGCCCGCAGCCACGAACTCCCGAAGTCGAAGAAAGCGCTGAGCCGGCGCGGCTGGCAGCTCTTCCGCGCGCTGGTCGAACGCGGGATCATCGAGTTCATCCCGGAGACGCCGGAGGGCGCGAAGCTCCGCGTAAACGTCGCGCTGCAGGACGACTTCTCGATGAACCAGACGCTCTCACTTTACGTCCACGACACGCTCCCGCTGATGGATCCGCAGGCGCCGGATTACGCGCTGGTCGTGCTCACGCTCGTCGAGTCGATCCTGGAAGATCCTGCGCTCATCTTGCGCAAGCAGCTCGACAAAGTGAAGGGCCAGGCCGTCGCCGAGATGAAGATGCAGGGCATCGAATACGAGCAGCGCATGGAGGAGCTGGAGAAGCTCGAATATCCCAAGC
>DASVRR010000179.1:0-2439 GCA_036388515.1 Chthoniobacteraceae bacterium | reverse complement strand
AAAAGCTCGAAATGGTCGGCATGGTGGACGCGCGCGACAAGATGCCGTCCGAGCTTAGCGGCGGGATGAAAAAGCGAATCGGCCTGGCGCGCGGGATCATGATGGATCCGGAGCTGATCCTTTACGATGAGCCGAGCGCCGGGCTGGATCCGGTGATCAGCTCGGTGATCGACGAACTAATCATCGAGCTGAGCGAAAAGATCGGCGCCACTTCCATCATCGTCACGCACGAGATGGAGAGCGCTTTCCGCGTGGCGACGCGGATGGCGATGCTTTTCAAGGGGAAGATTTTGGCGGAAGACACGCCGGAGAGGTTTAAGGATCACGAGGATCCGGTGGTCGCGCAGTTCATTGCAGGCTCTACGCAAGGACCGATTCTGGAAGGCGCGTAGCGAAAGAGATCTTTTCGTCCTCGTCCTCGACCTGCGGGATCGAAGCTCAGCGTCGAGTAGGAGTAGGAGTAGGAGAACGAGAACGAGAACGAGTAGGAGACGAGCTGCCGTCTTTCCCCATCCACGCCGGGCCTTGCGCGCGGGCATTCCTGCCTCCACTCTCCGCACCGTCCATGAACGTCGAACGCAATGAAGTCCGCACCGGTTTGCTGGTGTTTGTCACCATTGCCGTGCTGGTTTGCGTGCTGATTTATCTCGGCGCGCCGGGCGTCTTGGT
Source organism: Chthoniobacteraceae bacterium (assembly GCA_036388515.1). Classification (GTDB taxonomy): domain Bacteria; phylum Verrucomicrobiota; class Verrucomicrobiia; order Chthoniobacterales; family Chthoniobacteraceae; genus Chthoniobacter. Next base: position 1,770 of record DASVRR010000179.1, on the reverse strand, counting down.
TCCGCAAAAAACCTACCGGATCTACTTCGACAATGCCGCCGGGCTCGACACGGGCGCGGAGGTGCTGCTCGCTGGAAGAAAGATCGGCCAGGTGCGGCGGCTTTTCTCGCCCGTTCCGGAAAAGGAACGGCCGACTCCGAAGATGGAAGCGCTCGTGGAAGTGCAGGTGGAACGCGGCGCGCCGATCTACAAGCGCGTCAAAGCGCAGATGACCCAAAACGGTTTGCTCGGCGAAATGCTGGTCGATTTCACCAGCGGGGAAGAAGCCAGCGGCCTCGCGCCGGATGGTCACAGCTTTCTCGGCGAACGGGCTTCCGGACTGGCCGACGCCGTTCCGCAGATCTTGGGGAAGATTGATCCAGTCCTGGAGAAAGCCACCAGCACGCTGGACAGCCTCCAATCCACGGCGGCAAACCTGACGAAGATCACTGCGGAAGGTTCTGATTTGCCGATCGCGTTCGCCGAGTTCCGGAAGTTTGGGACGAACCTGAATGAACTCAGTGGCGCGGACGGATCGCTCCGGCGTTCGCTCAAGAACATCGAAACCATGACTGGCGAGGACGGCAAACTCGATACCGCTTTGGAAAATGTGACCGATCTCACCGGACCCGGCAGCTCGCTTTCCAAGACCTTGCGGAATGCGGAGCAGTTCACGGCGGACCTGAACAACAACAAGGACATCGACTCCACGCTGCGGAACTTCCGGACGGCTTCGGAGAAGCTCAACGTCACGGTGGAGCAACTTGGCGGGCAGTTTGCGGCAATCGGCGGAAATCTGGAGCAGGCCACGGATACGGTGAAGCGCCAGCCTTGGCGGCTGATCTGGCCGAGCACGAAAAAATACGACGAAGCCGGCCGCCCCGCGCCTCCACAGCCACGGCTGAAGGTCAACGCGCCGGCCACTCCGCGACCGCGCACGGAACGAAGCGAGAAGACGCGCCGGCCGCTCTTCCCGAATCGGTAAAGGAAGGACGGACGGAGGAGAGAACCACGAAAGGGGCGAAACAGGACGAAAGGCAGAAAACCCTTTCGTTGATTTCGCATTTTTCGTGGTCGTTTCCTGAGCGCTGCTGGGGAGATTTCCAGCGTCGGGAAGAAACGGGCTCGAACGGTTGCCTCGCGAACCAATTCCCGGGACGCGCCCGCCGCTTTTCGCGGATCGGTAAAGGTAAGACGGCCGGAGGAGAAAACTACGAAAGGGGCGAAACAGGACGAAAGGCAGAATCCCCTTTTCGTTTATTTCGCATTTTTCGTGGTCGATTTCCCAGCGCTGCTGGGGGGATTTCCGGCGTCGTCCCGGATCGGTAAAGGAAGGACGGACGGAGGAGGAAACCACGAAAGGGGCGAAACAGAACGAAAGGCTGAAAACCCTTTTCGTTTATTTCGCATTTTTCGTGGTCGTTTCCTCTTTGCTGGAGCGTTTGCCGAAAGGCCGCTGGCAAGCGGAGTGGACGGATGCTTTGCTCCGCGCATGCTCGGCAATCTGATCGGCCCGGAACTCAAGGACTTCATCGCAGCGCGCAATTTCGCGGCGATTCGGGAAGCTTTTGAAGGTTGGTCGCCGGCCGATGTCGCGGAGTGCATCACGGATCTTCCGGATGAAGAACAAGCGATCGTTTTCCGCCTGCTGCCGCATGCGCAGGCGACGGATGTGCTGGAGTATCTCGACTCCGATGCGCAGCAAACCGTGCTCAAGGCGATGGGGACGAGCGACGCGGCGCGCATCCTCAACGACATGTCTCCGGATGATCGGACGGCTTTGCTGGAGGA
>DASVRR010000178.1:0-7548 GCA_036388515.1 Chthoniobacteraceae bacterium | reverse complement strand
ATGGATCAAAAGAAAGAGCAGCACTCCGGCCGCGGAACCCAGCACGTCCGCGATCCAGTCGGCGAGATCCGCTCCGGAGCGATTGGGCGTGTAGAGCTGATGAATTTCATCGATCGCGCCAAAGAGCATGAGCGCGAGAATCGCCAGGGGCGCGAGTTTTTTCCAAGGCCAGCCAACCGACCAACGCCACGCGGCGCCGAGGAGCAATCCGCCGACTAAGAACGCGATGAAGTGCGCGCCTTTGTCCCAGAGTTTGAAGTCGAGTTCCTCCAGCTCCGGCCCGCTCATGGAAGAAAGGAAAGTGATCGTGGCGGCCCAACCGGCGACGGCGATCCAGGAAAGTCGGTGGAGCCAAGCGGGGATTTTCGGGAGCACGATCAGCAATTGAGTGGCGCGGGATGTTTCATGATAGTGCGCCGATGGAAAGTCCAAAGCGCATCCTCGGCATCGAAGGCGGAGGAACGAAAACCGAGTGGCTGGTGCTCGCGGTGCAGCCGGACGGATTCCGGATCGAAGCGCGGGGAAGCTTGCCGGCGTCGAATCTCCGGCTGACTTCGGACGAGGCGTTGCGCCAGCTTTTCTCCGTGCTTCCGCGGGAAGTCACGCACGTCGGAGCGTTCCTGGCCGGCTGCGCGACTGGGGAAGATCGCGTGCGCTTGCGCCGGCTGGTGACGGAAGCCTGGCCGAACGCGCGCCTCGCCGTCGGGAGCGATCGCGACTCCGGCCTGGCGACGGCTTTCCGCGCGGCGGACGGGATCGCGGTGATCGCCGGGACCGGCGCCGCGGTGCATGGAAGACGCGGGTCGCAGATCGAGAAAGCCGGCGGCTGGGGACAATTGCTGGGTGACCGTGGCGGCGGCTACGACCTCGCAATGCAAGGACTGCGGCTGGTTTTGACGCACTACGATTTAAACCAAAAGATCACGCCGCTTGCGGAAGAAATCCTGCGCTCGCTCGCGCTGAACCGGCTGCAAGATCTGGTGGGCTGGGCGATGCAGGCGGACAAAATGTCGGTCGCGCGACTGGCGCCGGCGATTTTCCGGGCGGCGAAATATGGCGAACCGGAGATGCTCGCCACGGTGCAAGCCGGCGCGAATGTGCTGGCGGAATACACGCGCGCCGTCGCGCAGCGGCTGCATTGGCCCACGGCGCAGGTGAAGCTGATCGGCGGCCTCTTCGCGCATCATCCGGAGTATGCCGGACTCTTTAAATACCGGCTGAGCATTCTTCTTCCGGAAGCAAATGTGGAGACGTGCGTCGAGTCCGGAGCCATGGGCGCGGCCTGGCTCGCGGCGGAAGATCTTCCGGATGAAATCGCGACGAGCGCTCCGGCGGTTCCCGACTCGCTGGAGGAACTCGCCGCGGCTTCCACGGAGCAAAGCAATCCGCGTTCGGCTGCGCTGGAGACGCTTTCGACCGCGGAGTTGGTGGACCTTTTCGTCAGTGAGGAAGATCGCGTCGCTGCGGCGCTGGCGGAACGGCGGGCGGAACTGGTCGCGGCCGTGGATACGATCAGCGCGGCGATGTGCGCGGGCGGTCGGCTTTTCTATTTGGGTGCGGGAACGAGCGGACGTTTGGGCGTGCTGGACGCGAGCGAGATTCCGCCGACCTTTGGCGCGCCGCCGGAACAGGTGCAAGGGGTGATGGCCGGAGGCGCGCCGGCTTTGCACCGGGCGGTGGAGGGTGCGGAAGATCAGCCCGCTGCGGGAGCGCTGGCTGTGCTGGAGCGGGGCGTCCGCGCGGGTGATGTGGTCTGCGGACTGACGGCGAGCGGACGCACGCCCTTTGTGCTCGGCGGTCTGGCGAAGGCGCGGGAACTCGGCGCGCGCACGCTGCTGGTGAGCTGCAATCCGCGCCGGCGAGCTTCCGCTCAACCTTGGGACGTGGAACTGGATCTTCCCACCGGCCCGGAACTGATCACCGGATCCACTCGGCTCAAGGCCGGAACCGCGACGAAGGTGACGCTGAATCTTCTCTCCACCTGCGCGATGATCCGGCTCGGGCGGGTCCGCGGAAACACCATGGTAGACCTGAATATTTCCAACGAAAAACTCCGCGACCGGGGAACGCGCGTGGTCAGCGCGATGCTGAATCTTCCGTACGCCGATGCGCGGCGGCGGCTGGAAGCAGCCGGCTGGAACGTGCGGCGTTGTCTGGATGAAGCCGGGAGCAGCGGCTCGGCGATTCCGGTGCCGACGGAGGGGAACTAATTTCGGCGGCAACTGTCGTTTTCTCCGCGCCGGATGGATCAGCGTGGCCAAATACGCGCAGCGCTGAATCGGTGGAACGACCGGCGATTCTCCCGATCCGCGAACAATTTTACTCTGGAGAGCCGCTTTGTTTTGGCGGAATCCGAGCCGTGGCATGTGCGGTGCTAAAGGGGTTCTCGTTCGCGTAAATCGTGAACCGGGGAAAATCCAAATAGGGGAGCAGCTCGACTGGAGGGTGTCATTGACCGGACCGGGGGGAACCGGTCAACGGGCCAGTCGAGCTGCGATTTTCTTCCGGAGGAAGCAGCGGAGTTTCTTCCCCGCAGCGGCTCGGGAGGGCCTGGCCGCTGGATGTCTTCCGCAGGTCCCCAGTTTTCTGCTTGAGGGCTTTCTGATCCGTTTCTGCGGACGAAAACCGATTTTCTTCCCCAACTCCGGACTCTCCGGGAAATTGAGCCGAGGCTTGCCAGCTTGGCACCGGCTTTGCTAAGCCCCACGCGCGCTGAAAACACGGGGTGCCCCTAGTCAAAACCACAACCTGAGCGGTCAAAAAGGCGCAACTTGCTCAAATAAAACCACTAAAAAGAAAGTAATGGAGAAGTACAAACTGGAATATATCTGGCTCGATGGTTATGAGCCGGTCGCAAACCTCCGCGGCAAAACGCAGGTCAAAGAGTTCAAATCCTTCCCGAAACTGGACGATCTTCCGCTCTGGGGCTTCGACGGCAGCTCGACCCGCCAGGCGGAAGGCCGCAGCTCCGATTGCGTGCTCAAGCCGGTCGCCGTCTATCCGGACCCGACCAAAACCAACGGCGCCCTCGTGATGTGCGAAGTCATGATGCCGGACGGCACTCCGCATCCGAGCAATGCCCGCGCAACCATCATGGACGACCAAGGCACGTGGTTCGGTTTCGAGCAGGAATATTTCCTCTACCAGCATGGCGTTCCGCTGGGCTTTCCGGAAGGCGGCGGTTTTCCGCCACCACAGGGAAAATATTACACCGGCGTCGGCTACGAAAACGTCGGCGATGTCGCTCGTGAGATTGTGGATACACACCTCGATCTTTGCCTGGCGGCGGGGATCAATCACGAAGGCATCAACGCGGAAGTCGCCAAAGGCCAGTGGGAATTCCAGATCTTCGGCAAAGGCTCGCGGAGAGCTGCGGACGAAGTCTGGATGGCGCGTTATCTCCTGCTCCGGCTCTGTGAAAAATATGGCGTGGATGTCAACTGGCACTGCAAACCGCTCGGCCTGGAAGTCGATTGGAACGGCTCCGGGATGCACACGAACTTTTCCACGGAGTTCATGCGCGAAACCGGCGGCAAGGAGTACTTCGAGGCGCTCATGGCCGCCTTCGACAAATACAAGAACGAGCACATCGCCGTTTATGGCCCCGACAATCACCTGCGTCTCACCGGCCTCCACGAGACCCAGTCGATCGACAAGTTCAACTACGGCATCGCCAATCGCGGCGCGTCGATCCGCGTCCCGCACAGCTTTGTGAACAACGGCTACAAGGGCTATCTGGAAGATCGTCGTCCGAACTCCCAAGGCGATCCGTACAAGATTGCCAGCCGCATCTTGCAGACGATCGCGACGGTTCCGACGAAGTAATTCATTCCTGCACGCTGCAACTCAGTTCGAACGCCGTCCGGAAGCTTTCCGGGCGGCGTTCTTTATTCCGCTGCGGCGCGGAAGAAAACGGTTCCGGGCTAACGCCCCTCGCTGGATCCGGTGTCCGTTCGTTATCCGGAGACTTACGCTCCCGGAACGATGGGATGACCCGCCTGATTCGACGAACTGCGCGTCAGGAGAGCGCCGCCGATTTCCATCGCGCCTGCGACCATGAAGACGGCCATGGGCGCACCGGTGACACCGAAGTGAATGGGCGCGCCGCCAACCATGATTCCCAGCAGAAAATCCAGGCTCCGGTGAATCGGAAAAGGCACGAACCGCAGGACACCCGGCTCGTAGTCAGTGATCAGACTCAGGAAGACCAAGGCGCCACCGGCGACGAGCGCAATCCCGCGGGCGTGGCGATCGTCAGCAAAACCAAACAGCCAGGGCGACGCCAGGAGCAGCGCGCCGGTGATGTAGTCGAGGATTCCGTGGATTCGAGGCGTGAGGAATTGCATGGGTCTAGCTCAGTTCTTCCCCAGAATCGGCGGATGTTTCCGGTGTGGACGCGGGCGCGGGAGTCTCCGGATCGCTGCTCCCCATCGATGAGCCGCGAAGCTGTTCCTCCGCACGCGACCAGTGTTCATGCGCCTTGCCTTCCGGGCGGCCTTCCTCCTCCCAAAACTGCCGGGCAAGTTCGGTGATGCGTTCTTCTGAGGAGGAGCTGGATGGTTCAGACATAAAGGAAGCGTTTCCCCTCGGATCGCTCGGACGCTGAGCGACAGTGTCGAGGCGGCGCACTATTCCCGCGTCAGGTGAAGATCGTGCGCATCAGCGCGCGAGCGGCGAGGTCTCATAGCGCGCCAGCAGATCCGCAGGATCATTGAAGATCGCGATCGCCTGCTGCAGCGTTTCTTCCGGAAAGCCGCCGCAGCGGACCGCGACGGTCCGCAATCCCGCGCGACTGGCCGCTTCGATGTCGTACGGTGTGTCGCCGACGATCAAGGCGTGCTCGGGCGCGGCAAGGCCGAGTCGCTCCAGCGCCGCCTCGAAAATGTCCGGGTGCGGCTTCGATTTCTCCGCGTCGTCCTTGGAAGTTTCCGCATCGATCAGGTCCGCAATCTGCGCGCGTTCCTTATAGGTCTTGAGTTCTTCCCCAATCGCGGACGAGGCGAGCGCGATTTGTTTTCCCTCCGCCAGCAGACGCTCGAAAAGTTCGCGCACCATGGGGAAACCTTTTACTTCCGGAAGATATCGCTCCCGGAACAAAGCGGTCCGCCGTTCAGAAATTTCCTCCCCAAGTTTCTCGATCTCTTCGTTCGTGAGGAAGACCGGGAGCAACTGATCGCCGCCTTTCCCGATCTGGAAACGAACGTCTGCAAACGGGATTTCCTTCCCGAATTCCCGGAAAGTTTCCTGCCACGCGCGTGCGTGGAAATCCACCGAATCGACCAGCGTCCCATCGACATCGAAAATCACGGCTTTGATCATATGGGAAAGCATCGCGCCGCCAGTTCTCTCCGGCTGGCAAAAGGAGGTGGCTTCTTCCCGGCGGATCGTGGGTTGCGCGCGTTTGTTCCCCGCTACTTCAGCGACGCCATGTCGATGACGAACCGATACTTCACGTCGCTCTTGAGCACGCGTTCGTAAGCTTCATTGATCTGCTCGATGCCGATCAGCTCGACGTCTGACGTGATCCCGTGCTCGCCGCAAAAATCCAGCATCTCCTGCGTTTCGGCGATGCCGCCGATCAAGCTCCCCGCGAGTCGGCGCCGCCGCCAGATCAGCGCGAATGCACCGACGGGCAACGGTTTTTCCGGCGCGCCGACGAGCACAAGGACGCCGTCTGCTCTGAGCAACTCCAGGTAAACATTGAGATCATGATCGGCGGAGACGCAGTCGAGGATGAAGTCGAAGCTCTCCGCGTGCTGCTTCATTTCGTCCGCATTTTTGGAGACGACGACTTCATCCGCTCCGAGCCGGCGCGCGTCGTCGGCTTTGCCGGGCGAGGTGGTAAAAAGAACCGTCTTTGCCCCGAGAGCGTGCGCGAATTTCAACCCCATGTGCCCGAGTCCGCCGAGTCCCACGATGCCGACTTTCTGCCCCGCTTTTACTCCCCACTGACGCAGCGGCGAGTAGGTGGTAATGCCGGCGCAAAGGAGCGGCGCCACCGCCGCGAGATCGAGGTTTTCAGGGATCCGGAGGACAAAGCTCTGATCGACCACGATGCTTTGCGAGTAACCGCCGTAGGTCACTCCGCCGGAGTGTCGATCCGGGCCGTTGTAAGTCATCGTGCAGCCTGGCTCGCAGAGTTGCTCGAGGTCGCGCTGGCAGTTTGCGCAGGCGCGGCAGGAGTCCACCATGCATCCCACGCCGGCGAGATCGCCTTCCTGAAATTTGGTCACTTCGCTCCCGACCGCGGTCACGCGGCCGACGATTTCGTGTCCGGGAACGCAGGGATAAGTGGTGTTGTGCCACTCGTCGCGCGCGGTGTGAATGTCCGAGTGGCAGACGCCGCAGAAGAGAATTTCGATCTGCACATCGCCCGGCAGCGGGTCGCGGCGGTCGAGGCTGAATGGAGCGAACGGCGCAGTGGCGCTCGCGACGGAGAAAGCTTTGGTGCGTTGCATGGTGGAAGGCAATCGCACCAAGGCCGGCGGGCAATCTTGGAAGAATGTCTGCTTCCGGAAGAAACGGCGTCTTGGTGCTCCGCTGCGCAGCGCCGCGGCTGCCAGCTCTCCGTTTCCCGCGGAAAATCCCGCACCTGCACTGATATGCTGGCGGCATCACAGTGATCGCAAACTTGTATTTCCCTTACAAGTCCCCCATCCGCTACATCGTAATCGCTCCCCTTGCGCTCATGACTCATCTCATCCCTAGAAGACGCTTCCTCACAGCGGCGCTCGGCACCTTGTTCCTGGCCGGTTGCAAAAAGAAGGCCGGCCCCGCGGAAAAGACGGCGGATGGCCTGACAAAGATCAAGGTTGGCTACATCGGGATCACCTGCGAGGCGCCGATTTTCACCGCGGTGGAAAAGGGATTTTTCAAGGAGGAAGGACTCGCCGTGGAACTCGTGAAATGCGAGTGGTCGCAATACAAGGACGTGCTCGCCCTGGGTGGCTTCGACGTCACGCATCATCTCATCATGATGTTCCTGAAGCCGATCGAGCAGGGTCTCGAAGTGAAGATGACCGCCGGCGTGCATCGCGGCTGCCTGCGCGTGCAGTCCGCGCTCGGCGGACCGATCAAGACGGTGCAGGATCTCCGCGGGAAGCGCATCGGTGTTCCCGGCATGGGGACGCCTCCTTTCATCTTCGCGAACCGCGTGCTCGGCTCGAACGGCATTGATCCGAAGACCGAGATCGAGTGGCGTTCCTTCCCGGCGGGTGAACTCGGACTGGCGCTGAAGAAAGGCGAGATCGACGCCATTGCGAACTCGGAACCAATCGGCACGTTGCTCCTCGCGGAAGGGCTCGTGCAGAACGTCGCGGATCAGGCAACCGATCTTCCGTATTCTGAGGAATACTGCTGTGCGGTGATTGTGAATGGGAAGTTCCTCGCGAACAATCCGGAGGCTTCCGCAAAAGCGACGCGCGCCATCTTAAAAGGCTCCAAGTGGGTGGAGACCAACCCGCGAGCGGCCGCACGGCTTTCGGTGGAAAAAGGTTATCTTGCATCGAATCCCGAGCTGAACACCACGGCGATCGGCAACCTGCGCTA
>DASVRR010000177.1:0-6157 GCA_036388515.1 Chthoniobacteraceae bacterium | reverse complement strand
AGCTCCGTGCGGGCCTCGACGAGGAAGACCGGAGCCTCATCCAGCCCGCCACGTAGAAGTTGCGCGACGGGGTTGCTGGGCTGGTTCTTTAGCGGAAGCTTTTTCTGCCACCAGACGAGCAACTGCCGGCAGTTATCTTCGATCTGCTCTGGGGAAGGATTCGCGTCAAAGCTCAGGCAGAGCCGCGCGTAAAAGTCCTCCGAGTTGTAGTTTTTCCAGCCGTCCCAGCGAACGGGATTATCGGGCAGCGGATTGGGGAGAGCCACGGATCAGGGAGTACCTTCCGGCTAAACCACTTTGATCTGCAAGAGATCAGCCGTGGCGGCTTCGATTTCGCTGTCAGAAAGTCCGGTGTTCCGGGCGATTTGCACCCGATTTTGCCGGCCATACGCGTCCACGATCACCTCTAGGACCTGGTTTTCGTTGTAGGTGTAGGTCAGTTCCACCGGGGAACCTTTGGGAAGAAATGGCGGCAATTCCACATCGCAAATTCCCAGCGGAGTGCATTCGCTCGGCACCGTGCTTTCGCCCTCGACCACCCGGACGATGGCGTTCTTCATGTTTGCTTTCGCGGTCCCAAATGAGTTTTTCGTTTCCACCGGAACTGGGGTCATTTTTCGGATCATCGGGAAGACATATTCCTCCACCTTGGTGTCGTCCCACAGCACCACCCCGAGCGTGTGCGTCGTGATATTTGTGACCCGGATCAAGGAACCGTCGTCGCCGGAGAATTGATCCCGCACTTCCTGCGGAAGGACGCGCTCACCGAGCTTGTCTTCTTCCCCGAGCAAGGCGAGGACCGCCTGCATCGCGGCGCCGATGGCCACTGCTTCATCCGGACTCACGTCGTCCGCAATCGGCACCGGTGACATGGTTTTGATCATCTCGCGCACGCTCGGCATGCGCGTCATTCCGCCGGTCAGGAGAATCCGATTCACGCTGTCCCATTTCAAACCGGCTTCCTGCATCACGATCTCGCAGATTGTTTTGCACTTCTCCAGCAAATGGCGGGAGCGCGTCTCGAAATCTTCCCGGCTGATATCCAGCTTCACGCTTTTCCCGTTGAAGCTGTGGACGATCGTCGTCCGCGAGCGGCTGGAAAGCTGGATCTTGGCGGTCAGCGCACGGTTGTACAGATCCTGGTAACTCTGCAGATCCAGCAGCGGATTCTCCCCGTGCATCCGGTCAAACTCATCGGCCACCCAGTTCACGATCACGTCATCCCAATCCTTTCCGCCCAGCCGATGATCTCCGTTGCTCGCGATCATCCGGATGTGATCCGTCTCGATCTTCATGATCGTCACGTCGAAAGTTCCGCCGCCAAGATCGAAGACGAACACCGTTTGATCCGCGTCCAGCTTGTCCAGGCCGTAAGCCAGCGCGGCCGCCGTCGGCTCGTTGATCACCTGGAGCACGTTGAGTCCGGCGAGTTGTCCGGCGTGCAGCGTGGCCGTGCGTTCCGCGTCGTTGAAGTAAGCGGGAACCGTGATCACCGCGTCGGTGACGGGCTCGCCAAGATATTTCTCCGCGTCGTTCTTCAGCTTCCGGATGATGATCGCGGAGAGCTCCTCCGCCGAATAAATCTTGGTGTTAAACTCCCGGTGAAACTGGGTCTTGCTCTTCCCCATCTCCCGCTTGACGAAATCGACGATCTTCTCCGGCTCGGCGACCGAGTTTTGCTTGGCCAGCGTGCCGACGATCGCGTTGGTTCCGTCGAAGAGGATGACCGACGGCGTGATCCTCTCACTCTCAGTATTGGGAATGATCTGCGGCTTCCCGTAAGCGTCGATATGGGCGATGGCGCAGAACGTGGTGCCGAGATCGATGCCCACGGATTTCCGGGGAGGCTTGGAGGCTGAGTCGCTCATGGTTGCAGGATCAAAATAACAGAAAAATTTTGGGTGGGCAGGTTACATGCCGGGACCGGCTTGTATTCACTTTTGAGAGTCTTGAACGGAAAGCGCCACTAGAAACCCTTCTTTCCACTTTCGAATCACCACTTCTTCCGCCCGCAGCACTCTTTCCTTCCAGATGAAACCGCGTTTCACCATCCGGACAATCGTCATGTCTTCCTCCGGATCCTCGGCCATCTCGACCGCCACCGCCCGTTGCTGCAGCATGTCCAGCCGACCCGAACCGATTGGCATCATCCGGACTTCCAGGCGCGCCAGGATCTCCAGCACAAATTCACAGTGATGCTCGATGTTCATCTCCATCGTTTTCAGCCGCTGCAGGAGAATGCCGACCACCGCATCCGATCCGGCCTTGGCGACTTCCCGGACGCTCTCGCGCATTTGCCCGAGGATGGTCGAAAGATCGTCGTAGAGCGAAATGAGGTCGCGGATGATCGGCTTCAGCACCGACTCCAGCAAAAATCCGTCTTTGTAGCCCTTTAGTTCCTCGTGGAGCGCATCGAACATCCGCTGGCTGACGCTGTTCTTTTGCTCCAGCAAATTCTCCAGCCCGGCCACCAAAGCGGTCCAGGAATTTTGCGCTGCGGAAGTCTCTGTTGCCGCCTTGTCGAGCCGCTGCAACACGGCCGAGTTTTCTCCCGTCGCGCGGGACACTGCCTCCAGCCCGAGCACCATCGGCCGCAGCATTTGCGGAAGACTTTGGTAGGACTTCAGGACGCGCTCATCTACTTTGCGAGCCGCATCCTTTTCGGTTTCCGCCTCCGGAGCAGCCGCCGCGGCCGCGCGTCCCTGGAGATTTTGCTCCGCCTCGTGGAAGAGTCCGCGCAACTGCGTGTCGAAGTCGGAATCTGGATACTCGGCGGAGTCGGGCATTGCACCCAAGCTATTAGCCAGTCCCGAGCCAACCGCGCCGCATTCTCAGAAAAGCTCTACTTTGCCGCCGCTTTTCCGTCGGCGCGTAAGAGCGCACGGATCGCGGTCATCAGCCCCGGAATGTCGTACTGCTTTGCTTCCGCATCCACCGCGATTCCCCGCTCGCGCAACGTCTTCGAGGTGATCGGACCGATGGACGCGGTCTTCAATCCCGCCGGCCAGGGAAGATTCAGCGCAAGGAAATTCTCCACCGTGGAACTGCTCGTAAAAGTAATCAGATCCGCGCCCTCTTCCTTGAACCGCGCCAGCGCTCCGCTCAGATCCTCGGTTTCCGGCACCGTGCGATACGCCACCGCTTCATCCACGATCGCGCCCAGCCGGCTCAACTCGCGCGGAAGCACGTCGCGGGTTTGTTCCGCACGCGCGAGCAGGATGTTCACGTTTTCCACCGAACCCTGAGCCTGGAACGCGGCGACGACCGCTTCCGCCACGAACTCCTTTGGCTGCAAATCCACTGCGAGCCGATACTCCCGGACTTTTGCAGCCGTCGCCGGACCAATCGCCGCGATTTTCACTCCACCGATCGATCGCACGTCGTCGTAGAGCTTGAAGAACATGTCGAAGAACGCGGTGACTCCATTGGGCGAAGTGAAGACGATCCATTCGTAGCCGTGCGCGTCGCGGACCAGCTCCGCAAAGGCGCGGAGATCAGTCGGCGGCTCAATCCGGATCGTCGGCAACTCGAACACATCCGCGCCGAGTTCCCGCAGCGCTTCCGTCAGCACGCCGGCCTGTTTCCGGCTGCGAGTCACCACGATCCGTTTTCCGGATAAAGGTCGGCCTTCGAACCAGTTCAGCTTCTTCCGCAACGTCACCACTTCACCAAAAACCGCCACCGCCGGTGCCTGAAATCCCGTCGCCGCGACTTGCCCCGCGATGTCCGCCAGCGTGCCGCGCAAGGTCTGCTGGCGCCCCGTTGTTCCCCACCGGACCAAGGCCACCGGAAGCTCCGGAGCCGCGCCTTGAGCGATCAACTGACTCGTGATCACGCCGATTCTTTCCACGCCCATGAGCATCACTTTGGTTCCCTTTGCCGCCGCGAGTTGGGCGAAATCCAGCGTGCTTTCGGCTTTCGTCGGATCTTCGTGGCCGGTGAAAATCGTGAGCTGCGCGGCGTGTTCCCGATGCGTCACCGGAATGCCGGCGTAAGCCGGAGCCGCGAGCGCCGAACTGACGCCGGGAATAATCTCGAACTTCATCCCCGCAGCGGCGAGCGCCTCCGCTTCTTCCCCACCGCGACCGAACAAAAACGGATCGCCGCCCTTCAGCCGGACCACGCGTTTTCCCGCGCGCGTTTTCTCCACCAGCAGCGCGTCGATCTCCGGTTGCTTCAGCGTATGCTGGCCCGCTTTCTTCCCCGCGTAGATGAGCTCCACGCCGGGCGCCGCCCAGCTCAGGATCTCCGGATTACAAAGGTAATCATAGACGATCACCTCGGCGCGCGAGACGACCTCGCGCGTCTTCAGCGTGACCAAACCAATGTCTCCCGGGCCGGCGCCCGCGAGGTAACAAATGCCTTTCGGTGCGGAACTCATAAGTGGGAAGAAGGGCCGCGGACTTCCGCGAGCTGGGAAAAAACTTCCGCCGCGACGGCTTCCGGCGCGTCGGGAAGATGCCGCGAACGTTCGGCGGATCCGCGCTGCGGCGGCGCGTTTTCTTCCGGATCAAAGAGGATCGCGTCCATCCGGAGCATTTGTTCGCTGAGCTCGGTGCGCACGCCCACGGGCAAAGCGCAATCACCCGCGAGCAGCCGCTGCAACTCACGCTCGGCGCGGATGACAAAATGCGTCGGCGCGTGATCGATCCGCGCCAGCACCCCGGTGACTTCCAGCCGATCCGCGCGGCTCTGCAAGGCAATTGCGCCCTGCCCGATCGCTGGCAGCAAATGCTCCCGGAGTGAAGTCACGTGGAAGCGAAACGGCGCGGCTTCGATCGCTCCGGAGTCGCAGTCAAAACCAAGCCGATCCAAGCCCGCCTGAGCCAAAACAATCCCGGCGACGTCTGGGTTTTCTCCCAGCTTACGCAACCGCGTCTGGACGTTTCCGCGCCATTCGACGAACGACAAATCCGGACGCAACCAACCGAGCTGACGCGCCCGGCGGACGCTGCTCGTCCCGATTTTTGCTCCAGCGGGAAGAGACATCAGCTCCGTCGGCGTTTTGGTGATCAGCACATCGGCGGTCGCCGCGCGCTCCAGCACCGCGGTGATCGCCAGCCCGGCGGGATTTTCTCCCGGCAAATCCTTCAAGCTGTGCACCGCGACATCGATCGAACCCGCGATCAGCGCCTCTTCCAGCTCGCGGGTGAAAAGTCCTTTTCCGCCCGCTTCATTCGCCCGGATCAAACTGAGATCGAGTTTCTGGTCGCCGCGCGTGACGAAGGTCTTCGTTTCAATCTCCAGCTCGGGAAGAGCGTGGAGCAAAGCCACGCGCGTGAGCTCCGCCTGAGCCAAAGCCAGCGCGCTCGCGCGAGTGCCCAGCACAAAACGCTTCACGAGCTCGCGCCTCCCGGCAGCGGCGACGAATACCCGATTTCGCGCGGCTGCGCACTGCCGCTCAACCAGCGGTCAAACTCGCGCGCCTGCCGCTCGATCATTTCCTCGCAAACCACCAATTCCTGCCGGCGGACTTGCATCGAGCGGTCAGCGATCGCCTGGAGCGAATCGATGTCGTAAAGGTAAACGCCGTCGAGCCGGTTTACTTCCGGATCAATGTCGCGCGGCACCGCGAGATCGATGCAAAAGAGCGGGCGATCCGCGCGCGTGCGCATCATCGGCGCGAGCTGCGCCGCGGTCAGCACGTGATGCGGAGCAGCCGTGGAGCCGATGAGGATATCGACATCGTGAAACTCGCGCGCCCAGTGGTCGAAGTTCACCGCCTTGCCGTTCATCTTTTCCGCGAGCAAAACCGCGCGTTCATAGCTGCGATTCGCCACGAAGATCGAGTGCACTCCGCGGGCGCTGAGCGCACCGGCGGTCATTTCGCTGGTTTCCCCTGCGCCGAGGATCATCACTTTGCACGAAGTCAGCCGGCCGAAGATCCGTTCCGCCAGTTCCACGGCGGCGCTTCCCACCGAAACGCTGCCGCGGGTGATGTTCGTCTTCGTCCGGACTTCTTTGGCGACGTTGAAAGCCCGCTGGAAGAGCTTGTTCAAATGCTTTGCCGTGGCCCCGGTGCTCACCGCGGCGGCATAAGCTTTTTTCACCTGACCGAGAATCTCGGTTTCGCCGAGCACCATGGAATCGAGTCCGCTGACTACGCGGAAAAGATGCCGCACGCTTTGGTTCGTGCTGTGGCGGAAGAAGTGTTCCG
>DASVRR010000176.1:0-20497 GCA_036388515.1 Chthoniobacteraceae bacterium | reverse complement strand
CGGAACAGCATTACCGGAACTTCCGCGAGCGGATGAGCGACTATCCGGTCACCGTGGAGCTGCTCAGCCGGTTTCGCTCGCCTGCCGAGCAGCGCAAGACAGTGCAAGGATTGCACGACGGTCGGGTCGATATTGTGGTCGGAACTCACCGGTTGATTTCGAAAGACATCGCCTTCAAAAATCTCGGGCTGGTGGTGATCGATGAGGAGCAGCGTTTCGGCGTGCTGCACAAAGAAAAGTTCAAGGAAATGTTCCAGCTCGTGGACATGCTCACGCTCAGCGCGACTCCGATTCCGCGGACGCTTTATCTCTCGCTCATGGGAGCAAAGGACATGAGCACGATCGAGACGCCGCCACTCAATCGCATCCCGACGGAAACGCTGATCTGCCCGTACGACGAGCGGATCATCCGCGACGCCATCAACCGCGAACTGGCGCGTCAGGGGCAGGTTTTCTTCCTGCATAACCGCGTCGGTTCGATCGAGGTCATGCGGGATAAAATCGCGAAGCTTTGCCCCAAAGCGCGGCTCGTGATCGGCCACGGGCAAATGGATGAGCATCAGCTGGAAGACGTGATGCAGCAGTTCGTGAGCGGCGCAGCGGACGTGCTCATCTCGACCACGATCATCGAGAGCGGGCTCGATATTCCCAATGCCAACACGATCATCATCGACCGCGCGGATCGCTTCGGTCTCGCGGATCTGTACCAGCTGCGCGGCCGCGTCGGTCGCGCGCAGCACAAGGCCTACGCTTACCTTTTGCTTCCGCGCGAGATGATGACGCAGGGCGAAGCGCGTCGGCGGATCAACGCGATCAAGCAATACAGTTCGCTCGGCGCTGGATTTAAGATCGCGATGCGGGATCTCGAGATTCGCGGCGCGGGGAACATCCTTGGGACGCAGCAAAGCGGTCACATCGTGAACATCGGCTTCGATCTGTACTGTTCCCTGTTGAAGCAAGCGATTTCGAAGCTCAAAGGCGAGAAGGTCCGGCCTCGGCTGGAGGTGACGCTGCACGCGGACTTTGTGGCGGTCCGGGAAGCAGAGTTTTTCGGGGAAACAAAACCTCTGGAGAAGAGAGGCAGTCGGGAACAATCCACCGCGGTGTCGGCCGCGCGGAACCGGCGCGGCTGGACTCCCAAGGAAAACCCACCGGCAACTTCCCCACCACCCGTGAGTAATGGGCGGCTATCGGCGAGTGAAAAGATCCCCGCATTTCTTCCGGCGGCCTACATCGCCGAGTCACAGCCGCGGATTCAGGCCTATCGCCGGCTGGCAGAAGTCACGTCGCAGGAGCAACTGGAAGCCTTGCGGAAGACCTGGCGCGACCGCTTTGGCCCGCTGCCGAATGCCGCAGAAAATCTACTCTTGCTGACCGAGATCAAACTCGCCGCAGCTTCGCGCAAAATGGCCGCAGTCGAGGTGCGCGAATCCAAGGTGATGCTGACCCGCGGCGGCGATTACATTCTGCTCGGAGGCAAGTTCCCGCGGCTCAACGCCGCCGATCCAAAGGAGCTTCTCGGCGAACTCCTCGCCTTGATCCGGAGCTTTTAGAGCGGCTGATTTGGAATCAAAGTGGAGTCGATGCTGAGGCCGGCTGCCTTCCACGGAAGCGACGGCGCGCTTCCCTCCACTCTCAGACCGGAGCGCGGGCCACGGCCCGCTCGAACTGACGCGCGCGCAAACCCCAGACGAGGAAAGCAGCCCCGATCACCACCATGAACAGCGATAGGAATTGCCCGGCGGAAAACATCCCCACGGACCAGGCGGGATCCGGTTCGCGGAAGGCTTCCCCAATGATCCGGAGCACCGCGTAGAGGATGAAAAAAGTACCGGTGAGCACGCCGCGCGGCACGCGGAGGCGCGTGCGGATGAACCAAAGAATGGCGAAGAGCACCAGACCTTCCAGCGCGGCTTCGTAGAGCTGCGACGGATGGCGCGGCGTGAGGACGGTGCGCAGCGATTCCGCGATCTCAGGATGCGTGCGGGCGAGATCGAGGTAGTTGCTGATTTGCGGCGGACTTACACCGAGCGGGGCGGCGAGTTCCGGATGATCGTGCAGTTCCGTGGGGAAGAGAACGGCCCAGGCGACGCTCGCGGGGCGGCCGTAGAGTTCGCCATTGATGAAGTTTGCCACCCGCACGAGGAGCAAGCCGATCGGTGCAACGACCACCAGAGAGTCACCGATGCTCGTCCAGGAAACGCCGTGGCGCCGGGACCAAAACCAGGTGAAGAGAACCAGCGCCAGGATGCCGCCGTGACTGGACATGCCGCCTTTCCAGACCTCCAGTGGCCACCACCACGGATCTCCGGTGTGGTCCTGTTTTACTCCGTAGAAAATGATCCAGCCGATCCGGCCACCGAGCATCACCCCAAATACCGCGGCCCAGGTGATGAAGTCGCTGACCTGGCCCGGCGGCAGATCGGTGTAGCCGCGTTCGGCCAGCCGCTTGTAGAGGAAGTAGCCGAGCAGAAACGCGGCGACGTAAGCCAGTCCGTACCAGCGCAGCCCGAATCCTTCGCGGAACTCCAGGGCGAAAGGGCTGAGTTGGTGAAGGTAATAGGCGAGCACGGGGAGCGGAGACTTCACGGCTTCCGCACGGCGTCTTCAATGCAATAAATCCGAGCGCTCTCCTGAGGGTGGAAGTGCTTCGCTTCAATGCCAGGCCAGCCACCAGGCGAAGCCGAGGATTACCACCGTCGCAAGCGCGCAGGCACGTTGGGCAAATCGGGACGAGCGTTCCTTCAGGCGCACCGAAACGGCCAGGAAGCCGAGCGGCAGACCAGCGGTGAATCCCCAAAGATGCGCCATGAAATCGACGCGGCGCGTTTCTTCGCCCGCTCCCAGGAAAGCAAGGAACGCGAGGCCCGCGCCGACCGGCAACACCAACTGCCAACGACTCCGCGTGTGCGGCGCCGCCCAACGCTGGAGAAACTCCGCGCCGACCAGCAAACCGAGCGCGCCGAAAACCGCGGTGGAAGCGCCAATGGAGGAGTGAGACTCGCCACGATATCCCCACGCGTTGAGCAGATTCCCGAGCGTTCCCGCGAGCAAAACTCCCAGCCACGCCGCCCCGACTCCGAGGTGCGGAATCACGAAGGCAACGAAAAGCAGCCCCATGCCGAGATTGATCGCCACGTGCGGCAGATCGGCGTGCAAGGTGAGAGCCGTCACTGCGCGCCACCATTCGCCTCGGGTCAGGATCGCCGCGCTGCTGGAAGCACCGCGCTCGGTCCACTCCGGACCTGCGATTTGCTGGACGAGGAAGAACCCGCTCATCAGCCAGGCCGCGACATACAGCGAGAAAGTCGGCAGCTTTTCCGGAAGAGTCAGCGGAGCCGGAGCAGGCCGCGCACGTTCTTCCTGCTCAAAGGCCGCCAGTTCCCTTGCGGCCACTTCGCGCGCACTTTCTTCCACGCGCAAGATCCACTCGTCGCCTTCCCGCTCGATCCAGTGGGGCAAATCACGCGCGGCAATCACCAGCGCTCGCTCCCGCGCCTCCGCCAGCCGGGAATAGCGGCCGACTTCCGCGAGCGGACCCTCAGGTTCAACGGCATCGGACATTAGGCGCGACAAGGGGTGGATTTTTCCGGCAAGCACACGGATGGATGATGGCGCCGAGCAAAAGCAAGCGCGCAGCCAATCAGCATTTTCCGACGTTGATCAATCGCCTTATCCAGAGCCTGACCATTCCCGATCTCTGGCAGCAGGGCGCCGTTCGTGCCTTGCGCGAGGGAAAGGATGTGGTCGTCCACGCCCCGACGGGAGCGGGGAAAACGTTCATCTTCGAGCTCTTCCAGCCGGAGCTGCGCGGCCAGGCGGTTTTCACCGTGCCGACTCGCGCGCTGGCCAATGACAAGCTCGCCGAGTGGCACGCGCGCGGTTGGGACGTGGGGATTTCCACCGGCGATCTGGCGCTGAACCTGGACGCGAAGATCATTGTCGCGACGCTGGAGACGCAGAAAGGCAAATTCCTCCAGCGACTCGGACCGAGGCTCCTGGTGGTGGACGAATACCAGATGATCGGCGATCCCGTGCGCGGCGTGAACTACGAGCTGGCGCTCGCTTTGGCTCCACCGGAGACGCAGCTCCTTTTGCTCAGCGGGAGCGTGGCGAATCCTCAGGACGTCGTCCGCTGGCTGCGCCGGATTGGGCGGGATGCGGAACTGGTTTCCCACGAAGAGCGCCCGGTGCCGCTCAGCGAGATCGATCTCGAAACTCTCCCCAACAAAGCTTCCTCCAGCGTTCGCGGCTGGTGGTCCCGGCTGGTGACGAATGCCTTGCGCGCGGATCTCGGACCGATCCTCCTTTTTGCCCCACGCCGAAACTCTGCGGAAGATCTCGCGCGACAGCTCGCCGGCGCTTTGCCGTCAGACCGGCCGCTCTCGTTGACTCCGGAACAAACGCTGCTCGCTGGCGCTCCGCTCGCCAAGCTCCTCCGCGCGCGCGTCGCCTATCATCACAGCGGTTTAAGTTATGCTCAGCGCGCGGGGCTGATCGAGCCGCTGGCCAAGGCCGGGCAACTGCGCGCCGTGGTCGCCACGATGGGTTTGGCCGCGGGGATTAATTTCTCCATGCGCTCGGTGCTGATCACGGGGACCCAATACAAAGCCGGACCTTTTGAGCGGCAGGTTTCGCCGGATGAATTGCTCCAGATGTATGGCCGCGCTGGGCGCCGCGGTCTGGATGAAGTCGGCTACGCGCTGATTACCGAAAGTCCGCGCCTGCACGATGCCCGCCCGCGGCAGCTGAAGCGTTCCGCGTTGGTGGATTGGCCAACACTGATCGCGGTAATGAACGCGGCCGCGGAACGCGGCGAACAGCCTTTTGACGCAGCTCTGGAGCTCAACCAGCGGCTCTTCACCGGACAGACTGTTCCGCTCGGGACGGAGCGTTCTCGCGAAACCGGACCGATGCCATGCCAGCTCGACATCGATATGGAGCGCGCGCGGTTTGCCCGACGCGGCGTGATCGAGATGCTGAATTCGCGCGGAGAATGGGAGCCACGTCCAGCCGCGCTGTCCGAAGTTCCGCTCGGCACCACGCTGATCCGGGATGGGGAACATTGGCGGCCGGCGCTCGCGGTGGCGAAGAGCCTGGAGGGGCGCGGACTGGGAAATCTCTGCAAGCTGGAAACTGGCCGGGAGAAACGCTACGGGCGTGAATTGCCTCTCGGAACTCGGCGCGGCGACGGAACCCTGAGCCTTGCTCCCTGGCTGAAACGAGCGCTGAAAACTGCGCACTTGGATTCAGCCAAGCTCGAGCAGGAAGTCATCTCGCGCCTGCCGGAACTCACCGGCGGCGGAACCCTGGAGGTGTTGATTCCACGCGGCGATCAGCTGGTCGCCCGGCTCAGCTTTGCCTCCGTGCCGGTCGCCGCTTTGATGGATTCACTCGGCGTCGCTTTGCTGGATCCTTCGGAGCGCCGCGAACTTCCGGAACCCTGCCGCGGTTGTCCGGAGCTGGAACGGTATTGCCTCAAGACCGAAATCATCCAGTCGCCTGCCTCCGGCTGGTATCGCATGGGGCTGATTGATCCGCGCGGAATTCCGACGCGGCGAGGCATTCTCTTCAGCTTCTTTCACCATGGGGAAGGTTTGGCGGTCGCCGCTGCTCTGGAAGACGAAACCTACGCCATCGACGACCTCGTCTTCGATCTGGCGAACCTCCGCGCCGGCCCTCGTTTCGCCGGGGAAGATTCGCCCTACGGAGGCCGGCTCGGGGGAGTTTGCCAGCGGACTTATCAGCGCGCCGATCTTCCCGGATATCTGGAAATGGGCGTCCCGATCACTTATGGCGCCGGGGCCAGCGAAGTCGTGCGCGAGATCATCGAGCACGGCACGCCGCCGCAGAAGCTGCTGACGGAAGCCTTGCGCACCGGCGACATCGAGCGCGCGATGATGGAGTGGCGCAGTCTGCTGCGGCACGTCATCTGGGCTCCGGACGCGGATTGGGACCGCTGGCGCGAACTGAAGGCCGCCGCGCGTCAATTCGTGGAGACGACCAGCTCGCCTGCTCTCCTTCATCTCCCGCCGCTGACTGTCGCGCAGCAGCGGCGCTGAAGCTCCGGCAAATCAGGGTTCCTGCCAGAAGAAATCGGTCGGCAGCTCCATGGAAGAATTCAGACTTTGCTGCACCGGACAGGTCAACGCCGCGCGCTCCAAAGCCTGGCGATGCGGATGAGATGCGGAAAGCGGCACTCGCACTTCGGTGCGCAACGTCGCAATCCGCCGCGGTCCATCTTTGCTCATCTCCTTCTCCACGAGCACCGAAAGTCCCCGCAGATCCAGCTCATGGCGCTGGGCGAAAATCCCCATCGTCGTCGCCATGCAAGTGCCGAGCGCCGTCGCCACGAGATCCGTCGGGGAGAACGCTTCGCCCCGGCCGAGATTGTCCACGGGAGCATCGGTGAGCAGTTTGTTTTGCGAAGGACCATGCGTGGCTGAGCAACGCAGTTCGCCAAGATATTCGAGGGTGATTTGGACCATGATGTTCTGGCTAGATTCGGGAAAACTGGACGGCCGCGAGCAGCATCGCCTGCACTCCCGGCGCCACCGAGCGCAAGTAGCCGGCGGGATCTTCCGCCCAACGGCGATGCACTTCCGCCAGATGCTGCGAAGGGAGTTCTTCCGGACGTTCGGCCGCGTCAGGATCGTACGGCAGTTCCAGGGTGATCATCGCGGGCGCCGTCCGGTCCGGATACTGCAACGCATAGCCGCACCATTGGCCGAGTGAGCCGGGGCAGATCGCGTAGGTTTCCTCCAGCTGGTGTGGTCCGTCGTCAGAACCGGTGAGCCGAAGTCGGTAGGGAGCCTGCTGCTCGGGAGTCAAAGCCGCCCACATCGATTCCGCGAGCCGAGTGGATTGCGCGCCGTCGGCATCGATCTCGGCGAGTGCCCAATGAAGGCTCACGATCTTCCTCGGCCGCCAGTGCAGGATGAAGTCGCGCAAGGCCCGGCTTTCCGGCTCGGACCAGGGTTCGCTCCCGGAAGGTTCCACGCTGTCGGATCGCCAATTGCAACTGCTGTTTCGATTGAGGTCCACGCCGCGCGCATTGTAGCGAGAACTGCGGACCAAGCCGTCTGGATTCGCCCGAGCCAGCACCGCCGTCGGATGCTGGCGGGCCAATGGCAGGACGCTGGAGCAAAAACGATCGAGCAGTTCGACGGTGGCCGGTTCGTCCCCGTGCTGGCCCCCGATGAGCAGCGTGAGACCCGCCGGCGCCGGCCGTTCCGGATCAAAAGTTGTCTGCATGATGAGCTCGCGGTTTTCCACTGACCGGCCGATTGGGTGAGTGAAGATTTGGCTCCCGTGCATGCGAGGGACCGCTACGGTTTCAGAAACTTCCAGCTCGTGAAAACAGATTCCTTCCTCCGCCGGTGAAGCTTTCCTGCGTTAGCCGGGTCTTGCATCCGCGCCAGGAATTTCGAATCAGCCGCGGGCGCCGCGCGGAGGTGCGAAACGTTTTTGTCCGGCTGGAAAAAGATGGCGTCGCTGGCTATGGCGAGGCGTCACCGAACGCGTTTTATCGGGAGACTTGGGAAGGCGTGACGGGATTGATCGAGGGTGCGCGCCCGCGGATCGAAGCGCTCACGCTTTCTTCCACAGCCGACATCGCAACGGCCTGGAGCGAACTCTGGCCGGAGCTCGCGCCGTCGCGCGCCGCCCAATGCGCGGTGGATCTTGCTCTGTGGGATTGGCTCGGACGCAAGAATGGCGTGTCTGTCTGCGAAGTGGCTTGGGGAAGACCGCCCGCATCGGTTCCGACATTCTGCACGATCGGGCTCTCCACGGCTGAAGAGCTGCGGGAGAAAATCGAGGAGTTGCAGAGCTTTCCCCAGATCAAGATCAAGTCGAATGCTGCAGCTGACTTCGGACCGATCCGGCAGGTGCGCGCGGTTTCTTCCGCACTGCTGGCGGTCGATGCCAATGCCGCCTGGTCAGCGGAAAGTCTCGGTCGGCTTTCGCAAGAGCTCGCCGAGTGCGGCGTGGCTTTCATCGAGCAACCTTTGCCACCTGCGGAAGATCACCTGCTGCGAGAAGCGCGCTCCTGTTTGCCGCTGATTGCGGATGAAAGCTGCGTGACCGAAGCCGATGTGGAGCGAGTCGCCGGCTGCTTTGCTGGATTCAACATCAAGCTGGTGAAATGCGGCGGCCTCACGCCGGCTCTGCGGATGATTCGGCGCGGCCGGGAGCTCGGCTGCAAGATCATGGTCGGCTGCATGCTGGAGAGCAGCGCTTTGATTGCGGCTGGCGCCGTCGTGGCGCAGGGCACCGATTACGCCGACCTCGATGGCGCGTGGCTGATCGCCGACGATCCGGTGCGCGGCTGGCGTTTTTCTGAAGGCGTGCTGATTCCGCCGGAAACGGCGGGGCTCGGAGTCGAACCGCTCCCGGGTTTGTTCGAGGACTGAGTCGCGGGCGCTGGTGTTTTCCGGGCGTCGAACTCCTTCCAGAAATCGGCTGCAGATTGCGTCATCCGCTTGTAGGAGATGCGCTTGATGGAAGGATGGTCGCGGAGAAAAGCGATGTCTTCGCACTGTGCGGGAAGAAGCACACTTTCCAACGTCAGGATCTCCATCAGCGGCCGCAAATTGTGCAGTCTGCGGCAACCTTCCAGATTCAGTTCCCGCAGCGCCGACTGAGTCAGTGGGGTCAAATCACTCACGTCGGTCCGGCTGAGATTCAGCATCTGCAAAGGAACGCCGCGCAACGGACCGAGGTCCCGGATTCCCCGGCAACCAGACAGGGAAAGTTGCTCGATCTGCGAGCCCGCCAGCGGACGGAGATCGTTGACCCGGCTGTTCGAAAGGCGGAGCGCTTCCAGCGGCAAACCAGTCAGCGGAGTCAAATTGAAGACGGGCGTTCCTTCCGCATTCAAGGTCCGCAAAGGCAAACCCGAGAGCGGGCCCAGATCCTGGACGGAGGTGCGGTTGAGCGACAGCGTCTCGAGTGGAATCCCTTCGAGTTCCCGGAGATCGGCGATCTTCGTGTCGTCCAGGTTGAGGCCTGTCACCGGCAGGTCGCGGAGCTTCGCGAGTTCCGGCTGCGGCGCCTTGCTGAAATCGACGTTGATCGTGTTATCCGCATTGGTGTCGAAGCGCTGCGACCGCATGCCGCGTTTGTTGAAGGCGTCGCGCCAAAGCCGCACCATCCGCTGCCGATCGACACCGACCTGGCTCTCGATGCTCTGCGCCGAACTGCGCCGCCCTTGCCGCAAGAGCGAGGCATACAACTCGGCCAGAATGGACGGTTTGATCTGATCCTCCGAGCCCACGGCGCTGAGCAGTTTCTTTGTCAGGTCCAGATTCAACTGCGCCGACGCCAGCTTTGGATTGCGCCGGAGCGCTTCCGCGTAGGCGTCCTCCGCATCGTCCAGGCGCAGGAGAGTCTGCAAAATATCTCCGCGCAGATTGTGATACGCGCCTTCATTTGGCACCTGCTGGATCGCATAGTCGATCCGCTCCAACGCTTCGCTGAAACGGTGATCGTTGATCAACTGCTGCGCTTCAGCAAAGAACGCGGGAGCGGTTCCGCGCAATTCCTGCAGCCGGGCCGCGGCCAGCGCGCCGGCGTCGAGCGCGCGCTTTTCGCTGGCGAGCGCGTGGTTCTTTTGGGCGTTCAGTTGGAGGAAGAAAGCGACCAACGAAACGTTCAGGAGCACCGCGAAAATCGTGAACAGGCCGACTTCCTTTTTGTGCCGCCCGGCCCAAAGCAAGGTGTGTTTCACGGGACTGGCGCGCTCTGCTTTCGGAGCAAAGCCACCCTGGAAAGCTGCCACGTCGGCCTGCAAATCTTCGACTTTCTGGTAGCGGTCTTCCGGAAGCAAAGCCAGGGCCTTCATCACGACCGCGGACAAACCATCCGGAATGCGCCGGCCCGGACAATGAGCCAGCAAAACCGGCGTGGCAGCTTCCTCGCCGTCCTTCTTCCGGAGCTTCGGTCCGGGTCGATTGAAGCTGGAAGGCGGAGCGATCTGGCTGGTGACGATCTTCTCCACAACCTCGGCCAGCGAATCTCCCTCGACTGGCGCGCGCAAGGTGAGAATTGCGTAGAGAATCGCGCCGAGCACCCACACATCGGAACGGCCGTCCACCTTGTCCAGTTCGCCGCGGGCTTGCTCCGGAGAAATGTATGGCGGAGTGCCAACGATGAGCCCGTTCATCGTCTCGAATCCCCGGAGATCATCCCGCTTCCGCGGCCCCGGCGGCGCGACTTCCGGAGTCGCTTGCTCGGAGTCGCTTCTGCCTCCAGTCGTGTTCTTCGCCAGGCCCCAATCCATGACCAGCACTTCACCGAAAGCGCCGATCATGATATTTTCCGGCTTGAGATCCCGATGCACGACGCTCTTCGAGTGAGCGAACGCGACAGCATCGCAAACCTTCTGGAAGATGGTCAGCAATGCCCCCAGCGGATAACGCTCCAGCGTGCGGGGATTGGCATGCCGGATCCCGCGCAGCACATCGTCGAGCGTGATGCCCTTGACGAACTTCATGGTGTAGAACGTCTCCCCGTGTTCATCCATCCCGAGCTCGTACACGGGGACAATATTCGGATGTTCCAGTTGTCCGGTGAGCTGAGCTTCGTCGATGAAGCGGAGGACATTCTCCCGGGAAAACTGCGAGCCAGTCTTCATGACTTTCATCGCCACGGTCCGGCGGATGCGCAGATCACGCGCCTGCAAAACCACGCCCATGCCGCCACGGTTGATCGTGGTGATCACCTTGTATTTGCGGCCTTCCAGCTGCTCGCGGACTGGAGCAAGGCCGAGGTCCGAATCCCAAAGGGCGGCGGCCAGACGATTCGCGGCGGCTTCCTTCAGCCGGAAGAAAAGCCGCGCTGCACCGATCTGCACTTCCTGATCAAAACGCACCCGCGTGGGAAGCTGCACCTGGACTCCTTCGATGAAGACGCCGTTGCTGCTGCCGAGGTCTTCGATGACCAACTCGAAGGCGTTGAAGGTGAGCCGGGCGTGATGCCGCGAGACTTGATCCGCATTGATCGCGATGTGCGAATTCCCGTCGCGGCCGATGATGTATTCCCCATGTTCGACGGAAAACTTGGAAACAAGCTCCGGTCCAACATAGACCCAAACTTCCGCAAGAATTTCCTCGGAAGGGCTCTCGACCGGGATGCTGGCAACGGGCAATGGAGGAGAGAGTTCGTTCACGCTGCGCAGGCTCCAGCAAGTCGCACGCCCCCGTGCTGGAAGAGAGAAGGCGCGTATTTCACGCTCGTGAAACACGCGCCTTCGAGATCGGTCGCGCAGTAAAAATAATCGGCTTCGGCTACATGGGCAGACCGGGCACGACTGGAGCGGCTTCCATCGTCGGAGCCGGGGCTGGCGCAGTGGGCGACGGGGAAGGCGTGATCGATCCTCCGGCACCGGCTGCCGGCGTGCCCTCCGGCGGGAGCAAAGTCGCGGCATCCACGGCTTTCTCCGGCGGCGCCTTGTAGTAAGACCGACGCGGCGAGTACATCCGCGTATAGATGGTGCCGCAGCCCGTTACGGCGAGCGAAACGGCTAGCAAAACGACCGTGCAAAGCAGACGAGGAGGGCGGGACATGCGCTCGTGTAAGCAATTCCCTCCAAGGTCGTCAATCCCGGCTGTGCTCGCGGGAAGGTTTTGCCTTCGGGATCCGCTGCATGTCGAAAGTGCCTCGGTCGTAACGTGAGTCGTAGCTGGAAATGAACCGGGTGGAAGTCACCCGGCCGGCATAGCGATAGACGCCGCCGAAGAGCACTCCGAGATCCTGTGCGCCGCGGAAGTGCAACTCGCGTCCGCGGCGTTCGGTCGTGAATTGCGCCACGTAGCTGGAAGAAAAGACCAGCCAGCGAGCATTGAAGTGAGCCCGATAGCGATTCTCAGCCTCAGCGGTAAAGACGCAGCGCAGGCGCCCACCCATCGGTCTTCCGGAAGGACCACGATGCGAGGCACTCTGCCAGCGTCCTTCCCAGGCGCCGCTGAACCGATCGGCTGGAGAAGACGAGGCGACTTTCGAGTTCACCTGGTCCCATTCGCGCCGAAATGAGGAGCACGCGGCGAATCCCGCGACCAACAAAAGCAAAAGCGCGCGAGTCAGCCAGCGCATCACGGTTTCTTCAGAGTTTCCAGCAAGGTCTGCAACTGAGCTTTGGTCCCGCGGATGGCGAGCACGTGACAGAGTCCGTGGTGGCGCCGCAGAGCTGCCGCCCAGCCTTGATGCTCAAAGACTCTCCAGTTGTCCTCCGGAGGAATTTGAACTCCGAACTCGGCGGCATTGAACACGTAGAGGATCGAGTCGTTCCGATCCACGGCGAGTTGCGCGACCCGGTGGCCTTCCAGTTCAAACACCCGCGAACCGACCGCCGGCAGCGCCGCGATTTCCGGAGGAACGGAGTAGCCTTCGAACCCGCGCATATAAAACCAGTCGCCCAACGTGCCGCTCGGACTGGAAACCAGATCGAATTCCTGGCCGGTCATTTTGCTGGTCAGGTTGAGCATTCGCTCGACTGACTCCCGCCCGGGGAATCGCTCGAGCTTCTCTTTGATGCTCCAGCCAATGAATCCGAGAATGAGGAGCACGCCGACGATTGCGGTGAGCACGGCGGGATTGAGGATCTGTCGGCGCAACTTTCCTCCCGGCCGAGCGCGGGCGCTGACTTCCCGCAGCTTTTCCCGGAGATCTTCTGGCGGCCGGATGAAGTGGATCACGTCCACGATTTGATCGTCGAACTCCATCTGATCGCTCAACTTCTGGCGGAGCGTTTCGTTGCCCTCGGCCAGGCGGACGGCTTTTTGCAGACGTCCTTCCGCGCGCCGGCCGGCGCGGTAAATCGGGAGCAACGACTCGGCTTCGGCGGCGTTCATGAGGCGGTGGCGCGCATCGCGCGGAGCTGATCCTGCAGAAGAGCGCGCGCCCGGGCGAGCGTGTCCGGAAGATCGTGCTCCGGAATTTTCAGGAGCTTGGCGATTTCATCCACTGTGAAAAAATCCAGGTAGAAGAGAGCCAGCGCGCTGCGTTCGGGTTCCGGAAGAAAGTGGAACCGCTGCGCCACGAGGTACGCTTCGATCTGGAGCACCTCGAGTTTGCAGCCGGTGTCCGCTTCATCCCGCAAAAGCCGCGGAGCAGGTTGGATCAGACTCGCGCCAGCGCGGAGGCACCGCTCGCGGATTCTGGTGGCGAGCCAGGCCTGGCGGCTGGTTTCGTGCCGGAACTGTCCGAGTTGGCCTTCCACTTCCGCGAGCGTCTCGGCCACGATCTGCTGACCGAGCTGATGGTCGCCGGTGAGCAAAACCGCGAACCGGTAAAACTCCGCGAGAGTAGCGCTGGAAAAGAGGGCCGTTTGCAACGCCGGGGACAATAGTTTCAGGAGCCGCGCGGGCTCAAGGCGAATGCGCGGCCTCCTCACGTTGACTTGGCCGGACCAGCTCCGTATCTTGCGCCGCTCGCTCCTAAACCGCTCGTGAAACACGTCGTCTTCGTTTGCACTGGAAATATTTGCCGCAGCCCGTTGGCGGAAGGGCTGCTCCGCGAAGCGGTGAAAAATCGGGATGATATCGAGGTCAGTTCCGCCGGCGTGTCGACCGGCTGGGGACATCCGCCCAGCCCTCACGCGGTGGAGGTCTTGCGGCCTTGGGGAATCGATATTTCCGGCCAGCGCAGCCAGCCTTTGACGGAAGAACTGGTGGAAGAAGCGACGCATCTTTTTGTCATGACGCGCGGCCATCTCGAGACCATCCAGATGTTCTTTCCCGAAGCGGCGGAGAAGACCTTTTTGCTCCGGGAGTTTGAAGAGGATGCCCGCCCGGGGAATCTCGATGTTCCCGATCCGATCGGCTTGAGCATCGGCGCTTACTTTGAGACGCGCGACACCATCAAACGCGCGCTGCCCAGCATCCTTAAATTCATCGACGCATCTCCTTCCATGACCTCGCCTCAACCCAGCCCTTCCGTCCAGACTGTCACCGCCGACCGCCCTTTGCGCATCGCGATCGGAGCCGACCACGGCGGTGTCGAGGTGAGACAGGCGGTACACGATTATCTCTCCCGGAAAGGCCACGTCGTCACGGATTTCGGCGCCTTCTCGCACGAGTCCGTGGATTATCCCGACTTCGCCGAAACCGTCTGCCGGGACGTGATCAATGCGCAAGCCGACTTCGGAATTCTAGTCTGCAAAAGCGGCATCGGGATGAGCATCGCGGCAAATCGTTATCCGCAAATCCGCGCGGCTCTTTTGACCAATGCGGAAGACGCTCGGACCACCCGGCAGCACAATGATTCCAACGTGCTGGTGCTGGGACAAAACCACATCGCTCCGGCGCAAGTCGGCCCAATCCTGGAAGCTTTTCTAAACACCAAGTTCGAAGGCGGCCGCCATGAGCGGCGGGTCAGCAAACTGGAACAACTCGGCACCTCGAATGCGGCGCATCCTTCCCTGGCGGAAGCGGACCCGGAGATCGCGCAGGCGATTGAAAACGAAAAGCTGCGTCAGTTCGAAAACATTGAGCTGATTGCCAGCGAGAATTTCACCAGCCGCGCGGTGATGGAAGCGCAGGGCTCCTGTCTGACGAACAAGTATGCGGAAGGTTATCCCGGCCGCCGCTGGTACGGCGGTTGTGAGCATGTGGACGTCGTGGAACAGCTGGCCATCGACCGCGCGTTGCAGCTTTTCGGCGGCGATCACGCCAACGTCCAGCCGCACTCCGGATCGCAGGCAAATACGGCGGTCTATTTCTCCGTGCTCCAGCCGGGCGACAAGATCCTGACCATGGATCTTTCCCACGGCGGCCATCTGACTCACGGCCACAAGGCAAACTTCTCCGGAAGATTTTACGAAGTCGTGCACTACGGAGTGAGCGAAGCGGACGAGCGGATCGACTACGACGCGCTGGCAAAACTCGCGCTGGAATGCAAGCCGAAGATGATCACCGCAGGCGCCTCGGCTTACTGCCGCATCATCGACTTCCAGCGCATGCGCGAAATTGCGGACAGCGTCGGGGCGATGCTCTTCGTCGATATGGCGCACATTGCCGGACTCGTCGCCGCGGGCGTTCACCCGAACCCGGTTCCGCTGGCCGACTTCGTCACCACGACCACGCACAAAAGTCTGCGCGGCCCGCGCGGCGGCATCATCATCTGCAAGGCGCAGTATGCGAAGGCGATCGACTCGCAAGTATTCCCCGGCATCCAGGGCGGACCGCTGGAGCACGTGATTGCAGCGAAAGCGGTTTGCTTCCACGAGGCGCTTCAGCCGAGCTTCAAAACCTATGCTGCGCAGATCATCAGCAACGCCAAAGCGCTCGCGGCTGGTCTGGCAAAAAACGGCTACCGAATCGTCAGCGGAGGCACGGAGAATCATCTGCTGCTCGTCGATCTGCGGCCCAACGGCTTGAACGGGAAGATCGCGAGCGAAGTGCTCGATCACGCCGGGATTACCGTAAACAAGAACGGGATTCCGTTCGATACCGAGCCGATCAGCAAAGGCGGCGGAATCCGGGTCGGAACGCCAGCCGTGACGACGCGCGGGATGAAAGAAGAGGAGATGATGGAGATCGCGGATCTGATCCACCGGGCGCTTTCCAGCAAAGACGACGCTGCAGCGATCGAGAAGGTTCGCGATGAAGTGCGGGCTTTGACTCGGCGATATCCGCTGCCCGGTTAGTTCCTGCCATTTTCGGAAAGTGCGTTTCTTCCGGAAGAAGCAGCCGTGATCGGACTTCTGAGTTCGATTTATTCCCATGAACCAGGATCCCGACGAAGAAAAACCATCCGAGCGGCGGCAAGGCAACAAGGCGACGATGGATGAACCGCAGGAAGAATTTGTCGCGGACCAAAGCGTGCCGTCGCAAAGCGCGACGCCTTCAAAGGATCTGCAAACGAGCGACAAGCCGGCGGACGAAACTTAAAACAGGCTCTGGAAAGAACGGGCTTTTCATTCGGTGGGTCCGGATGAAACCAGGGAACACTTTCTTCCGGATGAAACGTTCGGCAGGGTCCCGCGGGTGAGCCTTGGACCCGGAAAAAGCCAGACATCCAGCCCGCGGATCAGCGGCGATGATGAGTCACTATGGATTTCCTCTGGATGCTCCTCATCGGCCTCGTCATCGGTGCCGTCGCCAAACTCCTCATGCCCGGCAAAGATCCGGGCGGCTGTATCATCACGATGGTGATCGGCATTGCCGGTTCCATGCTCGCGGGAGTCATTGGGCGCGCCATCGGCTGGACCCAGCCAGGTGAACCCGTCGGTTTCATCGGCTCGGTGATCGGAGCGATCATCCTGCTCGTGATTTACCGGATGATCGTCGGGCGGAAGCGGTAGTTCTCCGGAAGACATTTTCCCGGGAAAGATCGGCGCCGGGATCTTGAGGAAGGTTCAGCGTTTGCGGCTCGCTGGCTCGCTACCGTCTCCGGCCTGTCCGCCTCCGGAACGTCTGGATGAAACCAAAATCCGGACAGCAAAACAGGCTGCACAGCGTGCAGCCTGTTCGCGTGATTTCTGTCCGGATAAGTTAGCTGACCTTGCCGTCGCGGAGATCGCGGACGTGATCATGGACCTGCCGCACGGCGATTGACTGGCGCTGCAGAACTTCCCGGACATTTGCCGGAAGATCCTGCTCCAGCGCCTCGTGGTATTCAGCCACGGCCGAATCTTCCCCACGTTCGCACTCGGAAAGCACCGCGTGTTCATCTCCGCTCGAAAGTGCGGCTTTGATGTTGATCCACCCGCGGTGCATCGCTCCCATCACGCTGCTTTGTTTCTCACTGGATTCGCCCAGACTGCGAACGAGCTCCTGGAGTTCTCCGGAAAACTGCGACCGCTGGAGCGAATACTCGGCAAAAAGCGATTTCAGGGCGGAGTTCTTCACGTCTTCGGCGGCAATGCGAAAGCCCTCCTGTCCATCCTTGCAGGTCTCAATCAGCGAATTGAGCGTGGAGGCGAGATTTCTGTTGGTGGTAGTCATAGCCACACTTCGCCCTTCACTCCGCGGACGCGTGTAAGCCGGCAGAGTTCTCCCCGGACGATGCAGGAGTTCCGACCGGCCGCACCGGGACATTCAGGAGCAACCGCGCGCCGCAGACGCTGCGATAGCGTCAGCACAATGAAATCACTGCTCCTCCTTTTCGCCGCCGTCGCCCTCTTCGCTTGCGACCGCAAAGCCACCAGCCCGACCACGGCTTCCACACCGGTCCGCAGCGGGAATACCACGGGAAGCGCGCCGGAGACCGGGTCCCAAGTCACCGGTGGAGCGGGTGGAAGTTACCCCAGCCAGCCGGCCAACGAGTACACGCGGGAAAATCCGCCGACCCAGCGCTGAATCCGGTTTACGGCGCAAGCAGGCGGAGCGGGTTCCCGTCGCGTTGTCGCACTTGTTCCATGGTGCATTGCTCCGGCGCTTTATCCGGACGCCACCGGAGCAGCTTCGTCCCGTGGCGGAAGCGTCCACCGCTCAGATGATCGTAGCTGACTTCCACAACGAGTTCCGCGCGCAAAGGTTTCCACTCCGTCGAGCGTCCCGCCGACCAGCGACTCGGCCCGCCGGGCGCACGGCCGGTAAAGCCCGGCGCTTCCACCAGCTTCTCCAGCTGCTTCGTCACTGCGGCGCGGTCGGCAGCTTTGATCGTGGAGGTAAAACCGACGTGGTGCAGCAAGCCGGCTTCATCGTAAAGCCCGAGCAGCAAGGAACCGACTTCCGACTTCCCCTGGCCGTAGCGAAATCCTCCGACGACGCAATCCACGCTTCGGTAGTTCTTGATCTTCACCATCCCGGTCCGTTCTCCGGAGCGATAGCCGAGATCCGCGCGCTTCGCGATGATCCCGTCCAAAGCCGAGCCGACCTCCGCAAGCCATCGACTGGTCATCTCGATGTCCGCCGTAACGGGCGACAACCGGAAACGCGCCGGATCCACGAAATGCTCCCCAGCGAATTGCTCCAGCAGCACGCGCCGTTCGACGAGCGGCGTTTCCAGCAACGACTTTCCTTCCGCATCCGCCAGCAGATCGAACGCTACGAGCAACGCCGGCGTTTCGGCGGCGAGCTTCCGCACGCGACTCGCGGCGGGATGCACGCGCTGGAGCAGTTGGTCGAAGGAGAACGCGTCGCCTTCGGGAATCATCAGTTCGCCATCGAGCACAAAAGTCTCCGCTTCGAGCGCGAGCACCGCCTCGACGATTTCAGGGAAATAACGCGCGAGCGGCTGGCCCGCTTTTGACTGGAGCTGAACTTCGCCGCCTTCGCGGAAGACCAGACAGCGGAAGCCGTCCCACTTCGGCTCGTATTGCCACTCGGGGCCGGCCGGAACTTCATCCACCGCGAGTGCTTCCATCGGGAGAAGTGGCGGCTGAAAGGGCAGCTTCATCATCCGGCGTATCGCACGTCGCGGCAGCCGCAGATGGGTCACGGATTTCTCCGGCGCTGGCTTTTCTCCCCAGCGTCGGGAAGAAGCGCCGCTCTTCCATTCCTTTGGCTGACTGCGCCGCGGGGAAGAATATCGGGAATCTTCCGCATGGATTTCGGTTGCCGTGATTGCACCTCCCGCGTGAACTTCCGCACTCCACCTCCCACATGCGCGCCCTCCCTTTCCTTTTCCTCCTCATTTTCGCTGCCGCTCCCCTGCTCCGCGGTGCGGAACCGCTGGATTATACTCCCGTCAAAAAGTGGATCGCGCGCCAGGATGACTTCCGTTCCGTCACCGCGGATTTCACCCAGACGCGCGCCTTGCGGGCCTTGCGCAGTCCGCTCGCGAGTCGTGGACGGCTTTGGTTTAAGTCGCCGGATTCGTTTCGTTGGGAAGTCGGCGATCCATTGAAGACGGTCGTTCTCCGAAAGGCCGACGGGATTTATGTCATCAATCTCGCCAAGAAGCGCGCCGAGCGAACTCCGAACGGCTCGGTGAGCAAGAGCGGCGGCGCGGCTGGCTTCGGGATGATGACGTTCCCGTTCGCGCGCGACTTCGCGGATTTCCAGAAGCAATTTGAAACCCTGTCGATCGAGACCGAAGGGAACATTTGCAAACTCGAAGTGCTGCCGCGCGATCCTCGCTCCCGCAAGGTTCTGAAGGCGTTGAAGCTCGACTTCAATCCGACGACTGGACATCTGCTCGCCTTTGAAATTCTCACCCGCGACGGTTCCTCGCTGCGGAATGTTTTCTCCAATGTGCAGATCAATCCGAAGATCGAGCGCAGCGCGTTTGAGTTCGACCTGACCGGCTACGAGATCGTCGATGCCAAGGAGTAGGATTGCCTGGCTGGCGGCGGGGATTGCCGCGCTGATCTTCGTCGTCGCGGGGCTGTCGCGGATCAGCTTCAACGTCGATATTCTCAAGCTGCTCCCGACGCACCTTCCGCAAGTCGAAGGGCTGTCGCTTTTCCTCAAGCACTTCGCCCAGCAAAACGAGCTGGTGATCACGCTGGAAGGAAACGATGCGGAACAAACCGAGGCTGCTGCCGACGCGCTCGCGGCGGAATTGGGGAAGCATCCGGAGCTGGTGAAGCGAGCGGTCGCGCGTCCGCCTTGGGAGAAAAATCCTGCCGACTTCGGGCAAGTCATCGCCTTCCTCTTGCTCAATCAACCGGCGGAAAAGATCGCTGAACTCAAGGCGCGGCTCACTCCGGAGCAAGCGCCCGCCACCTTGCAGAATACGCTGGAGAAGCTGAACGAATCCGTCTCGGGCCAGGAGATCGCGTTGCGCAGCTACGATCCGTTTGACTTTGCCGCCGCGCTTTCGCAGCTCACTGCGCTCGCCGGCGGGCAGCAGCAATCCGAGTTTTCCTCCGGCGACGGAACCTTCCGCGTGGTCTACGTCGAGTCGGCGAAACCGTTCGCGAACTACAAGGAAATGATCGCCTGGCTGAAGGGAATCAAAGCTGCGGCCGGCGAAATCCCCAGCTATCACGGATGCACCGTCGGCTACACCGGAGAGCCCGCTTTTGTCGCCGAAATCTCCGCCAGCATGGAGTTCGACATGATGTCTTCCGGCTTCGTCACGCTGGCGCTGATCGCGCTGATTTTCTGGCTCTGTTACCGCCGCGCGCGGCCGCTCCTGAATCTCCAGCTGATGCTCGTCTTGATCTTCACGATCTCGCTGGCGATCGCCGGATTATTCCTCAATCAGCTCACCGTGATCGGCGTCGGTTGCGCCGCGATCATGATCGGACTGAGCGTCGATTACGGCTACTTCGTCTATCAACGTTCGCTGCAGCATCGCGGCTCCGTGCGGGAGCTGCAGCGGCAATGTGTGCAGAACATCGCCTGGACCGCCGGGACCACCGCCGCCGTCTTCTTTGCTCTGAATCTCAGCAGTCTTCCCGGCCTTTCGCAGCTCGGAAGTCTGGTCGGCATCGGCGTCGTCGTCGGCGCGATCGTCATGCTCACGGTATTCGCACCGTTGACCATGCGGCTGCGGCGGAGCGAAGGCGAACGTCCTCCTTCGGCGGTCGAACGCGCAGTGATTTCCCCGGCTTTTCTGCGCGGCGGCATTTGGGTATCGCTGGCGATGATTGCGCTGCTGCTCG
>DASVRR010000175.1:0-30690 GCA_036388515.1 Chthoniobacteraceae bacterium | reverse complement strand
CGCGGAGCTTTTTGAGATGATCGCGATCAGGCCGCGCGGCGTTGCCGAAGTACATCGAGACGCCATGCTGGACGACTTGATATTGTTCCAGGATCCGGTCGAGCACCTGGAGCGGCCGCCCGCCTTCCACCATATAGTTTTCCGAGATGATCTCGAACCAATCGACTACCGGTTTCTTCTCTAGGATGTGCTGATAATGCGGCACACGCAGACCAATCCCGATGCCGTGATCGGTAAAGGCATTAAAGCGGGAAGCGGGCATTCTTGGAGGGGAATAAAGTCAGCTACTGGCGAGTAGCAGCGACCGTGAGGCCACCAGTTAGCTGCATCGCCACGGCTGAGGGACTAGTGACTAAATCCGATGGGAACGTAAAAGCGTGAGAAACGCAGGTCGATGTAATACGAGGTGTTCGAGGTTTTGAATCGTATGCAGACCGACTTCGACGAAGAACCCATCTCTTGGAATAATCGCGGATAATTCTTCGCCGTCTGAGACACAAAGATAAATCAATGCACGCGTTCCATCTGCGGTGCGCTCAGACCCCATTTGGTGGTTACCCGAGCTCCCGAATGGATTGCGCAGAGAGGCCAGCTTCTTTTTGTGAAGTTCAGCAGGATCGGTCTCCGGAGTCACATCTGCTTTCTCATAACTTACGTGCAATTGGACATCTCCATGGGGCTCCTTCTTGAAAACGTAAGTTGGGGGGCCCGTCTGAACGATATGCCATCCGAGTGGCACTCTAAAGTTTACCCGTCCCTGATCGGGAATCGCCATGGAAATGCGACGTCCATCGGCCGAAGGATGCTGATGTTTCCCATCGGTGCGGCTTGCGCAGCCGGTAAGGGCAACAACGATAAGTGTAGGGATCAATTTGGCACAAATCATGGTACGGATGGCAGTGCTTTATCGGGTGCAGCGTTCATCGCAAGACAGGCGTTATAGAAGAGCCAATAAGCAGTAATGCGGCACGCGCAGAGCGCTCCCGTGGTGGTTCACTAGTGATGGCGAAGATTTGCGATTTCGATTGCCTGTTCGGTGACGCGATAAACAATCCGGTGCTCTGAGCTAATGCGCCTCGACCACCAGCCGGTGAGCTGATGTTTGAGCGGTTCTGGTTTGCCAATTCCTTCATAAGGACTCCGCCGAATATCTTTGATGAGCTGGTTGATGCGGCGCAAATTCCCGCGGTCGGTTTCCTGCCAGTATAGGTAATCTTCCCACGCCTCGTCGGAGAAGATGAGCTTGCGCTTCACACGTCCAGATCAGGAGCGTGTTCAATGCCTTTCCCCGCATCCAATTGAGAGACGGCACTCATGATGCGCCTGGCGTTCTTGGGGCTCTTCAGCAGGTAGGCTGTCTCCTCCAGAGCCTCGTAGTCCTCGAGCGACATCATAACGACCGCTTGGTCGCGGTTCCGGGTAATAATGATCGGGGCGTGGTCGTCACAAACCCTGTCCATGGTCGAGGCAAGATTCTCTCTCGCAGCAGTATAGGAGATTGCGGTCATAACTTGGACAGTATTCTGTCCAGCTAAGCCGTCAAGAATGCTCGCTAGACTCGAGCTCCGCGATGCGCCGACGAACCTCTGTCATCTGCGCCTGTGCGAGATCCGGGTGGAATGTCGCGAGCGAGGCTCTCCACAATACGATCGGCGAGTTCGGCGCGCTCAGAAGCAGCAAGCTGCTTTGCCTCTCCAAGGATTTGAGCTGCGGCTGGAGTCATGAAATCAGAATACCAACGGTTCAGTTTCGGGCAAGGGTGCGGAAGCGCCGAACAAGAAGTTAGGCCATTTCGCGCGCCCTTTCCCGACTCGACGGCTCTGAACCACCGCTTTACCGTGTCTCGATGCCTGCCACGCTCGATGCCGTTGCTCACGACGCACTGATTCTGCTGCCCGACCAGCGCCTCACGTTGGCCCGCCAGCTTTTGGAGAGCGTGGAACTCGAGCCAGAGCCAGGAGCCGAAGCCGCATGGGAGGCGGAGATCGTTCGGCGTATCGCGCGCTTCAAGTCCGGCGAGTCCAAACCGATTCCAGCCGGAGAGGTCTTTGCCCGGCTCAGGCAGATTGCGCCCGACCGGTGAGTTTCGTGCTGGAGTTTCTCCCGGAGGCGTCCGCGGAGGTCGAGTGCGTCACTGGCGACTACGAGGCTCGCTCGGTTGGCCTTGGCGCCCGATTTCGCGCCGAGGTCGAGAGTGCCTGTGCGGCGATTGTTCAGCATCCATTACTTTGGCGGCTGCGGCCTGCGGGCTATCG
The DNA here is from genome assembly GCA_036388515.1 of Chthoniobacteraceae bacterium. GTDB lineage: Bacteria > Verrucomicrobiota > Verrucomicrobiia > Chthoniobacterales > Chthoniobacteraceae > Chthoniobacter. Next base: position 28,435 of record DASVRR010000175.1, on the reverse strand, counting down.
GCGGGTCAACCCGCCCGGATTTCCCTACTACATCGCATTCATCACCGACGAGCAGCAAGCGCTCGTGATTGCCGTCGCGCATTCCAGCCGTCATCCCGACTACTTCAAGAACCGAATCCAGTAGTCGTTAGATTTAGGAGAGCAGAAGCCGAAACGGAGACCCGTAATTCGATCCATGGCTGGCCATCGCCGTTATGGGCGAGAGAGGTCACGAACGGCTCACTTAGCACCTCTGAGCGGAATGTCCGTCGAGTCTCCGGAGGAAGCGAATCGAAGCCAGGGATCAAGACTGTTACCGCACAACGATCAATGAAGGCATTCCGCTGGAGCAAGGCGGCGATGAGGAAGAAGGAAGTTCGCGCGAAAGAGGAACGAAAAGTCTGATGCGCCAGCCAAACAAAATGCCCGACCACGTTAGCGGCATTCCTCGGTTCAAACCGGTCGAGGGTGAACGGATTGAAAACGCGGTACTCTCCCGAGCTTTTGCCCCGTTGCAATTCCGGATCATGCGCGAACACGGATTCACCCTCCCCGACGCTAAGCAGACAATCTCGGGAAGAGATCTCCATGCCTATGCAAACCGCCGGCCCGGAGAACTCGAATTTCAGCCGACGTGAAGAAGCGCGGTAGAGACCGGAAGACACATCGAGTTCTAAATCGAAGTTCATAGAAAGTGGCTGGCGGGGACAAAGTCAGCTAAAGGCTGACGGATTTAGCCTCCGGTGAGTCTAGGCTTTCTGCCGTCAAGGTATGGCGGATGGAGCAGCGGATGCGTCGCAGGGAGAACGCGATAGTAGAGGAAATTAAGCAGAGCCAAGAAGAGCAGGGCATTTAGTTTCTGAAGTTGCCCCGACGAACCGCCAGCCGCTAACCATAAGAGCATATTGCAAATCGGCGGAACAATGAAGGTGAGACACGCCGCAAGAAAATGCCCGCCGTGCAACAGCATTATAGGAACGTAGAGAAAAAGAAGGATGAACGGGCTGCTCGCAAGGAGATCGTGGACACGTGAAACCGTTGGAGTGAGCCATGCCCCAAAGATAGAGAAAGCAATGGCGACTCCTAGCACGGCGCTGAGATCGTGACGCTCTTGACGGGCACGGCGAGCAAAACACACTGCGGCACCTATGAGCAAAATAAACAGACAATGCGCGAAGACAGTCAGTGAGCGCATCTGGCTGATATGAAGCGTGAGCGCGTCGGATCTCCCAACAGCGAGGTGCGCGAGCCACAAGGCTATAACGAAAAGGATCGTGATTATCAGCATCACGCGGGAAGAACTGCGAACAGGCAGTCGGGAATCAGAGAACAGAAACCGGAGGGTCCGAGCAAGCCGGAAGCAGGAACTCGATAACCTATTCGCCCTCGATTCCCCCCGTCCAGAGGCTCCGGCCGTGGAAGACCGGAGCCTCGGTTTTGCGGAGTTACTTCATCACGGGTTTGCCGTCTTTTACGGCGCAACCGCCTTTGCCTTTGCAGGAGTTTTTGCTCTTGCAGCCGTTGTCGCCGCTCTTGCAGCCGCCTTTTCCTTTGCAGGAGTTTTTGCCGGCGCAGTCATGCGTTTCGCATTTGTTTTTGTCATCGGCGAGCACGCCTGCGCTGAGCCCGGCTTCGCTGTCTGTGGCAAACTTCACGATTCCCCCGCTGGAGGCCGCGTTCGCTGAGTTCAGCAAGCCTCCGGAAAGAATTCCGGCGAGAGCGGCGCCTGCGAGGAGGGTTTTGGTGGTGGTGATGTTCTTCATTCTGCTTGGGTTTTGGTTTTTGGTTTGGTTCCCGCCAGCGCCGCTGCGGATGCAGCGGAAACTGGCGAAAGGGTTGGAGAGAATCCGCGGCGCTTAATTCGCGGTGAGCACCGCTGGAGCCGATTGGATCGGCGCGAGTTCCGCCAGAAGCAGCGCGCTGGTGAGCGCGTCCAAAATCACCGGCTGCGTTTCGCCCGGACGATGCAGCACATAGAGCGGCACACCGACGCGGCCGAAGCGCTTCAGAGCGCGCGTGACTTCCTCGTCGCCCGTGGTCCAGTCCGCCTTGAAAGCCACGACCTTCTTTTCCCGGAAGGCTTGCCCGATCGGCTCCGTTTCCAGCACGACCTTTTCATAGAGTTTGCAGTTCGCGCACCAGTCCGCGGTGAAGTCGATGAAGACCGTCTCGCCGCGAGCAATCGCCGCGGCCACTTGTGCATCGGAATAAGGCTGCCAGGCGATGCGGCTGCCTGCGGGAGCAGCGAAGGCATTCTGGAGGAAACCGAAGTAGCCAATCGTCAGCGCGGCGGCCACTCCGATCCACGCCACGCTGGCCCGGCTCGCCACGCCGAAGATCCAGCAAGCCAGCCCGAGAAAGAGCAGGAACCAACTGACGGCGGCGGTTGCGGAAGAGCCGTGCGCGGTCAGGGAACCAAACAGCCAAACTACGACCGCGAGCATGGCGAAGCCCATGAGTTGCTTCACGCGCTCCATCCAGACGCCGGGCTTGGGAAGAAAACGCAGCCAGGCGGGCCGCGCGGTCAGGAGCAAATAGGGAAGACTCATTCCGGCGGCAGTCGCGGTGAAAAAGAGGAAGACGATCGGCGTCGGCTGAGTCACGGCATAGCCGAGGCTGGTGCTGAGAAAAGGCGCGGTGCAGGAGGTGCCGAGCAAAGTCGTGAACATTCCGTGGAGGAACGCGCCGCCAAATCCTTCCTTGCTGGAAAGCGCGCTGAGCGTCGTCGCCGTTCCTCCGGAAAGCGTGATCTCGAAGACGCCGAGCAGATTCAGCGCGAAGACAAAGACCAGCGCGATCAAGCCGGTGAGCAGCCAGGGATTCTGGAACTGATAACCGAAGTTAAAGGCGCCGCGGAGTTGCGAAACCGCAGCGGCGAGCAGGAGAAAAAACGCGAACACGCCGGCGGTAAAAGCCAGGCCGAGCTGTAAGATCTGTGCCGGATCTTTGCCCGCCTGTTTCACAAATCCGAAGATCTTCAGCGCGATCACGGGGAGCACGCACGGCATGACGTTCATGATCAGCCCGCCGACAAACGCGAGCAGCAGCTTCCACGGAAGGCCGCTGTCCGGAATGGCCGCGCTGGGATTGCTTCCGGGCGCTTCGGGAAGCAAGGCGGTGCCTGCTCCCGCAGCAATCTGCCAGCTTTCGCGCTTTCCTTCCGGATCTGTCAGCACCACGACGCCGGCCCAGCCGCCAGGCGCGGTGCCGCCGGTCACGATGGGGAACTGGAAGGTTTTTCTGGCCGCGTGGGGAGAAGATTCCGTCTTCGGCTGGCCGAGTTTGGTTTCCGCGGGAGGAATGGGGAAGAAATCGACGGTTCGATCTTTAGGCAAGCCGTTGAGTTCCACCGAAACGGCCTTGGCTGCGAGCTGCCATTTTGCCTGGAACGGCGCGTCCTTGGTCTTGGGCAAAAGCGCGCGCCACTTTGCGAAAAGTTCCGCATTCGCCGGGACCGCGTCCGGTCCAATCGCGAGGTTCAAGCTGACGTCCGTTTGACCGGGAATGCAGATCTTCTCGCAAGCCAGCCAGCGAAGCTTTGCTTTCAGCGCGACCTTTTCTCCGGAGGAAACTGCGGGCGGAGTGATTTGCACCGGGAGCAAAACTTCTTCCTCATAGATATAGGTCAGGAGATCGCCTTCATCGACGTGCGCCTTCGGGATCGGCCACTGGATCGGACCGGCGGTGAAGCCCGCGGGAAGTTCCCACTGGATCTGCGGCGCGCCGCCCGCCTCGCCGGGATACTGCCAGTAGGTGTGCCAGCCGGGAGCAAACTTCAGCCGCACGGCGGCGGTGAAAGGTTTGCCGAGCGCCATTTGCTCCACATCCGCGACGAGGCTCGGAGTGACGACGACCTTCTTCTCCCCGACCTGAGCTCCCGCCATCGCCGTGAGCAGGAACAAAGACGCAACAAGCCAGCGGCAGGACTTCATAGGCGAGAAGACATACACTTCCGGGCGCCCGTTCACTATCGCGGAAATGCCGGCGCTGCTTTCATCCGGAAGGCGCGTGAATCGTGGCGGGCGGAAAGTTCACTTTCGCCGAGCCGGGCATTTTGGTTTTAGATCCGGGAATGCACGCGGATGAGTTCCAGCAAATCACGGAGGACGTTTTCTTCTGGCAAGCGTACGCGGCGGCGGTGAAATCCGATCTTTCCTGCTGCGCCAGGCGCTGTGCGGACGGCTTGGTTTTCATCGATCCGATCGCGCTTGCTCCCGCGGCCTTGGACGAGCTGATCCAAATCGCGGCGCCGACGGCGATCGTGCTGACCAATGGCAATCACGCTCGAAGCGCCGCGACGTATCGCGCGAAGTTTGGCATCCCGATCTGCGCTCATGTGGACGCCGTCGCGGAGCTGGGGATCGAAGTGGACCAGACGTTTACGGACGAAGCCACGCTGCTGGGGAGTTTTGAAGTGGTCGCGCTGGAAGGAGGTCCAGCGGGCGAAGTGGCGCTGGTTGCGGATGGTTGCGTGCATTTCGGCGATGCGGTGATCCACCTGGAGCCGCACGGTTTGCGCGTTCTTCCGGACAAATATTCTCGGGACCAAGCCGCACTCCGAACGGCGCTCCAAAAACTATTGCCGTTTGATTTTGAACTGATGACCTTCGCGCACGGTCTTCCGGTGCCCGCTCACGCCCAGCGCCGCCTCGCATCCATCCTCGCATGAATTACGTCCTCGGTTCCGTCCTCTTTCTCGCGCTGCTCGCCGTCTCGCAGGGACAGAACGCACCGGCGAAGACCGACCGATCCACGATGGTCTTTCAGCCGGGAGCAAAAGATCCATCTGGCGGCGGCGCGGCCGCGAAAGCCTCGCCGACTCCCGCCGGAGCGAAGCCGGCCAGCCCGACTCCAGCGGCTTCTCCTTCAGCCAGCCCGGCGGCTTCACCAAAGGTCGCTCAGCCCGCGGCTCCCGCAGTTGTCACGAGCACCGTTCCGCCGGAACCCGCACAGATCGTGAAGACGTTTTTCGGTTTGATCCAGGAAGGCGACATCGACGCCGCTTATTGGGGGCTGACGAAAGGCTCGAAGATCGCCGAACGTCCGGAAGAACTCCGCGCCTTGAAGACCAAAACCAAGGAAGCGGTGGAAGTCTTCGGCGTGGTGCATGGATATGATTTGGTGGACAGCAAACCGGTCGGCGAGCGGCTGGTCCGCGCAACTTATCTTTCGCTCGGACACGAGTATCCGCTACGCTGGCGGTTTTACTTCTATCGATCCGAGACGGTCTGGAAGCTGATCGACTTGCGCGTGGATGATCGGCTCGCCGGGATCTTCGAAGAACCGGAAGAAGTGAAAGCGGCTGGGCCAACGCCGTGATCGCGCGGGTTCTCCGCTTCGTCCGGTTTTCTCACACGATCTTCGCTTTGCCCTTTGCTTTGGGCTCGATGCTCTTTGCGGCGCACGGCTGGCCGAGCTGGGAGGTGATCGGCCTGATCCTGGCGGCGATGGTTTTCGCCCGGACCGCGGCGATGGGTTTCAACCGACTGGCGGATTGGGAGATCGATCGGCGGAATCCGCGCACCGCAGATCGGCATCGGCTTCTTCCGCGAAGCGCCGCCGTCGCGCTGGTGGCGGGCAGTTCGGCGGCGTTCGTGGCGGCGACCTGGTGGATCAATCCGCTTTGCTTTTGGCTTTCGCCCGTCGCGCTGGCGATCGTCTTCTTCTACTCCTTCACGAAGCGATTTACTTCCTACAGCCATTTCTTCCTCGGCCTGGCGCTCTCGGTTTCCCCCGTTGGCGCCTGGCTCGCGGTGCGGGGCGAGTTCGCGTTTCCTCCGCTGGTGCTCGCGCTCGCGGTGCTCTTTTGGGTCGCGGGATTCGACATCATCTATGCGACTCAGGATCACGCGTTCGATCGAGCGGAAGGTCTTCGCTCGCTCGTCGTGCGCCTGGGAATTCCGCGGAGTCTGCTGTGGGCGCAACGGCTGCATTGGCTGATGGCCGCCGTGCTCGTGATTTTCGGCTGGCTGGTTGCCGCCGGACCCGCCTTTTACGTCGGGCTGGGGATGATCGCGGCCGCCTTGATCTATGAACATCGATCGGTCGGAAACCTCGACGTTGCCGCGATCAATCGCGCGTTCTTCGGCAGCAACGCTTTTGTCGGCGCGGTCTTTTTAGCTGCAAGCTGGTGCGACCAGGTCTTGCTGCGCTGAGCGCTGCGGAAAGCAAGCCGATCTTCCGGAACAAACGCGGAGTAGCGCGCGGCTCTTCCTGGCCGTCAAACATGCGCTCCGTCGGCGCAACCGTGGACCTTAAAACGGAATGTCGTCTTCCGGTGCGTCCAGATCCGGATCGGCCGGGGGACGCTTGGGAGGAGGTGCGGCTTTTCCCGGTGGTCGGGAAGAAGAACGCTGCTCGTAATCACCGCCGCCTCCACCTTGTCCACCGCCGCCGCCGCCCGGACCGCCCGCACCTTCGCGTCCGCCGAGCAGCTGGATATTCTCCCCAATCACTTTCAGTTTGCTCCGCTTTTGTCCGGAAGCTTTGTCATCCCAAGTGTCCAGCTGCATCCGGCCTTCCACAAAAAGCGGCCGGCCTTTCTTGCAATACTCCCCGACGATCTCCGCCACGCGGCCCCAGAGCGTGACATCGATGAAGGTGACTTCTTCCCGCTTCTCGCCGCTTTCGGTGGTGTAGTTCCGGTTCACCGCCAGCCCGATGTCCGCGATCGCGGTTCCCTTCGGGGTGTACTTGATCTCCGGATCCCGGGTGAGATTCCCGATCAACATCACTTTGTTTAGGCTGGCCATGGCGCGAGTGGGTTAGCGGGAGCCGCGGAAAACTAAACCGCAGCTTCGGCCTTGCCGGTGCGCTCGGGTTTGTCGCTCTTCGGCGCGAGCTTCTGGTAATGCTGGCGGTAAACTTCCGAATCCAGCTTGAACTTGGCGCGCAGCTTGTCGATCGACTGCGGCTCGGCCTGGAAGATGAAGTTGACGAAGTAGCCGCTCTCGAGCGGGCCAGCGACGTAGGTGAATTGACGACGGTCCATCTTCTGGACGGTTTCAATCTTCGCGCCTTCTTTTTTGAACTCGCCCTCAAGGCGTTCGATGACGTCCTTGGCGCTGTCTTCGGTTCCTTTAATGTTCAGGACGAGCAGTCCTTCGTAACGGTTTTTCATAATGGATTCTGGTTAGTTGTAAGTGTTCATCGCTGCGGCGAGACCGCGGCTTTGCACGCAATCGATCGCCTCCAGCGCGCGGTCGAGAGCTTGGCTCAAGGCCGGCTGCTCTTCCAAGGCAAATCGCCCGAGCACATGATGGACGGTGCTCCCTTCGGTCCCGCCGATTCCGATCCGCAGCCGGGCAAGCTCCGGCGTGCCGAAGTGGCTGATCAAGGATTGCAGGCCATTGTGTCCGCCGCTCGAGCCGCTGGCGCGGAACCGAAGTTTCCCCAAAGGAAGCGCCAGATCGTCAACGACCACGAGGATCTGAGGCGCTTCGATTTTGTAGAACTGCGCCATTGGCCGGACGGATTGTCCGCTCAGGTTCATAAAGGTCAGCGGCTTGCAAAGATGAACTGAGCCGATTCTGGCGACCTCCGCCTGCCAACTCTTCTCCGGACGCCACGAGACGCGTTCGCGGCTGGCGAAGAGATCGAGGAGCATGAAGCCGATGTTGTGGCGGGTTCCGGCGTATTCGCGGCCGGGATTACCGAGCCCGACGAGGAGGCGGAACGCGGGTGATTCGAGCATGGCAACGAAGCAGCCGCACGTTCCGCCGTCGGGAAACTACTTCTTGTCGCCTGGTTTAGCCGCAGGTTTGGCGGCGGCGGGATCTTCCTTCTTCTCCTTGAGGACTTCCGGCTGAGTGGCCACCGCGGCGCCAGCGACGGGTTCTTCCTCCACTTTCGGCGCGGCGACTCGGACCACGGTGAGATCGGCGTCCACGTGCACGACGACACCGGCGGGAAGCTGGAGATCCTTGACGTGAATTGCATCGCCGACATTGAGGGCGCTGACGTCCACCCGGATGACTTCCGGAAGATCCTGAGGCAAACATTCAACCTCGATCGCGTGCATGTTCAGCTCCAGCAAGCCGCCGAAGTTCTTCACGCCGCTGGCTTCGCCGAAAGGTTCCACCGGAATTTCCGCGTGGATGACTTCATTGGCATTCACCGCGTGGAAATCGACGTGGAGCACGCTGCCTTTGATCGGGTGATGCTGCACCTGCTGGATGAGCGCGAGCCGATTGGTGGTCGCGCCGTCCCCGGCGATCTCGAGGTCCACGAGCACGTGTTCGCTGGTGGCGTGGGCGAGCAGCGTGCCGATCTCGCGAGCTTTGATCGAGAGCGCGAGCGGCTGTTCTTTGCCGCCGTAAATGACGGCCGGCACGAGGCCTTGCTTCTTGATTTGGTTCACTGCGGAACGGCCGATGCCGGTGCGGGTCTGAGCGGATAGTTTGAGTTGCTTGGCCATAAGTGGAGTGGTGGTTTAGTTGATCTTAAAGAGAGAACTGACGGATTCGTCGTCGTGGATGCGCTTGATGCCTTCACCCAGCAACTCGGCGATGCAGAGCGCGGTGATCGGGAAGCCGTCGCCGCTGCGGACGGGGACGCTGTTGGTGGTGATGAGTTCGCTAATCGCGGATTTTTGGAGCCGCTCGATCGCGAGGTCCGAGAGCACCGCGTGGGAAACACAGGCGAGGATCTCGCAGGCTCCGCGTTCTTTTAAGATGCGGGCCGCGCTGGAAAGCGTGCCGGCGGTTTCCGTCAGGTCATCGACGAGGATCACGTTGCGGCCTTCCACTTCGCCGATGACGTTCAGCGCCTCGATTTCCGTCGGGCTTTTGCGACGTTTCGCGACAATGGCGAGCGTGGCATTCAAGGACTGGGAATAAGCCGACGCCATCTTCAGTCCGCCTACGTCCGGCGAGACGACCACCGGATCCTGGATGTTTTTCGAACGCAAATATCGGATGACGACTGGCGCAGCAAACAGATGATCGACCGGAATATCGAAGAACCCGGCGACCTGCTGCGCATGAAGATCCATCGTGAGCACGCGATCGACTCCCGCGGCGGTGAGGAGATTGGCGACGAGCTTGGCGGTGATTGGGACCCGCGGCTGATCTTTCCGATCCTGCCGGGCGTAACCGAAGAATGGAATGACGGCGGTGATCCGGGCCGCGCTCGCCCGCCGTGCGGCATCGACCATGATGAGCATCTCCATCAGGTTCTGGTTCGTCGGGGGACAAGTCGGCTGGACGAAGAAGACATCGCGACCGCGGATGTTTTCGTTGATCTTCACGAAAGTCTCCCCGTCGGGGAAGGAAGTGACCGTCGCGTCACCGAGCGGAACTCCGATGGACGCACAGATCCGCTGGGCCAGCTCACGGTGAGCCGAGCCGCAAAAGATTTTCATCTCAGTCTGAGAGCGGAACATTCGGGGAAAAAGGAGGGCGACTCTACGAGGCTCTTCCTGAAAGACAAACTGAAAGTAGGGCGCTGCCGCGGCGCTTGCACGTGAGGTGAAGCGGAACGATCCCGAGCTGAAGGGGCTGGAGCCGAAACCCCGACGCGGACCTCGGGGAAATTGGGAATTTGTAAGTTACTCCAGCGAAGCACTCAGCCGCCGGCTGCTTTCTTGAAAAAGTGTGGAAAAAACTCTTTACAGGCAAAATGCGAATCCCTAGCTCATTGCGCCACGAGCTCCCGGGCTCCGAACACAACCCAGTAAAACCAAGGAATAAACACTTATGAAAAAGATCGCATATAGCTTCATCGCTTGCCTCGCAGTCGCCAGCAGCGCCTTCGCCGGCCAGGAGATGAAAGAGAGCAAAGAATACAAGACCCCACTTCCAGAGCCTTGCTTCAAGGACACCGAGCTCCAGCTCGACCTCTTCGGCAGCTACACCAACACCGAGGGCGGTGGATACAAGGACGGCTTCGGCGGCGGTATCGCCGTGAATTACTTCTTCATGCGCTATCTCGGTGTCGGCGTGGACGGCAACGTCTTCGACGGCGGCGTGAATGGCGTCTGGAACACCTCCGCCAGCCTGATCGCACGTTTCCCCATCGAACTCGGCGGTTTCTGCCTGGCTCCTTACATCCTCGCGGGTGGCGGCGCCTCGTTTGACTCCACGAGCTCCGGCAACCTGCACGCAGGCGGCGGTCTCGAGTTCCGCGTCGTCCCACAGCGCATCGGCATCTTCGCCGAAGGCCGCTACACCTGGAACGCTGCGGCTGGCGCCGATGACGGCACCCAGATCCGCACGGGCATCCGCTTGGTATTCTAAGAGCTGAAAAGCTAAATCCCTTCCAAAGCGCCGGAGTCGAAAGACTCCGGCGTTTTGCTTTGGGTGGGCCCAAGTGGGCATGCCTTGAGAGCGCGGAGCAAGGGAATTTATGTCCGCAGATTGCGCAGATCCCCGCAGATTCACCGGCGGCAACTCGCGGAAATCTGCGGATCTCTTCTTTCCGGTGACGGCTCCCGGACTGGAGGGAAACGCGCTGTCACTCGGGTGGTGGAGGACGGGATTAGTCCGGGGAGCCCACGCCTCTCGCGGGCAGCTCGAGGAGCGAGAGACCGGCGTGGGTGGCGCGGGCGTCCCGCCCACGCGAACTTTCCTCCGCATTCGAAAAAGACGAGGCGCTCGGATGCGGAGCTGCACGGAAGTTCGTCGCGGCGGGACGCCGACGACCACCACGCGGCACGCGTGGGCTCCCCGGAATCGAGCGCGGCCACGCGGTCATTGGTCGCCAACATTGGCGGTCTCTCTGCTGGCGATCGAAGGCCCGGCGGCGCTTCCCACGGAGCCACTCGGGGGTGCTGGGCAGATCGTTCTTCCGCTGGCTGGAAGAAGCCGATAGATCCTGCGCATGGCTTCGACGCATTCCTTCAATCCCAACGACTGGCAGGTTCAGAGTCCCAACTTCCGCTGGATCTACCGAGCCATTCTCGCGCTGGTCGTCGCCTGGGCATTGCTCTCCTGTTTCTCCACAGTTCCGGCGGATTCCGTCGGCGTGCTGATCCGGTTTGGCAAGTTCCAGGAAATCGTCCGCCCAGGTCTCCGCTTCAAGCTGCCGTTGGGCATCGATCATCTGGAGCTCCTCGCGGTCGAGCGTCAGCTCAAGGTCGAGTTTGGCTTCAAGACGTCCGGAGCGTCGGATCTTTCCCAAGGCTCACGCGAACCTGAAGCCGAGCAAAGCATGGTCACCGGCGATCTGAATATGGCGCTCGTGGAGTGGGTCGTGCAGTATCGGATCGAAGATCCGCGGCAGTTCCTCTTTCAGGTGCGTGATCCGAAGGAAACGGTGCGGGACGCCAGCGAATCGGTGATGCGCGAGATCGTGGGAGATCGCACGGTGGACGAGGTGCTGACGATCGGGCGCCAAGAGATCGAAGTCGAGTCGTTGCTCCGGATGAAAGAGCTGGCGAAGTTCTACGGACTCGGGGTGAGCATCACGCAGGTGCAACTCAAAGATGTGCATCCGCCGCGCGGAGTGCAGGCTTCCTTCAACGAAGTGAACCAGGCGCAGCAGGAGCGGGAGCAAATGATCAATGTGGCCAACGGCGAGTATAACAAGGCCGTGCCGCGGACTCGCGGTGAGGCGGATCAACGCTTGCGCGGAGCGGAAGGTTACGCGCTCAGCCGAGTGAATGAAGCGAAGGGAGATGCGGAACGTTTCACGGCCTTGCTCAACGAATATCTCAAGGCGCCGGAAGTCACCCGGCAACGCCTTTACCTCGAGACGATGGCGACGGTGCTCCCGGCGCTGGAACGAAAAGTCATCCTGGATGAAAAGGTCGGCCAGCTCCTGCCTTTGCTGCAACTCGACGCCAAACCCGCGAAGTAATTTTTCCGCATTCTTTCCCATGAAACTTCCCTTTCTCTCGTGGATCGCGATCGCTGCCGCTTTGGTGCTCCTGATGATTCTCTCCGGAGCGTTTTACATCGTGCCGGAAACCGAACAGGTCATCGTCACCCAGTTTGGCCAGCCCGTGGGTCAGCCGAAAACCACCGCTGGCGTTCACTTCAAGGTGCCGTTCATCCAGCAAGTCAACCGCATGGACAAGCGCGTGCTCTCCTGGGACGGACCGACCGCGGAAATGCCGACCAAGGACAAGCTCTACATCATCGTGGATGGCTTTGGCCGGTGGAAGATTTCCGATCCGACAAAGTACTTTGTCCGGTTGCGGGATGAACGCAGCGCGCAATCCCGCCTCGACGACATCCTCGGGAGTGAAATGCGCAACACGGTCGCGCGACACGAGCTCGTGGAATTGGTGCGCACGACCAAGGAGCGCAAGGCGAGCGTGGATGAAACGTTGGTGGTTGGAAGCGGTTCGGTAGCGACGGGATTGCCGCCGATCCAACTCGGTCGCGTCGCCCTGGAGCACGAGATCGGGGAACAAGCGCGCCGGAAGCTGGCGGAACTCGGCGTCGAGTTGCTCGATATCCGGTTCAAGCGGATCAACTACAACCCGGCGGTGAGCGGGAAGATTTTCGACCGGATGATCAGCGAACGCCGGCAGATCGCGGAACGTTTTCGCAGCGAGGGAGCGGGAGAAGCGGCGCGGATCATCGGCAGCCGGGAGCGCGACATGAAGCAGATCGAATCGGAAGCTTATCGGAAAGTGCAAGCGATCCAGGGTAAGGCGGACGCCGAAGCCACGGCGATCTATGCGGCGGCTTACAACGAGAGCCCGCAAGCACGCGAATTCTTCGGCTTCACCCGAGCTCTACAAACCTATCGCACTTCATTTCAGCGGGACACAACGGTCGTGTTTACTACGGAAGGAAGCTTCCTGCGCTTCCTGAAGGGCGAAACTCCGCCGGTCGCGCCGGGCATTCCAGCTCCAGCAAAAGCGCCGCCGATTGCCGCGCCGCTCCCGGTCGAGTCTCCGTAGCTGGCTTTTCTCCCCAAGGCGCCAGGGACGAGGCGGCTTAATTGTTTGCTTAGTCAAGGGTCAGGGATTCTATTCCGGAAGCCTCGTGCCTATGGACCCAGTCAGAGTGTTACTTGCGGATGATCATCAGATGGTGCGTCGTGGTTTGCGGGCGGCGATCGAAACGATGCCGAACTGGGAAATCTGCGGAGAAGCCAGCACGGGCCGGGAAGCAGTGGACCTCGTGGCTACGCTGGCTCCGGACATTGTCGTCATGGACATGACCATGCCCGAGCTCAATGGCCTTGAGGCGACCCGGCAGATCCGCAAGGTGGCGCCGCAGACGGAGGTTCTGATTTTCACCGGCCACGAGACTGAGGAACTGGTGCATCAAGTGTTCGAAGCCGGCGCGCGGAGTTACATCCTGAAGACCGACGGGCGCGAGCATCTGGAAGCGGCTCTGCGTTCCCTGGCGCTGCACAAACCGTACTTCACCACGCAGATCGGCGAGGTGCTCTTTGCCCGGTTTCTTAACGGGAAGAAAGGCGTCAGCGAAGAAGGCACCGCCGGTCGTCTCACGGATCGGGAGCGCGAGATCGTGCAGCTTCTGGGCGAAGGCAAGAGCAACAAGGAAGTCGGCGATGTGCTCGGGATCAGCGTGAAGACGGTGGAGACGCACCGAGCCGCAGTCATGAAGAAGCTGAAGCTCAACGCCTTCAGCGAGCTCGTGCGCTACGCGGTCAGGAATCACATCATCGCGCCGTAAGTTTCGGGTGATTGGGTTGCTGCGCTGCAAGCGAAGGCAGCTCTCACGTCTTGCCGCCGGCGCGCGCTTCGCTTTAACTCGCCCGCTTCCGGATGGACGCGGCGCCTTTCCCCTATGAACGAACTTCCTGACCTCGCAACTAACGCGGGCGCCATTCAGCAGGAGGCAACCGCGTTGTTGCCGACCTTGGTGGCACAGGCTCCAGCCGATACCGCGGCGGCGCTGACCTCGCGCTCTCCGGAGTTGATCGCCGCAGTGATCGAGCAGCTGAATCCGGGCGTCGGACAAGAGGTTTTGGCCGCTCTTCCCAGTGAAGTCCGGCAAAAAATCCTGGCCGCGGCCGCTCCGGAACTTCGCCGGCAGTGGATGCGCAATGAAGCGTATGCGGAGCAAACCGTCGGCCGGATGATGGAACCGCCTCTGGCGGTTTACCGCCCGGGGACGACGATCCGACAGGCTACGGAAGATTTGCGGCTCCTGGCGAAGCGGGCGTTTGTCACCTACGCCTTTGTCGCGGATGGGGAAGAAAAGCTGCTCGGCGTGGTGGTCATGCGGGAGATGCTCCTGAGCGAAGATCCAGATCTGAAGCTGGATGACATCATGCTCCGACAGCCCTTTCACCTCCGGCCGGAGATGAATCTCACGGATGCCATGCGCGCCACAGTCGTCCGCCACTTTCCCGTTTATCCGGTCTGCGATGAAGCCGGCCGATTGATCGGTTTGCTCCGGGGCCAGATGCTTTTCGAGGCTCAGGCGATCGAACTCAGCGCTCAGCCGGGAACAATGGTCGGTGTGGAGAAGGAGGAACGTCTCGGCACGCCGTGGCACCGCAGCTTGAAGTTTCGTCATCCCTGGCTGCAGCTCAATCTGCTCACGGCGTTTATCGCCGCGGCGGTCGTCGGAGTCTTTGAGCAAACCCTCGAGCGAATCGTCCTGCTCGCGGTTTTCCTTCCGGTGCTCGCGGGGCAATCCGGAAACACCGGCTGCCAGGCGCTCGCGGTTTCGCTGCGCGGGATGACTTTGGGTGAGCTGGCGAGGGGCCGGGAGAAAGTGATGGTCTTCAAGGAGGCGCTGCTGGGACTCTGCAACGGCGCTTTGGTCGGGCTGACTGCTGGAGCCGGGATGTACTTCTACGCAAGCATGCAGAAGCATCCTTCCGCGTTGATGCTCGCGGTGATCGTTTTCGTCTCGATGATCGGAAGTTGCTTGATCAGCGGGGTTTCAGGCGCGTTGGTTCCTCTTACCTTGAAGAAGCTCGGGGCGGATCCGGCGACCGCTTCCAGTATCTTCCTCACGACGGCCACGGACGTGGCCAGCATGGGAATCTTCCTGGGTCTGGCGACCTGGTTGATCTGAGGCTCGCGCGGGTTTTTCCGGAACAAGCTGCTCCCCGGGGAGTCGCGGAATCGAAGCGCGTCTCGTCCTTGAGAGGAAATCCCTCAAATCCGCGAGGGTTTACCCTGAGATGGTTCCGGAAGTTCCTCCGGCCACTGGGCTGACGAAAACGCGGTTTTGCCGGGGATTGGGCTGTTTCGGCGGTTTCTTCCGGAAGAAAGCGGCCTCGCACCCGGAAATAGCACTGCCGAGAGGCTTTCCCCGGAAGAACGGAAGCCGTGGCATGCCGCGAGCTAATCTCCCCCGGAACTTCCAAGGGTAATTACCGATCCCTCCAAGGAACTCCATGCATCCACGATCCGCTCATCTCCGCCTTGCCGCTTCCGTCTTCCTTGCGGCCCTCAGCCTCACGTCTCCGCTGATGGCTCAGACGAGTTCAGTTTGGACTGGAACCGCGATCGGGCGAAAAGACACCTTGTGGAGCGCAGGCAAAAACTGGCAGGGCAACGCTGTTCCCATCCTCGGGAACCACCTCACCTTTCTCGGACCGGATGTCGACAATTCCAACGACCTCGCGGCGGACACCAGTTTCTCCGGCCTGACCTTTGCCGCCACGGCGGGCGCTTTCGATCTCACCGGAAACCGGATCCAGCTCGCCGGGAACCTCACCAACCTGAGTGCAGCCGCACAGACCGTGACCCTGAACCTGCAGCTTGCCACGCCGACCAGCACCTTCATGACGAACATCGCCGGCAACCTGAATGTGGCCGGCGTGATCAGTGAAACCGGCGGAGCGCGCAGCCTTAGCAAAGCCGGTCTCGGCACGCTGACCCTTTCCGGCGCCAATACCTTCACCGGATCGACGACAGTCGCCACGGCGGGCGGAACCCTTCAGCTCAACACCGTCGATGCGTTGAAGAATACTTCCGGCATCGCGGTGAATACGGGAGGAACATTGCTGCTCGGCGGCGCGGGCGCGGTCAATCGGGTCAACGACTCAGCGGGAGTGACGCTCAGCGGAGGCACGCTCCGGATTTCCGGAAGCAGCGCCACTTCGGAGACGCTCGGGGTGCTCACTCAGACGGCCAGTTCCACGCTCGATTTCGGCAGCGGCGCAGGCAATCAGCTCACCTTTGCTGGAGTCGGCGCGCATACTCCTTCCGCATCGCTTTCCATCCTGAACTGGAGCGGAACCCCGCGGACCGCTGGAACGGCGACTTCCGATCGGCTCATTTTCAGCGGAACCGCGAGCAGCTTCACCGCTGCTTACGCGCAATCGGACGTGTCGTTCTCCGGCTTTGGGACCGGCTATCAAGCGATCCAGTTTGAGGCCGATCGCTACGAGATTGCAGCGGTCCCCGAACCTGCCACTTGCTTCGGCGCATTGGCTCTGGTCGGGTTGATCGGCACCCGCGAGCGGCGTCGGCTGGCCGCGATTTGGCAGAGTCTGCGCCGGTCCAGTTAGGTCGCGGCGAAGGCAGTTGCCTTCAGCCGGTGTTCTGCCTAAATGCGCGCAGTTCACCTGCTTATGCCTTCGTCCTCCTCTCCGCTGCCTCAAGACGATGTCGCCGCGATCGATGAACTGCGGGAGGTTTATGGCCGGCTCGCGGCCGAGTTGAAAAAGATCATCGTCGGTCAGGATAAAGTGGTCGAGCAGCTCGCGATTTGCCTCTTTGCGCGCGGGCACGCGCTGCTCATGGGTGTTCCCGGTTTGGCAAAAACGCTGCTCATCAGCCGCTTGGCGGAGACCATGTCGCTGAGCTTTAGCCGGATCCAGTTCACGCCGGATCTGATGCCGATGGACATCACCGGGACGGACATTTTGCAGGAACTTCCCGGAGGAAAACGCGCGTTCGAATTCGCCAAGGGGCCGGTCTTCGCCAATATCGTGCTGGCGGACGAGATCAACCGGGCGCCTTCCAAAACCCAGGCCGCGATGCTCGAGGCAATGCAGGAACATCGCGTCACCGTGGCCGGCCGCACCTACACGCTGGACTCGCCGTTCTTCGTGCTGGCCACGCAAAACCCGATCGAACAGGAAGGCACGTATCCTTTGCCGGAGGCGCAACTCGATCGCTTTATGTTCATGATCGGCGTCGATTATCCGTCGCGTGCGGAAGAAGTCGCGATCGCGCGCAACACCACCGGCGCGACGCTGCCGAAGCTGGAGCACGTGCTCACGGGCGAGAAGGTGCAGGCGTATCAGGATCTCGTCCGCCGCGTGCCGGTGCCGGATCATCTGTATGAATTTGCCGTCGATCTCGCGCGGCGCACCCGGCCGGGCGGAGGCGAGGCGCCGGGCTGGTTGAAACCGCTGGTGAGCTGGGGCGCTGGTCCACGTGCGGTCCAGTATCTTATCCTCGGAGCCAAGGCGCGCGCAGCCTTGCACGGCAGCTACATGGTGCGGATGGAGGACGTGATCGAAGTCGCCGATCCGGTTTTGCGGCATCGGGTGATGACCACGTTCACGGCGGAAAGCGAGGGCGTGACGAGCCGGGACGTGGCAAAGCGGCTGGTGGAAGAGTTGAGCAAAGCGGCGTAGGCGGAGCGGTCCGCAAACGCATGAACTCGCCCGTCAGATCGTTCGCGACCGATTTAGGCCAGGATCAAC
Organism: Chthoniobacteraceae bacterium; assembly: GCA_036388515.1. Classification (GTDB taxonomy): domain Bacteria; phylum Verrucomicrobiota; class Verrucomicrobiia; order Chthoniobacterales; family Chthoniobacteraceae; genus Chthoniobacter. The sequence goes on along the minus strand of DASVRR010000175.1, from coordinate 10,915 downwards.
ACGCTGGCGCTGGGATCACATTCGAAACTCGCCATCAACCCGGCACTCCGGCGGAGCAGTTCAATCATGCGCTCGGTTGGGCCATTGCCCGCGCGAAGAAAGACAAACTTCGGTGGCGCGCCATGCAGCAGACTTCGCTGATGGAAGTCCGAATCTTTCGAAACGATGATAAACCCGTGCTCCGCAGCGAAGGACCAGATGATCACATCATCCGTGTGCATCAGGCCATGAGCCTTGACGTGCGATGAACTTGGATAGAGGTCGAGAATTTGCGGAACGATCCTGTCGGATAGGTTTTCGTCCAGGAGGAGCTTCATGCGGCGGCGACGAAAAGCTTGCGCTCGCGATCCGCCGCGAAGGCGAGGCACGCCCGGATGTCGTCGCGCGTCAGCTCCGAGAAATCGGCGAGAATCTCGCCCTCAGTCATGCCCCCGGCGAGATACTCCAGCACGTCCTGCACCGTGATCCGAAGCCCGCGAATGCAGGGTTTGCCGCTGCGCTTGCCCGGCTTAATCGTGATGATCGCGTGGTAGTCCATGCGGCGACCGTAGCGGGGGGTTGTTGTGGCGGCAAGAAACTGGGGCAGCTCCGAGATCTCGGTCGATGAGCGCAACCTCCTCGCCCCGCAGCTTCCTCGAGCCCGCGGTCCTCAGCCGCCTCATGGCGCTTCCGCTCCACGCCCGCCAAGCGATGCTCGGCAGTGTCTCGGGCAAACACCGCAGCCCAGTCCGCGGTTCTTCGCTGGAGTTCGCGCAGTATCGCAAATACGTCCCGGGCGACGACACGCGGCGTCTGGATTGGCGCACCTGGGGCCGCAGCGATCGCTTTTACATCAAGGAATTTGAAGCCGACACCAACCTCCGGCTTTGCCTGCTGATCGATACCAGCGGCTCGATGGCTTTTGGTCCGAGTAAAGCGACGCGCCTCGATTACGCGCAGAAGCTCGCCGGAACCATGGCTTATCTTGCCGCGCAGCAAGGAGACGCCGTCGGGCTCTGGAGTCTGGCGGAAAACGCGGTGGAAATTCCGGCGCGGCGCGGCGCGGCGCATCTCGGGCTGGTGCTGGAGCAAATGTCCGGCATTCATCCGGTGGGCGGCACGACGTTGCTCAGTGCGCTCCACGATGCTGCGGAAAAGATCCGGCAGCGCGCGCTGGTGGTGATTTTCTCCGACTTCTTCGTTCCTCCCGCGGAACTAAAATCGGCGATCCAGCATCTCCGCTTTCGCCGTCACGATGTCTGCGCGTTTCATCTGCTGGATCAGCAGGAACTCGACTTCGACTTCGATCGTCCGGCGCGATTTACCGATCTGGAAGGCGGGGAAGCAGTGCTCGCGGATCCTTCCCTAATCGCACGCAATTACCGGGAAGCTGTCCGGCTTTATCTGGCGGAGATGGATGAACTGGTGCGCACGACGGGGATGGATTATCACCGCGTCAAAATGCACGAGCCCTACGACGAAGTGCTGGTGCGCTTCCTCCTCGGACGAACGCCGAAACGTTCCGCGCGATGAACGCTGACTGGTTCGCCTGCCTTCCGCGCCGATGACTTTCCTCCAGCCTGCGTTCCTCTTTGCTCTGCCGCTGGCGGCGTTGCCGGTGATCATCCACCTGATTCATCTCTATCGGCGGCGGCAGGTGAAATGGGCCGCGATGATGTTCCTCCAGGCGGCTCAGCGGATGAACAAGGGCCTGTCGCGGCTGCGGCAAATCCTGATTCTTGCGCTCCGCGTGCTGGCGATTTCCGCGATCCTTTTCGTCATCACGCGACCGCTCGCCGGCGGCTGGCTCGGGCTCACCGGCGGCGCGCCGGATACCGTGATGATTCTGCTCGACCGTTCGGCGAGCATGGAGCAGCAAAACCCCGCAACCGGCCTGAGCAAACGGCTGGCCGGTTTGCGGAATGTCTCCAAGGCGATCGACGACGCGGTCGGCACGCGCTCGCGATTGGTCCTGATCGACAGCGCACTCCGCGAACCGCAGCCGCTGGAGAAGGCGGGCGCTTTGCTGGATCTCCCGCAAACCGAACCAACGGAAACCGCAGCCGACATTCCGGCGCTCCTCCAGAGCGCACTGGATTACATCACCAGGAACAAAACCGGGCGCACCGATGTCTGGCTGCTGAGCGATCTCCAGCAAAGCGATTGGGACGCTTCCGGCGGACGTTGGGAGACGTTGCGGAGCGCCTTTGCCACGGTGCAAGGCGTGCGGTTTCATCTGCTGGCGTATCCGCAGATTGCTCCGGATGATTTGGCGATCAAGGTCGAGCACGTCACGCGGCGCGAGACCAGCAACAAAGCGGAACTGCTGCTCGATCTGCGGATCACGCGCCAGACGGCTCAGCCGGAGCCGCTGGAAGTGCCGCTGCGCATCGTGATCAATGGTGCCGCGACCACAATGAAAGTGGCCCTCAAAGAAAATCAGCTGGTGATGCAGGCGCATTCGATTCCGATCGACAAGGCGGCGAAGCGCGGCTGGGGCCGAGTGGAGCTGCCGACGGACGCGCAAGTGGGGAACAACGTCTTTCATTTTGTCTTCGATGATCCGCCGGCGATGAAATCCGTGATCGTCTCGGATGCTCCGGAAGAAGCGGGACCTTTGAGCGCCGCGTTGTCCGCGCCAGCGGATGCTTCGCGGAAATACGTCGCGCCCGTGCTCAGCACGAAACAGGCGGCGGAGATTCCGTGGGATGAAACCGCGCTGATCGTCTGGCACGCGCCAATTCCGAAACCGGACGACGCACTGGCGCGTCAGCTCCAGAGCCACGTTGCCGCCAGACGAACGATCCTCTTTTTGCCGCCGGAGACTCCGGACGATGCGACGATCTTCGGATTGCGCTGGGATCGTTGGGAAGGTGCGGTAACCGACAAGCCGCAGGTCGTGGAATGGTGGCGCAACGACGCCGATTTGCTGGCGAACACCCGCGACGGCGCTGCGCTGCCGGTCGGCACGCTGGAGTTGTCCCGGCGGTGCGGCATTCTCGGGGAAGGCGTGCCGCTGGCGCGAGTCGCGGGCGGGCGCGCGCTGTTGCTGCGTTCGCCGGCGGCGCAAGGCGGGAGCGTTTATTTCCTGGGCACGCTGCCCGGTCCGGCGGCATCGAGTCTGGCGCGCGATGGCGTGGTGATGTTTGCGCTGCTTCACCGCGCGCTCAATGACGGCGCGCGCACTTTGGGGAAGGCGCAGCAACGCGTCGCCTCGGCGCAGGCGCTCGGAACGGAGCCGGCTCGCTGGCGGCCGGTGGAGGCAAAAGGCGAGTCGGCGTTTGGAGCCAGTTTGCCGCTGCGAGCGGGCGTGCTGACCGCGGAGGATCGAATCACCGCGCTCAATCGTCCGCCGGGCGAGGATGATCCGCAGATGCTTTCCACCGCGGCGTTGAACGAACTCTTTTCCGGACTCGATTTCCGGTTGCTCACGGATTCGCTGGAAGACGGTCGAAGTCTGACGAATGAAGTCTGGCGAACTTTCCTCATCGCGATGGCGCTGGCGATTCTCGGCGAAGCGTTGCTGTGTCTTCCCGGCCGCCGGGAAGTCGCGGGGAAGAAACCAGCGGAAGGCTTTCCAAGTTCCCAAGTGGCGTGATCATTCTTCCTGATATCTCGACCGATCTCGACTGGAGCGGCCGCATCGCATCATGAAAGCCGCGAGCCAGTCGCTGGTTTTCACCGAGACGCCGGCGTCGATCGCCATTGCGGTGATCTTCCTCACGGTCATCGCCGCGCTGGCTTTTTTGGCGTGGCGACGTAGCGGATATCGCCGGTCCACCGGATGGCTGGAAGCGCTGCGAGTGCTGATTGCCGCAGCGATTGCGGTCACTCTGAACCAGCCGGAGTGGCGCGAGATCTTCCAGCCGGAGCACAAGCCGACGCTCGTCGTGCTGGCGGATTCCTCGCGGTCGATGGAGACGCGCGATGTCGTCGATCCAGCAAATCCGGCGGCGGAACCCCGCTCGCGTTCGGAGCTGGCAAAACCGCTCACGGAGAGCGCGGCCTGGCGAGAGATCGCGCAAAAGCTGGACGTGGTGGTCGAGCCTTTTTCCTCCAGCGGACAGCCGCCGGAAGAGGGGACTGATCTCAATGCCGCGCTCCGACAGGCGGCGGAAAAACATCCGCGCCTAAACGCGGTTGTGCTCCTCAGCGACGGCGATTGGAACAGCGGCGAACCGCCAGCACAGGCGGCAACGCGCTTGCGAATGCGGGAAGTGCCGGTCTTCGCCGTACCGCTCGGAGCCGAGACGCAGCTTCCGGATGTCGAGCTCACGAGCTTTGAAGTGCCCACCTTCGCCATCGCCGGGAAACCGCTGCGCGTTCCATTTTCCATCGTGAGTTCCTTGCCGCGAGATGAGGCGGCGACGATTGAGATGACCGCTTCGACCGGAGAAGTCGTGACCAAGTCGGTCGTCATTCCGGCGATGAGCCGTCTCCAGGAAGTGATCAGTTGGAAGCCGGAGCAGCCGGGCGAATTGAAGCTCACGCTCAAGATTCCCAAAACCGGTCTCGAGCGAATGCTGGAGAACAACGAGATCGTCGCGCCGCTTTCCATCCGGAAGGAGCAGCTGCACGTGCTCGTGATCGAATCCTTTCCGCGCTGGGAATATCGTTACCTCCGGAATGCGCTGGAGCGCGATCCGGGCGTCGAAGTGCATTGCCTGCTCTTTCATCCGGACTTGGGAAAACCGGGCGTCGGGCGCGGCTATCTCACGGCCTTCCCGAAGGACGACGAGCTCGCGAAATATGACGTGATCTTTGTCGGCGACGTCGGAGTGGAAAAAGGTCAGCTCACGCCGGAGCAATGCGCGGCCTTGCAAAAGCTGGTGCGCGATCAGGCAGCTGGATTGGTTCTTCTTCCCGGCCTGCGCGGCCATCAGAATTCGCTGCAAGGCACCGCGCTCGCCGATCTGGTGCCGGTCGTTTGGGATGAGGCGCAGCCCCGCGGCTATGGGACTTCCGCGCCGGGGAAGTTCGCGCTGACCGAGGCGGGGACGCGCAGCTTGCTGACGAAACTCGAGGACACGGACGAGGCCAGCGCGCGCGTCTGGCAGACGCTCCCCGGTTTCCAGTGGTACGCGCCGGCGATGCGGGCCAAGGCGGGCAGCGAGATCCTGGCGACGCACGGGACGGAGACAAACCGTTTCGGGCGCGTCCCCTTGCTCGTGACCAAAACGCATGGCGCGGGAAAGATCCTGTTCATGGGAACCGACGGCGCGTGGCGCTGGCGCAAAGGTGTGGAAGACAAATACCATTACCGCTTTTGGGGCCAGGTCGTCCGCTGGATGGCCTACCAGCGCAACATGTCGCAAGGCGAAAAAATGCGGCTTTTCTATTCCCCAGACCGGCCGAAAGTGGGTGCCGTGCTCACGCTGAATGCCAACGTCACGAGCCTCACCGGAGAGCCGCTGCGCGAGGGAGCGGTGATCGCGCAAGTCACCGCGCCTTCCGGCAAAACGGGGAGCGTCCGACTGGCTCCCGCTGGGGAAGATGCCTGGGGACTTTTCACCGGCGTCCTGACGCCACTGGAGCCGGGAGAACATCGGGTGCATCTGACCAGCGCGGAGGCCGGTTCGGCTTTGGACACGACGATTTCCGTGCAGGGAACGAGTCGGGAAAAGCGCGGGCAACCCGCGAAGTTTGACGTGCTGCGGGAGATCGCCCAGCTCACCCGCGGGCGGCTGCTGGAAGGCGCGGACCCGGCCAGTGTGATCGCGGCAATCGCGGCGCTGCCGCAGCCGGAGTTGCAGGAGCGTCGCGTGCAGCTTTGGGCGCACCCATTGTGGGCTGGCTTTCTGGTGCTGCTGCTGGCTACTTTCTGGGTCGGAAGGAAAGCCGCGGGTTCGTTTTGAAACGGTCCGCGCGCCAATCTTTTCGAGGATGATGAAGAGGACGATTTCAGACTGCGGATCAACACTACCTGTCTCATGAACACTGCACTCCCGCCGCTTCTAGAAACCAAGCTCGCCGATTTCCGGCGTCGCGTGTGGGCAGTGAAACTCGCGGAAGGTCTGCTGGCGGCGCTCTTTGGGATCGCGCTCTCGTATCTGCTGGTCTTTGCGCTGGACCGATTCATGGAAACACCCGGCTGGTTGCGCCTGCTTTTGTTGCTAGCCGGTGCAGCCACGCTCGGCTTGGGGCTTCCGCTGAAATGGCATCGCTGGGTCTGGCGGCAGCGCCGTCTGGAAGATGCCGCACGTTTGCTGCGGCGCACTTTTCCCCGGCTCGGCGATCAGCTCCTCGGAATCGTCGAACTCGCGCGGATGGATCACGCGGCGGCGTGTCGCAGCGAACGTCTGGTGCAGGCGGCCATGGAGCAAGCCGCGGAAGCGGTGAAGGATCGCGACTTCAGCCACGCTGTGCCCGAGGCGCGGCATCGGCAATGGGGCTGGGCAGCGGGCGGCGCGTTTGCCGTGGCGCTGGTGGCTTTCGTGCTGGTGAACGAGGCCGCGCGAAATGCCTTTGCTCGCTGGATCACGCCCTGGCGCGCAGTGGAGCGTTTTACTTTCGCTCAAGTGGAACCGTTGCCTGCGCGGCTGGTCGTCCCGTATGCGGAAAACTTTCAGCTGCCGGTGCGGCTCGCTGCCAGCACGCGGCGTTCTCCGGAAGAAAGTCGGGCGCAAATCGGCAAGCAGCCGCCCGTTCGCGCAAAACTCTCCGGCGGCGCGTATTCCCTGGCTTTTCCTCCGCAGAAAGAGGACGCGTCCCTCGCCTTTTCCCTCGGTGATGTGCGGAAATCCGTTTGGGTGCAGCCGCGGCTTCGTCCCGAGCTGTCTGAGCTCGCGGTTCGCCTGCGGCTTCCGGATTATCTCGGATACAAAACCGAGCAGCGGCTGGAAGTCCGCGGCGGTTCAGTCAGTGTTTTGAAAGGAGCGGAAGCGGCTTTCGAAGCCAAAGCGAGTCGTGAGCTGGCGGCGGCCGAGCTCGATGGACGGGAGCAAAAAGTCTCCGGCGAAAAGATTGTCACCGACTACAGCCGAGTTGGGGAAGACGCGGAGCGAAAGTTCACCTGGCGCGATCACGATGGGCTGACTCCGCGCGATCCGCTGGTGCTCAAAGTGCGTGCTGTGGAAGACGAAGCGCCGCGGATCGTGGCGCGCCGCGAATCGCTGGAGCAAGTGGTGCTGGACTCCGAAGTCGTGACGTTTGACCTCACCGCTGGGGATGATTTTGGCGTGAAGCGAGTCGGCCTGGAATGGACCGGCTCCGAGTTGCTGGAAGACGGGAAGACGCCAGTCACTGGGGAGAAGATCGCGGCCGGCGGCGATCCCGAGAAAAAGGAACTCGCCGCACGCGCGACCTTTTGTGCGACGCGGGATGGCGTGGCGCCGCAGACGCTGGAAGTGCGGGCCTGGACGGACGATTACCTGCCCGGCCGGAAGCGGGCGCGCTCCGCGACTTTTGTGCTCCATGTCCTGGATAAAACGGCTCATGCATTGTGGCTGACGGAGCAATTTGGCAAATGGCTGGAAGTTGCCAAGGAAAGCTACGAGCGCGAGCAGGCGCTGCATCAGACGAACCAGGAACTCCGCGCGCTGAGCGTCGCGGATCTGGATCGTCCGGAAAACCGCCGGAAGGTTTCGCAGCAATCCGCAGCAGAAAATGCGAACGCCGCGCGGGTCGAGGCGCTGACAAATTCCGGGCGGAATCTCGTGGAGCAGGCGACGAAAAATGACGAGTTCGACGCCGCCCGGCTGGAGTCGTGGGCGACGATGCTCAAGTCGTTAAAAGACATTGCCGCGAACCGGATGCCGGGCGTTTCGGACTTGCTCAAGCAAACCGCGAGCGCTGCCGCTGGCAAACCGGCGGACGGAAGTCCGAGCGCACCGCCTTTTCAAAAAGCGCGCACCTCGCAGCCGACGGCGGAATCGTCGGAAGCAAAGAGCGCTCCGACGCTGGCGCAAGGCGCGCCGCTGCCGGGAACACCGGCGGCCGCACCGGCGGATCCTGACGCGTTGCCCAAACCGCCGATGCCGGGCATCGCAAATCGTGAAGCCGGTTTTTCTTCCGCAGCGGAGCCAAAGCCTACCGATCCGAACGCGCCGCCGAAGCCTCCTGGAGCCGGAAAGTTCGGCCTGCCGACGACCACGCTCGCGGCCGCGCCCAACCAAAAGAAGGATGAGGAGAACCCGCCGCCGGGTTCGCCGGCTCAGGAGAAAATGGAGGCAGCCGTGGTCGCGCAGCGGGATTTGCTCGCGGAGTTTGCCAAGGTGTCGGATCAACTCAGCGAAATCCTCGCCAGCCTCGAGGCGAGCACTTTCGTCAAGCGACTGAAAGCAGCCTCGCGCCAGCAGATGAGCATTGCATCGAACATCAATCAGAAGACGCTCGATGCCTTCGGGATCGAGCGGGCGCCGGTGAAAGCGGCCGAACCGATCGCCAAAACCGCCAAGGATCAAAGTGAAGTCGTGCGGCTGATCCAGAGCGATCTGGACGCCTATTTCCAGCGGAAACAAGACGCGCGTTTCAAGGTCATCCTCACCGAAATGAAGAAGACCGAGATTGTGCGGGCGCTCGCGCGGGGCGGGGAGAAAGTGGCGATCAATCTGAGCGGCCAATCGCTAATGGGTTCGGAGTTTTGGGCAGACACGATGGATCGCTGGGCGGAGGAACTCGTCGCGGCGAGCAATTGCAAATCCTGCTCCACCTGCAGTGCGGACAGTTTGCCGCCGGAGATCGTGCTGAAAGTCATGCAGGCGCTGCGGGACGAAATGAAGCTGCGGGATGAAACGCGGGAAGTGGAGAGTGCGCGGCCGGTCGTTGAGGCGGAGAAATTTGCGGCGGATGCCAAAGCGCTGGGAGAAAAACAGGCGAGCATCGGAGCGCATACGGCGAGCGCGGTCGCCGACATCCTGGCGCTTCCGGAAGGCGCGGCGAAGTTTGGCAAGGAGCTGAAACTGCTCCAGGCGGTCGTGGAGGTGATGGACGAGGCGGAGACAATTCTGGGAACACCGGACGCGGGGCCGAAAGCGATTGCCGCCGAGACGGAGGCGATTGAGCTTTTGCTGCAGGCAAAGCGGATGAGCCCCAACGGCGGCGGCGGCGGCGGATCAAACCCCGGCGGGGGAGGTCGCGCGGCGCAGGCTTCGATGGCGGCGCTGGCGGATCTCGGGCCGGGATCGGACGCGGACAGCGTGGTCGGAGCGCGGGCGGTCGGGCAGGCGACGGGCCGGGCGGGCAAGGAGTTTCCGGATGAATTCAAGCCGGGACTCGATGCTTACTTCAGCCGGCTCGAAGGCCAGGCTGCGGGGAAATGAACGCCGCTGGGAAAAGGCTCAGTTCGTGGCGCTGGCTGGGGCTGATTGCGGCGCTTCTTCCAGCCGGAACACTCCAGGCTGAGCAACGCCTTTTGCTGGCGTCCGAGGTGGTGAAGCCGGAGGAAAGTGCGGCGAAAAGCTATGCTCCGGAAGTGGAGGCAAAGTTTGCCGAGTTTATGAAAAAACTTGGCGCCGCCCGGCGCGATTCGTTGGACGACAGGATGAGGAAGGAGATCGAGGAAATCGGGAAGGTCACCAAAATGGATGCGCCGACTCGGGAAGCTTTGCAGGCGCCGGCGAAACGTGCCGCCGAGCTTTGCGCGGAGAGCTGGTCGCAGCAAGCGGCGGAGCTCGCGCGGAAGAGTTGGCCGTTCGAGCGCGTGCCGCAGATTCTGGAGGAAATGGCGGTGCCTCCGGACGCTCTGCTTCAAGGCTGGACCTCCGGCAATGACGAGCGTCCGATGGATCATGCGGTCTGGAAGGAAGCGCTGCAGCGGACCTTGAGCCCTGCGCAGTTGACCAGCTGGGAGAAAGCGCAGGTGGAACGCAAACGCGTGCTCAGCGAGGAAATCGGCGACTTCATGAAAGCTCAGGAGGAAAGAACCCGGGAGCAAATCACGCCGTCGATTGTTGCCAAAACCGCGGAGATCAAGCGCGTGCTGGCTTTGCCGCAAGAGCGCGGGGAGAAGCTGGATGTCGCGATGAAAAAGGCGGTGGCGGGAAGCCTCGCGAGATGGCGGGAGCAGACGGAGAAAAGCCTGCTCGACATGCCCGCGGAAAACCGGCGTCAGATGCTCAAGCAGCAAAATGTTTTCTATGGGCTGGATGAGAAGCATTGGCCGGAACAACAGGCGCTGTGGAAGGTCGCGCTGGCCGAGCTTCTCACGCCCGCGGAACACCAGCGGCTGGCGGCGGTTGCGGAAGAACGCAAGGCGCGGCGGATCCGCGCGATGGGCCAGGTTTTGATCGCGGAATTCGATCGGAGAGTCGCCTTCACGAGCGAACAGCGCGAGCGGCTGCGTCCGCTGGCGGAACGTCTGATCAGAGATGAACCGACTCTTTTCCCGAAGAACGAAAATGAGGGAAACAACTACGGTTTGAGCACGTTCTTCCAGGCTGGAGCGAAGGCGAAAGAGGAGGAATTGCAGGCGCTCCTGGATCCGATTCAGATTCGCCGCTGGAAGGAAGTTTCCTCCGCAAAACCCGGAGAAAACGACGGTGAGGATGAAGGAATGGAACGCGCGCGACCGCTGAAGGCGGACGCGGTGCCGGTGATTGCGCCGGAGCCGGAGGAAGTGGAACGGGTGATCTCGGATTTCATCCACGAAAGAAGCGAGCGGGAGCTGAAGCGTCTGCTGGCGGTTCACGTACTCAAGGCGGAGGATGCCGCTCGAATCGCCGGGTTGCGGCCTGAGACTGTCGCCCGGCTGGAGACCGCGGCGCGCGGTGCGGCGGACGCGAGCATGGCCGAGTGGCGGACGAACATCGAGCCGACCGTTCGCGCTCAAGTCTCGGACGCGACGATGCAGGACGTGAAGCTGCGGCTGGCCGGGATCCAGGAGTATTACTTTCGCCGCACCACGAGCGGCCCGGCGAAATCGAAAATCTGGGAGACGACGGTGAAAGCCGAACTGACGCCGGAACAGCGGGCGGCTTGGGAGAAAGAAGAGGCGGCG
>DASVRR010000174.1:0-1750 GCA_036388515.1 Chthoniobacteraceae bacterium | reverse complement strand
GTTTCCACTTCCTGGAAGTATTCCGCGACGTCGGCTTCCCGCAGCCCGAGCACCTGGAGGGCAATCGGTTTGACCAGGCGCAGGTCGCTGCGGAGGCTTTCGGCAACGCCCGGGTATTGCACTTTGACGGCCAGCGGACGGCCGCCCAGGGAAGCTTTGTGGACCTGGCCGATGGAGGCGCCATGGGCCGCCTTGGGCTCGAAGGAGTCGAAGATTTCACCGGGCGCCTTTTGGAATTCCCGGCGAAAGGTTCGCACCACCAACGGATAGGAAAGCGGCGGCGCGGAATATTGCGCCTGGGCAAACTGTTTGGCGTAAGCCGGCGGGAGCAGCCCTTTGTCGATGCTCAACATCTGGGCGAACTTCAGCGGGCCGCCCTTAAGTTGGCTGAAGGTTTTGTAAACCTCGCTGGCGTTTTTTTCCTGGAGCGCGTCGTTGTCGGCTTCGCCGGTGAGAGTCCGGCGGGCGTAGTGTTTGAGGTAGTTGAGGCCGACCCGCGCGCCCGAGCCGGCCAGGGCCGCCATCCGGGTGACCCGGGTGCTCTGAATGGAATCCTGCTCCATTTAGGCGGTTCTCCAGACAGCGCGCGGGATCAGGAAGCGAGCGAGGTCGAAGGCGGAATCAAAGAACTGGGTGCGGATCACGTCGAAGGCCACGGCGACCGATTTTTCGATGAAGGCATCGGTGCGTTCGTAGCCGGGGCTTTCGTCCTTGAGCAAAAAGTCGATCACCCCGCGGAAATGCACGTAGAGCGCTTCGGGATAGAGCATGCCGAGCCGGCCGCGATCGGCGATTTCGCCGGTGGCCACCCCGTGGGCGATCACCGATTCGGCGAACTGCTTGAAGCGTTTCTCGAATCCGTTGAGGTAACGGGGCCGGGCCATCGGTCCGATTCGCTCGAAGCGCAAAAGCAGCAACGAACGGTGGTTGAGCGATTCCTCGGAGAAGGCGAAGAGAAAAGTCAGCAACCGGTGGCGCGCCGGGAAATCGGCCCATTCGGCGCCGGACTCCACCGCAGTGGCCACCCGGGCCACGACCTGCTCCCAGAAGGCGCTCTCCACGCCGTCGAAGGAGGGAAACTGGGCGAAGAACTCGCGTTCCTCGATCTCCAGCAATTTGCAGAACTTGTAGACTGAGTTCGGCGCCTGCCCATGTTCGCGCAGGTGCTCGACATAGGCGTCAATGATCCGGTCTCGTGATTCCATAACTTCCAATCTGCTCTACGTGCAGAAAGGGTAAAGCGATGCATTTGGGAATTCGCGGTCTGGGGGAACTGGGGGGAACGGGAGTGGACGGGTTGGACTTTTTGGATGAACTGGACATTTCCCAGAACCGTCCAACCCGTCCAAAAAGTCCAACTCCGGGCAGCGTCTACTCCGGAGGCTTGGAGGGGCGCTTGGCTTTGACGCGCTGGATGGCGGTCGCCCCGGCGACGCCGGCCTGGAGGGTCGCATCAAAGAGCATCCGGGTGGTGTCGGATTTGAGCACCGAGGTCAGGAGCATCTTTCCGCCTTTGCCGGCTTGGGAAAGGATATCCCAAACGTTCCAGGCGGTGCGCGAATCGGTCATCAACCGGTTGAGCTGGATCTGCTGGGCCTTGGGCAAAAGCGCGACGATCCGCGCCCAGACCAGCTCCACGTTGTAGGAGCCGGCATCGCTGGGGAGCGCCACCGGGATGGCGTCGGTGAGCGGGATGCCGATCGCTTCCGCGGTCACTTCCAGGGCCATGCGGATCGAGCGGGCCTTCTCG
>DASVRR010000173.1:0-10154 GCA_036388515.1 Chthoniobacteraceae bacterium | reverse complement strand
GCTCGCCGCGGTCACGCGGGTCCCGCTTCGCGCCACGCTCGAGCCGGAACTCGTGATCGTGCAAAGCCTCGGCATGCGGCGCTGGCTCGCGCACGAACTCGCCCGCGCTCAAGGCGTCTCGATGAATGCGCGGTTCCCCTTCCCCGCTCACTTCGCGCACCAGGTTTTCGCCGCGGCTTTTCCGGAGGAAATCACCGACTCCAGCTTCGCGCGGGAAGTTTTGCCGTGGCGCGTCCTCGCGCAGCTTCCGGCGCGGATCGACGGCGCCGGCTGGGAAGATTTGCGTCGCTACCTGGAAGGCGATCTCCGTGACCTGAAGGAATATCAGCTCGCACATCGGATCGCGGCGGTCTTCGACCGTTACCTCGCGTATCGTCCGGAGTTGTTGCTGGAATGGCAGGCCTCACGCGGACCCAGCGGCTGGCAGCCGGAGCTCTGGCGCGCCTTGATTCAGGAGCAAAAGGATCGTCATCCCGCAGCGCTGCTGCGCCGCTTAGAAGATAAAGTGAAGAGCGACCTCTTCGCGCTCGCCGGTCTTCCAGAGCGCCTTTCGCTCTTCGGCATCTCCAGCCTTCCGCCCTTTTATTTGCATCTTCTTCAAACCGTCGCGCGCGGACTGGAAGTGCACCTCTTTTTGCTGGAGCCGACGGACCAATATTGGGGCGACATTCACTCCCGCCGCGAGCAGGACCGGCTGCTCCGCGACCGCAGCGAGACTGCGGAAGATCTGCACCTCGAAACCGGCAATCCGCTGCTCGCTTCGCTGGGGAAGATCGGCCGCGATTTCACCCGGCTCGTTCAAGATCTGGAGCCGGTTGCGATTGCGGAAGACTTCGCGGTTCCCTCGAGCGAGACGCTCCTCGCGCAAGTCCAGGCGGACATCTTCGAGCTGCACGAGCCCGACACCGCAGAGCGCGCGCCAGCGGAAGACGACCGCTCGATCCGCGTGCATTGCTGTCATGGACCAATGCGCGAAGTGGAAGTTCTCCACGATCAGTTGCTGGAACTTTTCGAGTCTCTTCCCGGCCTCACGCCGCGCGACATCCTGGTGGCGATGCCGGACATCGAAAGTTACGCGCCATTCATCGAAGCCGTCTTCGGTTCGCCCGATGACGAGCAGCACGCCATTCCCTTCAGCATCGCCGATCGCAGTCTGCGCGTGGAGAGCAGCATTGCGGATACTTTCCTCGAGTTGCTGGATCTTCACGGCAGCCGCTTCACCGCGCCCGCGGTGCTCGCTTTGCTGGATGATTCCGCCGTCCGGCGAAAGTTCGCTTTGCTGGAAGGCGACCTCGGAATCATCCGCAACAGGGTCGGCGAAAGCGGCATCCGCTGGGGCATCGACGCCGAGCACCGCGCCGCGCTGGGATTCCCCGGCTTTGCGGGGAACACCTGGCGCGTCGGCCTCGATCGCCTGCTCCTCGGTTACGCGCTTTCCGGCGATGATCGCACGCTTTTCGAAGGCGTTCTCCCGATGCGCGACGTCGAAGGAGCCGCCGCCGAAATGCTCGGACGGTTCGCGGGCTTTGCCGAAGCGCTCTTCGATCTCATCCCGAAGCTCGCGACGCCGCGCACGCTCGCGCATTGGGAGCAAACTCTGCGTCATCTGCTGCAGGTCTTCTTTGACGATGGGGACGAATCGGCGGACGAGATCCGTCGCCTGCGCGAAGTCTTCGCCGGTCTCGGTGAAATGCAGCACCTGGCCGCTTTCCCGGCTCCCATCAGCTTCGCCGTCCTCCGCGCGCATCTCGGCGCGGCGCTGGAAGACAGCGATTCCGGCTCCGGCTTCCTGGCCGGACGCGTGACTTTCTGCGCGCTGAAACCGATGCGTGCAATTCCCTTCCGCGTGCTCTGTTTGCTCGGGATGAACGACACCGCTTTCCCCCGCCGCGATTCAACGCTGGCGTTCGATCTCACCTCCGCGGCTGGTCCGCGGCGCGGCGACCGCTCGCAACGCGACGACGATCGCTACCTTTTCCTGGAGGCGATTCTCTCCGCGCGTTCGCTCCTTTACCTCAGCTATTCCGGGCTTTCTCCGCGCGACAACAGCGTCGCTCCGCCGTCCGCGGTGGTCAGCGAATTGCTCGACTATCTGGAACATCGCTTCGGCCTCAATGCGGAGAAACTCGTCACCCGGCATCGGCTGCAACCCTTCAGCCCGGCTTACTTCCAGGGCGATCCGCGTCTCTTCAGTTACTCGGAGGAAAATGCCCGCACCAGCGAGCGCGGCCAGGCGCCTCGGGAGGAAAGCGCGACCTTTTGTCAGCAGCCTTTGCCGGGACCGGACGCCGAATGGCTCCAGGTGGACGTGCATCGGCTGGCCGAGTTCTTTGCTCATCCGGCGAAGTTCTTCGGCCGCGAGCGGCTGCGTCTGGCGCTGCCGTACGAGGTGGAGGCGCTGGAAGAAAACGAGCCGCTGCAACTTGCAGGACTGGAGCGTTACGGCCTCGGTCAGGATCTCACCGCGCTGGCGCTTTCGGGCGAGCAAACCGACGCGCACCTTCCGGTAGCACGCGCCGCGGGAATTCTCCCCGCGGGTTTTGCTGGAGACTCCGCTTACCTCGGACTGGGCGAGCAAACCACCGAACTCGCGGATCGCATTCAGCACCACATCTCCGGCGAGGCTTTGCCTCCAGTGACGATCCAGGCTCAGCTCGGCGATTGGGAATTGAGCGGAACGCTCCACGGAATCTATCCGCAAGCTCAGCTCCGACATCGCGCCGCCACGCTCAAGGGCAAAGACGTGATCCGCGCCTGGATCTGGCACCTTGCTCTGCAGCTGGCCGAAAACGCACCGCGCGAAACGCTCCTCCTCGCGCTGGAAACCACCTGGAAGTTTCGTCCCGTGGAGAATGCGCGCGATGTCCTCGCGGATCTCCTTTCGCTTTACCGCGCCGGCCTGTGCGCACGGCTGCCTTTCTTCCCCACGAGCTCCATGGAATACGCGCGCCGCTTGCTCGACCCACGCTCGGCCGAACGCAAAGATCCGCTCGCCGCGGCGCGGCAATGCTGGACGGCTGGAGATCGGGATGAAGGGCGTGGGGAAGGAGACGATCCCTGGTTCGAGCTGTGTTTTCCTCCCGACACGGATCCGCTCGACCGCGCCTGGCAGGAACTCGCGATCCGCGTCTTCACTCCGCTTTTCGCCGCACGACAGGAAGTCAGCCCATGAGTCTGGAAGAATTCATCGCCGCTGACACGCCGCTGATTCGAGGCACGACCTTGATCGAGGCCAGCGCCGGCACCGGCAAAACCTACACGATCGCCGCGCTCTTCCTCCGGCTGATCATCGAGCAGGATCTCCGCGTCAGCCAAATCCTGGTCACGACTTACACCGTGCCGGCGACCGCGGAGTTGCGCGATCGCATTCGCCGGCTGCTCCACGCGGCGCTCGTCGCCTGGACGAGCGGCTTCACCGAAGATCCTTTGCTGAACGCGCTGCTGCAGGCAGATCGCACGCCGGCTGAAGTCGTTCGTCGGAGAGTCGGCGCAGCGCTCCGCGCGTTCGATGAAGCGGCGATTTATACCATCCACGGCTTCTGCCAGCGGATCCTGCAGGATCGCGCTTTCGAAAGCAGCGCGCTGTTTGATGTCGAGCTGATCACGGATGAATCCGCGCTCTTCCAGGAAGTCGCGCAAGATTACTGGCGCCTGCTCTTCTATGCCGCGCCGCCGCATGAAGTCATCGCCGCCGGTGCGGCAAAACTCCAGCCGGCCGCTTTGGCGAAGCTGCTCAAGGAAACCAGCTCGCACAGTCGTTTGCGGGTGTTGCCTTCCGAGCTGGACCTGAGCGAAACCAAAGCCGCGCTGGCCAGTTCGCTCGCGGAGTTCAGGACGAAATGGCCGAGCTGGCGCGAGCAGGTCCGCGGCTTTTTCCTCCCGACCGCGCCGTGGGCCAAAGGTCCGTGCAACAAGTCCGAGGAGATGAAATCCAAGCTGGATGCGGTGGAGCGTTGCTTCACCGAGGATCCATCCGCGCCGGACTTCACCGAGTCGTTCAAAACCTTCCGCACCTCCGCGATCGCCAAGTCCACCAGCGCGCGAGGCACCACGCCGGCGCATCCTTTCTTCGATCTGTGCGACCGGATTCTCGAACTCACCAATCGCTTCGGAATTGCGCTGGAAACCAACTTCCTGGCTTGGGCTCGCGCCGAACTTCTGCGGCGCAAGTTGCAGCAAAACGTCGTCTCCTTCGACGATCTGCTGACCCGGCTCCACGCCGCGCTCCAGGCGCCCGGCGGAACAAACCTTGCCGCCGCGGTCCGCACCAGATTTCCCGCCGCGTTGATCGACGAGTTTCAGGACACGGATCCAATTCAGGAGGAGATTTTCACCCGCGTTTTTGCTTCCAGCGAAAACTGGCTCTATCTGATCGGCGATCCGAAGCAGGCGATCTACGGATTCCGTGGCGCGGATGTTTTCAGCTATCTCGCTGCCGCCGCGCGCGCCGATCATCAGTTTAAGCTCGGGACCAACTTTCGCTCCGTGCCGCCGCTGGTTGCCGCGGTAAACACGCTGTTCAGCCGCCCGGCGAAACCTTTCCTCGCGGACGGCATCGAGTTTGATCCGGTGCGCGCGGCCCCAAAAACCGACGCCGAGAAGCTCCGGGTGAATGGGGAAAAACGCGCGCCTTTTCGCATCTGGCTACACGACTCGGACGAACCGCTCGGCGCCAGCTCGAGCGCGGAGCAACTTCCGCGGGTCGTTGCAGCAAAGATCTCCCGCTTGCTCGATGGACGCGCGGAACTCAACGGCCGTGGACTCCAGCCATCGGACATCGCGGTGCTCACCGCCTCGAACAAACAGGCTCGGGCAGTTCAGGCGGCGCTCAGCGCGCAAGCCGTTCCCAGCGTGCTGCTCAGCAACGCGAGCGTCTTCGATTCGAGGGAAGCAGCGGATCTGCAAACCTTGCTCGCCGCGATCGCGGAGCCGTTGCGCGAAGGTCTGCTGCGCGGCGCTCTGGCGGGTCGCTTGCTCGGGCAAACTGCCGCCGAAATCGATGCCCTTTCCGCCGACGAAGGCGCGTGGGAAAAGTGGCTGCTGCGCTTTCAAACCTGGAACGAACGCTGGCGGTGCGAGGGCTTCATCCCGATGTTTCGCCGCGTGCTGATCGACTGCTGCATCCGCCCGCGGCTACTCGGCCAACCGGACGGCGAGCGCGCGCTGACCAACATTCTGCATCTCGGCGAAGTGCTGCATCACGCCGCGTGCGAGCAACGTCTTTCCCCCACCGCGCTCGCTCTTTGGCTCGCCGCGCGGCGACGGGAAAAGACAGTCGCTTCGGAGGAACATGAAGTACGACTGGAGCGGGACGAAGACGCGGTGCGAGTCGTGACCGTGCACAAGAGTAAAGGCCTGGAATACAACGTCGTGTTCTGCCCGTTCGGCTGGGGGAAAGCGGAATTGTGGCGCGATGAACGCCCGCTCTTCCACAGCGAAAGCGGCCTGACCCTCGACTTCGGATCGGACGACTACGCCGCCCATGAAGCGGCCGCCGAAGCCGAGCGGCTCGCGGAACATTTGCGGTTGCTTTACGTCGCGCTGACTCGCGCGCGGCATGAGTGTCACTTTGCCTGGGGGCGCTTCGGGAAGAACGAGGTCTGTGCCGCGATGTGGCTTTTGCATCCGCCGAAAGTGGGCGCTGATCCAGTCACCGCGCTGCAGGAAAACTGCGCGGCTTTGACCCCGGCGAAGCTCCGCGCGGAGATCCAGGCGCTGGCGGAAAATTCTCCGGAAGAAATCGCCGCGGTGCTCCCGTGGCCGGAGGAAGGCGCGCCGCGTTACCGGTCGGCCGACATTGTCTCGAAGACTCCGCGTGCGCGGACTTTCCGGGGCAAAATCGAGCGCGACTGGCGCGTCTCGAGCTTCACTTCGCTGACCCGACAACGCGACAGCGAATCGCCCGATCACGATCCCACACCCGCGACTGAAAGCGGAACCGAAAGCAGCGCCGCGCGGATCGGCATCCACGCCTTTCCCGCCGGGATGACGCCGGGCGTTTGCCTGCACACGATTTTCGAAAAGCTCGACTTCACCAAGCCGCCGCTCGTGGAAACAACCGTGAAACAAAAGCTGAACGCGTTCGGTTTTGATGCGGAGGAATGGACGCCTTCGATTTCCAAAGGTGTGCGCGACGTGCTCGATACGGAGCTGGCTCCCGGCTTGCAACTCGCGCGCGTGCCGATGTCGGCACGGCTCGTGGAAACGGAGTTTCATCTCTCCGCCGGCCGGCTGACTTCCGCTGGTCTGGGCGCCTTGATCCAGGATCAGCAACTCGCCTTCGACCCAAGGCGCGGACTTCTCAAGGGATTCATCGATCTGATCTTCGAGCACGGCGGGCAGTTCTTCATCGTGGATTGGAAATCCAATCGGCTCGGCCGCGAAGCCAGCGACTATCATGCTGGAGCGCTCGCGCAGGAAATGGCGCGTCACCATTACGGGCTGCAATATCATCTCTACACGCTCGCGCTGCATCGCTATCTGCGGCTCCGGCTGGCAGCCGCTTACGATTACGAGCGTCACTTCGGCGGAGTGTTTTACGTTTTCCTCCGCGGCGTCGATCCGGCGCGCCCGGAACTCGGCATCTTCCGCGACCGACCGCCACGCGAACGCATCGCCGAGCTCGACGCCATCTTTTCGCCGACCCGATGAACGGCGAACTCCTCACGAGTCCGCTGGACGAACAGTTTGCGTCGTTGCTGCTCCGGCTGAATGGCGCGCCTGATCCGACACTGGAACACGCCGCGCGAACGGTCAGCGCCTGGCGCGCCGAAGGTCACATCTGCGTTCCGCTTTTAGCCCTCGGGGAAACCGCGTCCCGTGAGCGCCTGCTCGCGACTCGCGTCGTCGGGCAACCGGGTGAGTTTAAGCCGTTGATCCTGGACCGGTCCGACCGGCTTTATCTCCAGCGTTACTGGCAATATGAAGCCGAGCTGGCGGCGAGCCTCCAGCGGCGTCTGGAGCAGCCGGTGACGTTCGATGCGCGACTCCTCTCCGCTGGCTTGAAGCGATATTTCGACGCTCCCGCCGAGACCATCGATCTGCAGCGAATCGCGGCGGAAACCGCGGTGCGCAAAGCGGTTTGCGTGATCTCCGGCGGACCTGGAACCGGCAAGACGCGCACCGTGGTCGCGGTGCTCGCGCTCTTGCACGAGCAGTTTGCCGCACGCGGCGCCGCGCCCCGCATTGCGCTCGCCGCTCCCACTGGAAAGGCCGCCGCCCGGATGAAGGAGTCGATCCAGGCGGCGGTGGAAAGAAGCCCGGAGTTTGCGGAGCTCCGAGGCAAGCTGCCAACCGAAGCGGCGACTTTGCACCGACTGCTGGGATCGATTCCGGGTTCGCCTTACTTCCGGCATCACGCCGACCGACCGCTGGCCGTGGATGCGGTGATCGTGGATGAAGCCTCGATGATCGATCTCGCGCTGATGGCCAAGCTCATTGCCGCGATTCCCGCCACGGCTCGTCTGATCCTGCTCGGTGATCGTGACCAGCTCGCCTCGGTGGAAGCTGGCAGCGTGCTCGGCGACATTTGCAACACCGCCGGTGAAGCCGGAGTGAAGGTGCGGATGGCGGAGCACATCGTCGAGTTGCGGAAGAACTATCGGTTTCAGCAAGACAGCGGCATTCACCGGATGAGTCAGCTGATCAACCGCGGAGATGCGGAGGAAAGCCTGCGTCTGCTGCAAAGCGGTGAAGCCAGCGACGTTCGCCTCCGCACCAATCCGACTCCGCCGGAACTCGCCGGCGCTTTGCACCAACTCGTGGTCCCCGGCTATTCCCCATTTTTAACGGAACCAAAACCGCTGGAAGCACTCCAGCGGCTCAGGGATTTTCGGGTATTGTGCGCGGTTCGGCGCGGACCTTCCGGCGTGGATAATCTGAATCGGCTGATCGAGCAGGCGTTGGTTGAGGAAGGATTGATCCAGCCTGACGCGAGTCATTACCACGGCCGCCCGGTTTTGGTCCGGGTGAATGACTACGCGCTGCGGCTCTTCAATGGAGACGTCGGATTGATCCTGCGCGACCCTGACTCGGCCGATGAGTTGCGCGCCTTCTTCCCCGACGGCGCGGGCGGCCTCCGGCGTTTGCTCCCCGCTCGATTGCCGCTGCACGAGACGACGTTCGCGATGACCGTCCATAAAAGCCAGGGCTCCGAATTTGAGCGCATCCTCTTCGTGCTTCCCGAAGCGGATGCGCCGCTGCTGACTCGCGAGTTGGTTTACACCGCGGTCACCCGCGCCCGTTCCAGCGTAGAGATCTGGGCCAATCCCGGCGTGCTGCAAACTGCCATCGAGCGGCGGACGGTTCGCGCCAGCGGACTTCGCGAGGCGCTTTGGGGTCAGGCGTCAGCGACGGTTGATTAGGTCGGGAAAAGTTGGTTGTTTCGTCACCCGCGGCGCGCCGCTTCGATCTTGGCGACGTCGATTTTGCTCATTTCCATCATCGCGGTGAAGGCGCGCTTCGCCTCCTCCCCGCCGGCGGCGATCGCCTCGGTCAGGACGCGCGGCGTGATCTGCCACGAGAGGCCCCAGCGATCCTGGCACCAACCGCACTCGCTCGCCTCCCCGCCGTTCTCGATGATCGCGTTCCAGTAGCGGTCAGTTTCTTCCTGGGTGTCGGTGGCGATCTGGAAGGAGAAGGCGCAGCTGTGTTTGAACTGCGGCCCGCCGTTGAGGCCGACGCAGGGAATGCCGCAGACTGTGAACTCGACGGTGAGGACATCGCCAGCCTTGCCCGATGGGTAGTCGCCAGGCGCGTGGTGGACCGCCGTCACTTCACTATCGGGAAACGTGGCCGCATAGAACTGAGCCGCGTCGAGGGCATCCTTATCAAACCACAGGCAAACCGTGTTTTTGGGAATCGTCGTTTTCATAGGGCGAATCTGGGGTGATTGGATCTTCTATGGCTGGTCGGGGATCTCGGGTTCGACGAGTTGAGCGAGTTGGGTGAGCGATTCCTGCCAGCCCATGTAGCACGCTTCGGCGGGGATGACCGCGGGGACGCCTTCCTGAACGATGTGGAGCTCGGTGCCGCACGCGACTTCCTTTAGCTCCACGGTGACGTGCATCTCGCCGGGGAGATTCGGGTCCTCGAACTTGTCGGTGTAGCGGAGGCGTTCGTTCGTCACGAGCTCGGTATAAGTGCCGCCGAAGAAGTGGCTCGATCCGGTGGTGAAGTTCGTGAACGACATGCGGTAAGTGCCGCCGACCTTCGCCTCGAGGTGATGCACTTTACCGGTGAAGCCGGACGGCGGGAGCCACTTGGCCTTGGCATCCGGATCGAGGAAGGCGCGGTAAACGCGCTCTGGCTTGGCGCGCAGCACGCGGTGCAGGCGAATGGTGTGGGAGTCAGGAGTCATGATCGTGAGGGTTTTGGGTTCATGGTGAACGACGAACGGAGCCGCGCTTTCGGGACACTTTCTTTTTTTTGGAGACTTGGAGGCAGTTGTCGATGCTGCCTCTGCCAGGCGGTTTCTGGCGATCACCTCGTCGCTCCGTAGCGCCAGCATTGTCGAGGGGGATTGATGCTGATTAAAGGAATCATGTTCTCGTACCACTTGTGAGCGGGCGATCGAAGCTCCTGGTCCTGACGGCGTGCCTGCTGTGTGTCTCCGGTTGGATCGTGGCGGCACTGCTCGCATGGAAGGCTCCGCTGCGGGCCACGACTGGCGCGGCTCCGCAGCAGCTTGAGCAGGCACCATCTCCGCCGCGCGTTCAGGAGAGTAAGCTCGCGGTACTTTTCCGGGAATGGACGTCGCACCCGCAACTCGCCGGATCGTTGGTCGCGTTTTGTCTGCTCGATGAAGATGGGCAGACGCTGTTTGCCTCGCCGCTCGCCGAGACGGCGCTCTGCCCGGCATCGGCGCTGAAGATTGTCACGACCGGCGGCGCGCTGGGCCTGCTCGGGCCGGGGTTCCGTTTCGAGACGACGCTGCTTGCAACCGCGCCGCTCGATAACGCCGGAAGACTTGCCGGAGACCTGGTGCTGGTGGGCGGCGGCGACCCGACCTTTTCGCAGGAAGATCTGGCGCAACTTGCCGACGCCGCGATAGCAGCCGGGTTGAAAAGCGTCGCCGGAGTGGTGCGCGCGGACACGTCGATCTTCCCCGCTGATCCAGTGAGCGAGCACTGGAACTGGGGCGATATCGGCAACGG
>DASVRR010000172.1:0-30128 GCA_036388515.1 Chthoniobacteraceae bacterium | reverse complement strand
AGTCGCCACTCGGCCTCATCTTCCTCACGCTGTTCATCGATATGATCGGCTTCGGCATCGTGATCCCCGTGCTGCCGCTGTATGCGGAAGGTTCCCAGATCGGCGCCACCTCCGGCCAGCTCGCCTGGATCGTGGGAATCTACTCGCTGCTTCAGCTCGTCTGCGCGCCCATCTTCGGGAAGCTTTCCGATCGCATCGGACGCAAGCCGGTCCTCGCCTTTAGCATCCTCGGCACGGCGATCGGCTTCCTGGTGCTCGGCTCCGCGACGACGGTTTGGATGCTGCTCCTGGGCCGGGCGATCGACGGCGCCAGCGGCGGCAATATCTCCACCGCGATGGCTTGCATCGCGGATGTCACGACCAAGGAAAACCGCTCCAAGAACATGGGCTTGGTGGGCGCGGCGTTCGGTTTGGGTTTCGTCTTCGGACCGGCGATCGGGGGAATCCTGAGCCATCACATCTCGACCGCCGCCCCGTTTTACTTCGCGGCCGGTCTTGCTTTTCTGAACGCCATCCTGGTCTTCCTCCGCCTGCCGGAAACACTCACGGCCGAGAGCCGCGCCAAGGCGCGCGACCGCGCCACCATTGGGGAAGTTTTCACCCAAGGCCGCGGGCCGATGATCACCGCGATTCTCGCCAGCCAGCTCACCGCGATCACCGGCTTCTCGATCATGACTTCGCTCTTCGCGCTCTACTGCGAAAAGCGGTTCAGTTACGACACCGCTCAAGTTGGATATTTGCTGGCGTTCGTCGGTCTGCTCGGCGCGCTTTTCCAGGGCGCCTTGCTCCGGCCTCTGCTCAAGCACCCGATCGAGAAGCAACTCGCGGCGATTGGCGCCGTTTTGCTGGCGTTGAGTCTCGGCTCACTCCCGCTCATTCCCCGCGGTTCGCTCGCTTTGCTGCTGCTCGCGTGCGCCGTGATTTCGCTCGGGAACAGCCTGATCACTCCGACCTTGAACGGCCTCGCTTCCCGGAGCACCGACGCGCATTGCCAGGGCCGGCTCCTCGGGCTGATGCAAAGCGCCGGCAGCCTCGGCCGTTTCCTCGGTCCGATGATCGGCTTCGGCCTGATCTCGCACGATTCTGCTGGGGAATATGCGCGCACTTCGTTCTTCGCCAGCGGCGCGCTTCTTCTCCTGACGACGATTTTCGTCCTGAGCGTCTCGGCTGCACCAGTCGCCGCTCCCGCGCCGGAAGCGGTGCCGGAAATCTAGACCGTTCAATCCGTGTCGTCGCTCTTCCCCATCGTTCGATTCGTTTTTCTTCCGGAGGAAAACGACGACGCCAGTCAGGAGCGATCTTTCTTCCCCAACTTGCATGCAAATTCCGCTGGAAGATCAATTTAACGACATCATCGGCAAAGCCATGCGCGGGCTGAAGCTGACCGACGCGCAAGTCGCGACCGCCGCCAGCGTCACTCCCGCGGCCGTCCACGAGCTGCGCGAAGGCCGCTGGAATGAGCTCACCGCGCGTCAGATCGCGCCGATCCTCGGATTGAAAACGGACGCGCTCATCGCCTCGGGAACAAACGCCTGGCAGCCCCAGCCGATCGCGCTCGATGGACTCGCGCGATTCCACAGCGCCTTTGACGACATGACGGTGAACTCCTACCTGATCTGGGATCCGGCGAGTCGCCAGGCCGCCGCATTTGATACCGGCTCGGATTGCACCGACTTGCTCGCGCTGGCGGCAAAGCACGAGCTGCACGTGGGGAAGATTTTCCTCACCCACACGCACGGCGACCACATCTTCGAGCTGGATCGGCTGAAGGAAAACACCGGCGCTCCGGCCTTCGTCGGCGAACACGAGCCGCTGGAAGGTGCCGAACCTTTCCCCGCCGGGAGCCGCTTCGAAGTCGGTGGATTGCGGATCGAAACGCGCCTGACATGGGGACATTCGAAGGGCGGGATTACTTACGTGATCGAGGGATTGGGGAAGACCGTGGCCATCGTCGGCGACGCGCTTTTCGCCGGCTCCATCGGAGGCGGAATGGTTTCCTACGAAGCCGCGCTGCACACCAATCAGACCGAGATTCTCACGCTTCCGGAAGAAACCATTCTTGGTCCCGGACACGGCCCGATGACGACGGTTGCGGAAGAAAAAATCCACAACCCTTTCTTCCCGTAAGCTCGCCGCCCGCCGCTTCTCCCCTAAAACAAAAAGCCATGTCACAGAAAATCGCTGTCGTCGGAGTCGGTCGGATGGGCGCAAATATGGCGCGCCGGCTGAAGGATCGCGGATTCGAAATCACCGCGGTCTATGACCTGGATCGCAATGCCGCCGAGTTGCTTTCGGTGGAACTCCAATGCGCCGCGCCGGCGACGCTCCCGGAGATCACCGCTGCGGCAGAAATCGTGATCACGGTCGTGACGGATGACGAAGCGATGGACGATATCTTCGGTTCCATCGGCAGCGGCAGCGACTCGCTGCTAACCAGCGCCAGCGGCGTCGATGTGGCGGAAGGCACGCTCTTCATCAACTGCGCCACGGTCACTCCCGGCACGCATGTGCTGGTCGAGAGCCGTTGCGAAGAAGCGGGCGCTCAGTCGCTCGAAGCCTGCATGGCGTCCAGCATCACGCAGGCTCGGGAAGGCTCGTTGTTCCTCATGTGCGGAGGAAAAAGCAGCGCGTTCGAGCGCGCGCTTCCGGTGCTCGAAGCGCTTGGTTCGCAGCCGCGTTATCTCGGACCCGCCGGCACCGCGGCAACCCTGAAGGCGCTGGTGAATATGGTCATGAACATCAACACCGCGGCTCTTGCGGAAGGCCTCGGACTTGCCGACGCGCTCGGGCTCGATCTGACCGTCGTCCGGGAAATCTTCGCGCAAACCGGCGCCGCTTCCCGCGTCCTGGAAACCGACGGCGAAGACATGCAGAATCGCGAGCACACGTGCTTCTTCAGCGCCGCTCACGCGGCCAAAGACAGCGGGATCGCGGTGCATCTCGCGCGGGAAGCCGGACTCGCCTACCCGCTCGCCGAAGCCACCAAGGCGCAATACGACAAAATGGTTTTCGAAGGCTTGGGCGAGCTCGACAAAAGCGGAATCGCCGAGCTGACCTTCAAAGGCCGCTATCCGGCGGATTAACGCGTCGCAGTCTTCGCCCCGCCGCGGAGCTCGAACACGCGCAGCTCGTGGATCGACCAAAACTCGCCTGCCGCGGAGCCAGTTTGGTTGATGCGGATAAACCGCGCTTTCGTCGGCGGAAGAGGAATGTCGATCAGCGGTCCGCTGCCTTTCCCCGTCGCCAGCGGCTGGCTCCAGGTCTGTCCATCCGTCGAAAGCTCCACGGTGTAGCCGCGCGGGTAATCACCGACTGATTTGCCCGCGTCGAGTTCGATCCCGGCGACCTGTTTCTCCTCCGGAAGCTCGAGCTGAAACCACATCCCAGGAGCCTGGAAGGCTTTGGTATCGAACCGCGTGTTCGGATCGCCATCCACCGCCAGCGCCGCGGCCGCCGCATGATGACTCGCGCTCACCTTCCAGCCCTTCCGCTCCACCGGCTGTGGCGTTGTCGCGCGCAGCTCGTCGATCGTCCAGGGCTGCGTCCGCGGTGCATCCGCCGCGCGAATGCGGGCGACATTTTCCGGAGAGACAAAGCCGGCGCGGTTGCCAAAAGAATTCCGCACGAAGGAAGTGACGCTCGCGATCCAGCGGTCGTCGTTCGCAGCCATCGGAATCATGATGCCTTCGTATTTCTTCCCGTCGATCTCTCCGGCCAGCCCGTGCAGCAGCACCTTGATCGGCCCGTCGCGATGGCCGAGCACCGTCCTGGAGCCGACGAGTGAAGGCGCGAGCATTTGCCCCGGCTCCGCACCAGCCATCGGCATCCCTTTGCCATCGGGTCCGTGACAGGCCGAGCAGAGCGTATTGTAAATTTCACCGCCCTGCTTCATGAGGTTCTGCTGCTCCGCGGTGAGCACGCCGGTGGCGCTTTTCTGGGCTGGTGGATTCAAGATCGTCCGCGCGATCGCGCTCAAGCCGGCGGCCGTGCTTGCCTGAGCCGTCGCGAGGAGTTGCGGCGCCTCGGGAAGCTTGAGGTAATTGGCGGTGAGCAACGCCTGCAGCGCGATCTCCGGCTGATCCGAAGCGGCCAGCGCCACCACCTCCGGCGCGACCGAGGAGTCCCCGCTCTTCTGTAGCGTCTCGCTCACCCGGATCGCCGCAACCCGCACCTGGGGATGAGAATCGCCGAGCTTCTCCCGCACCAGCCCGGCCTCCGCCGCGCCAAGGCCTTCCAGCGTCCAGAGCGCATGAATCCGCGCCAGATAGTTTTCGTGAGTGCGCGCCATTTTCGTCAACTCCGGAACCACGGTTTTGTCCTGCTTCAGGATCAGCAGCTTCTGCGCGGTGTCGCGCCACCAGCCGTTGGGATGCGCCAGATGGGCGACGAGCTGGAGCGGGGTTTCACGATACATCTGCGGCGTTTCGCCGAGCTTCGTCGTCTCGTGGACGAGCCGCCAAATCCGGCCGCGATCCGTCACCTTATCGAAAGCATACTGGTCGATCCGCTTGCGGAGAAAGGTGCCCGGTTTGGTCCAGTTTCCTTCCTGAATGATGCCGCGATACATATCCGTGATGTAAAGCGTTCCGTCGGGCGCGTTGGTGATATTGACCGGACGAAAGCACAGGTCCGTCGAACGCAGAAACTCGCCTTTCTGAGGCTGGTAAGGATTGGTCAGAACGCGGATGCCTCCCTCGATTTTCACCGTCGCCCGCCGCACCAGGCGGCCGACTGGCTCGCCGGCGAAGATATTCCCGCGAAGCTCCGCGGGGAGCCGATCGCCGCGGTAATAGTCCACTCCGGCGGCCGCGGTGAAATGATTCAGCGTTCCCTCCGGCTCCCGGACCCGGACCGGCCCGCTCTGGAAGTCGCGTACGCCCACCGCTGGCCACACTTCCTGAAACCCCGGCGTGAGCTGTCCGCGCGGATTCAGGCTGCCGTAGACCGGCGGCGCCTGAAACGACCAGATGCCGTGTTCTCCGCCGCCGACGCAGTAAACAATATTGCCATGGTCATCCTGGCCGACGCCCCACTGGGAACTCGGCGCGGGAATCGTCTCCTTGATGACTCCCGCCGGAGTCCAGCGCAGCCGGAAGGAATTGTAAGAAGTGTAGAGCCAGTTATCGAGCCCCCAGATGAGGCCACTGGGCTGATGCTCGAGATTGCCGCCGCGAGGACCGCCTGCATACCAGAGTTCCCTTTTGTCTGCCACTCCATCCCCATCGCTATCTGTATGAAGATAGAGATCGTGGGTGTTGGTCTCGCCGATCACGCACTGCCCTTCGCCCAGCGGGAGGATCATGCGCGGCAGCAGCAGCTTGTCTGCAAAGATCGTGTGCCGGTCAAAGACGCCGTCCCCTTTGCTCGACCAGTGCAGTGACACGCGGCTTTGCGGAGTCAGTTCGTCGGTGCCATCGACGTCCTGCATGTAGGTGAGCATTTCCGCCACAAACATTCGCCCGTTGCCATCGAATGCGCAGACCACTGGTTCCCGGATCTCCGGTTCCGCGACCACCAGCTCCAGGCGATATCCCGGGGGAAGTTGGAAAGTCTTCGCCTCCTCTTGCGCAGTGAGTGGCTGCACCGGCGGCTGGGCGGGAAGCGTGGCGGGTTCCTCGGCGGCAAAAGCCATGAAAGCTGTGGCGGCAAGAGCGCCAGCTGGAATGAGGAGGGAAGAAGATGAGAGTTTCACGGGCGGGATTTGGACGGGGACTATGACACCGAAGGAGATCGGACGCGGCAAGAAACTCCTGCGGCTGATGAACGGGGAAGCGAAAATTCGCAGGAACAGGTTGGCTTCCGCGCGCAGTCTCGGCACCTTTGCCCTCATGAAACTTCCCGCCCTTCTCTTCTGCCTCCTGGCGCTCTCCGCGCAGGCTCAGAATCTCACGCCCGTGACCGATACAGGCAGACTCATGCCACGCCATGGCACGGTCAGCACGGTGCCGGCAAGAAACTGGGAAGATGGGCTTGCGGCGGGCAACGGCAACATGGGCGCGATGCTGTTCGGTCACCCTGCGAAAGACACGATCCTGGTCAACCACTGTAAACTCTGGCTGCCCGCCGGCTCACGCGAGGTTCTTCCCAAGGCCGGGGAAAGCCTCGCCGAGATGCGCCGGATCATCGCCGAGAAAGGCTATGGCGAAGGACAGAAGTTTTTTCTGCAAAAGGCGCGCGATTCCGGTTGGAGCGGCAAGCTGGTCTGGACGGATGTCTTCCACCCGGGCTTTCTGGTAAACCTCGAGCAACCGGAGAGCGGCCCGGTCACGGACTATGCGCGAGTCGAAGACTTTTCCCGCGGAGAAGTCTGGGCTCAATGGCAAACGCCAGCCGGCTCTTTCGCCCGCCGGATGTTCGTCTCGAAAGCCGATAACACAATCGTCAATACGACCACCGGCCCGGCGGGCAAAGTGTCGCTCAAGCTGACGATGCAAAAGGTGGACAACAAGCTCATCGATTCCACGGTCACGCACGCGGAAGGCTGGATCACGTGTCACAATGTCTATAACCAGGGCAAGGGCGGCTATGACGGCGTAGTGCGGGTGATCGCCCAAGGCGGGACACAGACTTCCGATGGCAGCTCAATTTCGATTTCGGGAGCCGACTCCGTCACGGTGCTCATGCGGGTCCTGCCGTATCGGACTCCTCTTCCCTCCAGCCAGGCGTGGACGACCGATCCGAAAAATCCGGATTTCGCCGGACCGCGACGCGCCGCCGAGCGCCAGACCGTGCAGATTGCCGGGCCGCAGTATGACGCCAGGTGGATGGACGAAGTGAAGGCCGACTTGCAATCGCTCTCCCCGGATTACGCGGCTCTGATCAAGCCGCACTCCGTCATCTGGAGTCAGCTCTTTGACCGTGTCACGATCGACTTAAATGGCTCTCCGGAAGAACGTGCGATGTCTTCCGAGGCGATCCTGGACAAGGCGAAGCGGGAACAGAAGCTCACCCCTGCTCTGCTGGAGCGAATGTATGATGCCGGGCGTTATGTCTTCATGTGCAGCGCCGGCCCCGAGACGCCGCCGAATCTCTTCGGCATCTGGAGCGGGACCTGGAGTCCGCGCTGGTCCGGCGATTATACGACCGACACAAATCTCCAGTTAGATACCGCGCTCGCCTATAGTGGAAATCTTGCCGAGCTGATGCGCGGATACTTTCATCTGTGGAATAGTTTCATCCCCGATTTCCGGGCCAACGCGCAAGCACTCTACGGCGCTCGTGGCATTCTGATCGGCACGCGGCATTCCAATAACGGGCTGCATCTGCACTGGGATGGCGGCTGGCCGGGAAACCAGTGGACGCCCGGTGCGGCCTGGCTCGCGCACTGGTATTACGACTACTACCAATACACCGGCGACCGGGAGTTCCTCCGCAAAGTGGCTCTGCCGTGGATGACCGAGACGGCGCTGTTCTGGGAAGACTTCCTCAAGGGGACCGAGGACGCAAACGGCCGCTATACCTTCCGTCCTTCATTCTCCGCGGAGAATGGCTCAGGCGATAACACCAGCCAGGACATCCAGATCACGCACGAACTGTTCACCAACCTGATCGCCGGCTGCGAGACGCTGGGGATCGAGCAGGAGGGCGTGGCGCGCTGGAAAGCGATGCTCGCGAAGCTGCCGCCACTGCTGATCAACGACCGGGGCCAGCTCAAGGAGTGGTCCAATCCGAAGCAGGGCGAAAACAACAATCATCGCCACCTGATGCATCTTTACGGCGCGTTCCAGAGCGAACAGTTTACTGAAGAAGCTGATCCTCGGATCTTCGCCGCCGCGCGGGTCGCGCTGGAAAACCGGGTGCGGGAAACCAGCGAAGGCGCGATCCATGGCTATATGCACACCGGTTTGGCCGCGGTCGGTTTGGGCATGGGAGATCTCGCCTATCAGCGCGTGGAGATGCTGGCGAAAAAGCGCGCCATTTTCCCGAACATGGTCGATGGCCATTTCGGAGGTCCCGATCTGCTCTGCGACGACGGCAACGGCGCCACTCCGGAGATCGTCAATCGGATGCTGGTCGCCTCGAAGATCGGCCGCCTGACCCTGCTCCCCGCCGTGCCAAACGCGCTCCCGAAGGGTGCCATCACCGGCATTCGCGCACGGGGTGCGATCGCCATCAACAAGCTCGCTTGGGATGTTCCCGGCGGAACGTGTGAGGCCAGCCTCACGTCTGCCAACGACCAGCAACTCGCGCTGGTCATGGGCCGGGACTTGCCGGTGACCTCCATCACGGTGGACGGCAAAGCGATGCCCGTCAGCGAACAGGGCGTGAAGAAGCTCGGGATCGCCTTGACACTGCCCAAGGGGAAAGCCGTCACCGTCGCGGTGAAGTTTGGCGCTCCAGCGGCAGCGACGCCTTGAGTTAGTTCGCTTCAGCCTGAATGGGACGGGGCGTCTCGCGTCCGGCGGATCGGAGATTTTCGAACCAGTCGATCCGCCCGTCTGCACCGCCGACGATGCAGTCGAGATCCCCGTCGGCATCCAGATCCGCCAGCGCCGGCGCCGCTCCCGCCCTTTCTTCCGGAAGACCGAGAGCGCCCGGCGCTGCAGCAAAGAACTTCGGCCGATTTGCGGTGCCGCGATTTTCAAAGAAGCGGACGCCGCCTTCCGGAAGACTCGCAACCGCATCGAGATCGCCATCGGCATCGAGGTCGCCGAAGGCCAAGCCGTTGAGCATTTCGCGCAGTCCGGCTGGAAGGGATCGCGGCGGTCCGGAGAATCGCGGCCGACGCCGAGGCAAAGCGCTGGGGAAGGAAAAAGTCGCTCCGTCTCGGGTTCCAACCACCAGATCGGCGAGCCCGTTCCCATCATAGTCCGCGAAAGTCAGCCGCCAGTCATAGCTGCGTTCGGGAAGCACCACTTCCGCGAACGGACTGATCTCCGGCGGCAGCAGCAGAAAAAGCGGCTCGGTGGCGGAGCCGCGATTCTCGAAGGCGGTGAGTCCGCCGTTGGTTCCGGCGTTCACTCCGTCCAGATCGCCATCGCCATCGAGATCGGCAAACGCGATCGAGTTCGAAGTATCCGTCGGAACCAAACCGAACGGGTTCAGCACCACCGAAGCAAAACTCGGTGCCTTCGCCGAGCCGATGTTCCGGAAGAACCGAAGCTCACCGTCGCGCGCGCCGCTGATCAGGTCGGGAAGGCCGTCGCCATTTAGATCCGCGAGCGCCGGAGTGCTCTCGGCACCCACGGAAATCGTGGAGAAAGGATTTCTTCCGGAAGCCCGGAGTTCAAAGTGCGGCAAAGCCCGGAGCGCAGCGGAAATCGCCTGCTCCACCTTGCCTTGCGGCCAAAGGTGAAAGATTCCCCACGCGATTCCTCCCGTCAGGATCGTAATCCCCGCGAGGAAGAACGGAAAACGCGTCTTTGGCTGCGCCAATCCGGATGAAGGAGCTGCAGCGCGCTCTTTCGCCGGGATTTCTTCCGGAGCGCGCGCGGCTTCCGGAAGCAATTCGGGAGCGACGACCGAACTAACGCGAGGGCCGCGGCGACGCGCGTGCGGACTGAGTTTCGGCAAACCCAACGTGAACTCCAGTTGCGCGGGCTGGATCTTTGCTGGCAAACACCGGGAACAAAATCCCTCCCGATCGCCGTCGGGAAGAAGCGCGCCACATTCGCGGCACGTCTTCCGCGGATCGTTGGGCGTGGAATTCACGCGGAGTGCACTAGCATGGCATCCGGAAGACGGCCACGATTTCGCTCAGCAGAAGCACCTCGCGCCCTTGCCAGCAGCGCAAGCCGCGTTCATCTTCCGCGACTCATGACTCGTCGCTCCTGGCCCGTCGCGCTCCTTCTGCTGTGTCTCACCGGCTCGGTCCTCGCTCAGCCGAGCGAAGTCCGCCGGAGCATTGCGCGCATCACCAATACCTCGCAAGATGCCAACTATCGCGTGCCCTGGCTCGCCGGACCCGTGGGCGGCGGCAGCGGCACCGGCTGGGTGGTCGCGGGTGAGCGCCTGGTGACCAATGCTCACGTGGTGAGCAACTCCCGATTTCTCACCGTCGAGAAGGAGAACGACCCCAAGAAGTATGTCGCGACCGTGGAGCACATCGCACACGACTGCGATCTGGCGCTGCTCAAGGTGGAGGACGCGAGCTTCTTCAAGGACACTCGGGCGCTCGAGGTGGGCGGCATTCCGGAACTGGAATCCATCGTGGCAGTTTTCGGTTATCCGATCGGCGGAGATCGCATGAGCGTCACCCAAGGCGTGGTTTCGCGGGTGGATTTCCGGACTTATTCCCACTCGGTGGTGGATCAGCATCTCAGCATCCAGATCGATGCCGCAATCAATCCCGGGAATAGCGGCGGACCCGTGCTCCAGAATGGAAAAGTGGTCGGTGTCGCCTTCCAGGGATACAGCGGCGATGTCGCGCAAAATGTCGGCTACATGATCCCGACACCAGTCATCAATCACTTCCTCCACGACATCAAAGACGGCCGCTACGATCGCTACATGGATCTCTCGATTGGCTTCTTTAACACCCTGAACCCAGCCATGCGGCGGGCGCTCGGGCTGACCGATGACGATCGCGGAGTGATGGTTTCGACTGTCCAGAAAGCGGGCGTTTGCCACGGCGTTTTGCAGCCGGGCGACGTGCTGCTTTCCATCGATGGCCACGCGATCTTTAGCGACGGCATGCTGGAGCTGGAAGGCGAGCGCGTGCTCCTGAGCGAAGTCGCCGAGCGGAAGTTCCTCGGCGACTCGGTCAAGCTCTCGCTGCTGCGCGATCGCAAGCCGATGGACGTCACCGTGACCTTCGACCGCGCCTGGCCGTACACGATGCAGGCGAACAGCTACGAAACGACTCCGCAGTACGTGCTGATCGGCGGGCTGCTCTTCCAGCCACTCTCGCGCAATTTGCTCGGCGCCTATCAGTTCGAAAGTCTCCGGATCAATTATTACTACGATCACTTCATCTCCAAAGCGCTCTACGAACAGCATCCGGAGCTGGTCATTCTGAGCGCGATTCTTCCGGATCCGCTGAACACCTATCTGACGGAGTTCCGGGAAGGCATCGTCGATCTGATCAACGACAAGAAGATGAAAAACCTCCGCGATGTGGCGGCGGCCTTTGCGGAAAAGAGCGAGTTTTATGTCGTGAAATTCATCGGCGTCGGACGGCCTTTGGTCCTGGAGCGCACCGCTGTGGAAGCCGCCCGAGCGCGGATCAAGCAACGCTACAACGTGCCCGAAGAACAGAACCTCGTGGACGATCAGACCCCCGCTTCCTGAACCATGCCGCGTCTTACTTCTCTACTCTCGATTTCGGTCTTCCTCGGACTCCTCGCGCCGGCTTTCCCGCAAGCGCCCGGCCCGGTGGAAGAACCCAAAACCACGAAGATCGTCAAGCCGGCGACGATTGTGGCGGAGGAGGTAAAAACCGATCGGGTTCTCTCCGTGATCCGCGTCAACGTCACCAATCAAAGCTGGGATTTTGGCCGGCCATGGGGCAAACGCGCGCCGTTTTCGCGCCGGGCGATCGGAGCCGTCTTGCCGGGAAACCGCGTCCTGGTTACCGCCGAACTCGTGGCGAATGCAAACTACGTGGAATTCGAAACTGCGGCCGGTGGTCAAAAGGCGCCGGCGGTCGTGGAAGCGGTCGATTATGAGTGCAACCTCGCCGTGCTCAAGACGGACAACCTCGAGATCCTCAAAGAGCTGAAGCCGCTCGAAATCAGCACGCCGAAAGTCGGCGATGTGCTCGCCGTCTGGCAGCTGGAAAGCAACGGCAACCTGCTCATCACCAAAGGCGCCATGACAACCGCGGAAGTGTCGCGCTATCCGGTGGAGGAATCTCCCCTGCTCATCTATCGCCTCACTGCGGCGCTGCAGTTCCGTGACAGCAGCTTTACGCTGCCGGTCGTGAAAGACGATCGACTCGTCGGCGTGTTGATGCGCTACGACACGACGACCAACAACGCGGACCTGATTCCGGCGCCGGTGATCGAGCATTTCCTGAAGGATGCCGCGACTGCGCCCTACGAAGGTTTTCCGCGCGCTGGAATGGCTTTCTCCATCACCCGCGATCCGCAGTTCCGGCGCTATCTCGGCCTAAATGGCACGATGATCGGCGGCATTTACGTCAACGATGTTCATCCGGAAGGACCCGCGGGCAAAGCCGGGATCGAAAAGGGTGACGTGATCTTCAAAGTGGACGGCAAGGCGATTGATCAGGACGGCAATTATCTCGACCCGGATTACGGAAAGATCGCGGTCGCGCATCTCTTTTCCACGCGGCACTTCGAAGGCGACCAGATCACCTTCACGATCGCTCGAAAGGGCGAAACCAAAGACGTGCCTGTGACGCTGGCTCATCGCGATGTGAAGAGTTACGTCGTCGAGCCTTACGTCATCGATCGCGCGCCGAATTTCGCCATCGTCGGCGGGCTCGTGCTCCAGGAACTTTCGCGGCAATACCTCAAGGAATGGGGCAGCGACTGGATGAAGAAGGCGCCGCC
Organism: Chthoniobacteraceae bacterium; assembly: GCA_036388515.1. Taxonomy (GTDB): domain Bacteria; phylum Verrucomicrobiota; class Verrucomicrobiia; order Chthoniobacterales; family Chthoniobacteraceae; genus Chthoniobacter. Next base: position 17,673 of record DASVRR010000172.1, on the reverse strand, counting down.
AAACTTTGTCTATTTCGATCGGCAGCAAGCGGAACTTTTCAAGCATGGGCCAAAGAAGTTGGTCTTCCTCAGCCGCGTCCTACCGACGGCTGCGACCGTCGGTTACGAGGAGCTTTCCGGGTTGCTCGTGCGGAAGATCAACGGCGTGGAATTGCAGAGTCTCGCGGACGTCATGCCGGCGCTGCAAAAGGCGGCGAATGGCCTGCACAAGGTGGAGTTCGATGACGATCCGAGCATCATCTACCTCGACGCCAAAGCCGTTGCGGAAGAAGGCCAGGCGCTGATGCAAAAGTATCGTTTGCCTTCGCTCCAGCGTCTGGACTGAGCGCTCCGGAAGAAAGATCCCGGAGAGAAAAGCCAAGCAGGAATTTTCTTCCGGATGATTGCTGATTCTGCTCCGCGTTGGGGCGCGCTGTTCGACTGGGACGGAGTGATCATCGACTCTTCCGCGCACCACGAAGAGAGCTGGGAACGCCTTGCCAGGGAAGCCGGACTTCCGCTTCCACCGGATCACTTCAAGCGAGGCTTCGGCCGAAAAAACGAGTTCATCCTGCCAGAGATTTTACATTGGACGGATGATCCAGCGGAGATCCGGCGGTTCTCGTTGCGCAAGGAAGCGCTTTACCGGGAAGTCGTCGCGGAATGGGGATTGGAACCGCTCGGCGGCGTGCGCGTTTGGCTGGAGCGGCTGCGAGATGCGGGCGTGCCTTGTGCCATCGGCTCGTCCACTCATCGCGCCAACATCGATCTCTCGCTCGGGCTGATCGGCCTTGCAGAATTCTTCGCCGCGATTGTCACGGCGGAAGATGTGGATCGCGGAAAACCAGATCCGCAAGTGTTCCTGCTGGCCGCCGAGCGCCTCGGCTGTTCGCCGGAACGCTGTGTCGTTTTCGAAGATGCGCACGTCGGCATCGAGGCGGCGCGTGCCGGCGGAATGAAGGTCGTCGCGGTGGCGACCACTCATCCGGCGGCCGAGCTGAGCCAAGCCGATCACGTGGTCAGCCGTCTCGACGAGCTGAGTCCCGCTCAGCTTCGTAGTTGGTTTCAGCAGCCTGCCTGATTCAGCCGATGGCGTCGGGCGCCTGACCGAGTTGCACCTTCAGCCGCGCGATTTCCTCGCGCATTTGATCCCGACGAGATTGCAGCACATTCACATGCTGCTTCGCGCGTTCGAGGCCGGCGCGCACCGCCTCCAGTTCCGCTTTTAAAACCTCGCGCTCCAGCTCCACCGCGTGCACTTGATCGAGGCTTTGTTCGAGCTGGATTTCCATGGAACCAACGCTCATCCGCATTCCTTCCCGCTCCTGCCGCGTCTGCCGCAACTGATCACTCGCGGAAGCCAGATCTTGCGTCAGCCGTGTCAGATCGCTGCCGAGTTTAGCCTGATCTTCGGTGGCCAGCCGCGCTTTCTCCAACGCCCCATCGCGGATCTTCCCCGCTTCCTCCAGTTCGTGGAGCAATCGCTTCTGTTCCTCCTCCGCGCGAGCCTGCTGATCCCTTCCGGAATGCTCCACGCTCTGCAGCTTCTCCCCGAGTTCGCGGAGTTCGGAATCTCGCGTTGCCACCGTTTCGGTGAGTGTTTGGTGCGCGCCGCGCAGTTCTTCCAGCTGTTGCCGGGTTGCGGAAAAAGCCTGCTCCGTCCGTTGCGCTTCGCCCTCCATCGCAGAAACTTTCCCCTCCAATTCACTCAGCCGTCCGCGAGCTGCTTCCAGGTCAGCTTTCGTCCGGTCGCGCTCAGCCGCAATTTCTTGCAGCTCCTGATTGGCCCGCTCGCGCGCCGCGGCGAGTTGCGCCGAATGTTCCTGCTGCAAAGCGGCGACCTTCGCTTCAGTTTCCTCCCGCAAGCTGCTCAGGTTTGCCTCCACGCCCGCCAGCTTCGACTCCGCATCCTGCTGCGCTTCGGTCAGCTTTGATTCCGCGTAACGCTGCGCCGCTTCCACTCGCGCGCCGGCTTCCTGCTGGACCGCCGCCAACTTCGCCTCGTGCTCCTGTTGCGCGGTCGCCAGCTTGTTTTCCGCAGCGTGTTGTGTCTCGACGTGCTTCGACTCCAGCTCGCGCAGTTGCTGTTCCGCAGCCGCCAGCTTTTGCTGCGCGGCGTCCTTCTCGGAAGCCGTTTGCTCCAGAGCCTGTCGGGCGTCCGCCAGCTCGCGCTCCCGCGCGTGGAGATCGTCCAGCAAACCATCCACCCGCTGTTGCAGCTCGCGGGCTTCATCGGAGGCTTCTTGCTGCAGGGTTTGCAGCCGGAGATGCTGCTCCGAAGTTTCCGCAGCTTCGTCCTTGAGCCGGCTCAATTCGTTCTTCGCCGCCTCCATGGTCAGCGACGCCACCCGCAGCGCATCTTCCCGCTGTGCGAGTTGCTGCTGCGCTTCCTCGCGCTCCGCCAGCCGCGCTTTGCTCTCCTCTTGCGCGGCCGCCAGTTCGGCGGAAAGCCGCGCCGCCTCCTGCCTCGCTTGTTCCTGAACCGAAGACAACTCGTTACGTTTCGCCTCACTTTGCTGCAGCAAATCGCGGGCGTTTTTCGTCTCGGCTCGGGAAGTATTCAGCGAGTCGCGCGCGTCCTTCAGTTCGGTTTGAAGCCGGGCGTTCAGCTCCTTGGTGGAAAGCAAATCCGCGCTGACCGCCGGCAACTGTTCGGCTGATTTCTGCAGCGCGTCGCGCTCGGTCTCCGTGGCGCGCAAGCTGGTGATCGCCTCCGCGAGCTGTTGCTCCAGCTTTGCCACCGCCGCCTGGTTCGTTCCAGATTTGTCCCGCAGCGTCTTCCATTCCGCAAAAGCCTGTTCCGCGTGAACCTTGAGCTGATCACGGTCCGCGGCGACTTTGGTCAGTTCTTCCCGCAGAGCAGTGAGCTCCGCAGCGGTCTCGTTGGTTTGAAGACGCGCGTGCTCCGCTTCCTTCCCGCGCTCCTTCAGCTCGGTGATTTGCCGTTCTGCTTCCGCGAGTTGATTCCGCAAACTCTCTTCTTCCGCAGCTCGGGTCGGAGCGTCGGCCTGACGCTCTTCCGCCTGTTTCAACGCTCCTTTCAGCCGGTCGAGTTCCGCCGTCTGCTTCGCCAGTTCCGCCCGAAGTTTGGCCAGTTCCGCTTGCGTGGTGCTTTGTTCCTTCCGCATCGGCTCGAAGGCGGAGACTCGCTGGAGCAAACGGTCGCGCTCCGCCAGCGCCGCGGTCAGTTGGCCCCGCACTTCGTCGATCTCTGAGCGAAACTGCGTCTCGACTCCGCGCAGCCGATCCAGCTCCGGGGCGAGTTCCGCTCCAGCACGATCGCCCGCCGTGGCCGCCGCCAGATCTCCGCGCAAACGCTCCAGTTCTCCCCGCGACGCTTCCGTCTCCGCGCGCAGCTTCGCTGCCTGCTCCAGCGCTTCGGAAAGCTCGACTTGTTTCCGCTCCAGCTCTTCGTAGGCGCCATCCGCGGATCCCGCCAGCGCCACGAGCCGGCGCCGTTTCACCAGCTCCGCGTTCGCCCCGGTGGTCGCCGGAATGACCAGCGAACTCCGGCAGTGAGGGCAGTCGATCTGCATGCCCGAAGCGCTCTCATCGACGGCGATCTTCTGCTGGCATTCTGGGCAATGGAACTTGATGTCGGCCATAAGCATCGTGGAAGCAGGGGCAAGGAACGTGCCGCGGCGGCATCTTACAGCCGGCGAATTCGGGGCAAAGGACATTCTCCGCACCAGAGGCGCTGACTTTAGATTGAACGAACGCATCCGGTCTGCGCTCAGACGGCGAACTTAGACCTGCAAACCATACCCACATGAAAAAACTCAGCACATTCCTCCTCGCCCTCGCCCTTAGCCCGATCGTCGCTCTGGCGGCCGATAAATTCGCCGACATCAGCCACGACGAACTCAAGAAAGCGATCTCCGAGAAGAAGGTCGCGCTCATCGACGTCAACGGCCCCGACAGCTTCAAGGCTGGCCACATCCCGGGCGCCATCGAGTTCACCGCCAACGAGAAGAACCTCGCGGCCAAACTCCCGAAAGATAAGGGCGCACTGGTTGTCGCCTATTGCGGCAACGAAGAGTGCGGCGCTTATGCCGCTGCAGCCAAGAAAGCCACCGAGCTGGGCTACACCAACGTGAAGCACTACTCCAAAGGCATCGCTGGCTGGAAGAAGGCTGGCGAAAAGACCGAAGCAGCCGGCTCCTAATCGGCAAACCTTAGTTTCATCAACGGCCGGAATCCTCACGGGTTCCGGCCGTTTTTGTTTCCGGAAGAAAAGTGCGGACTCCAGATGATCAAAGCCCTTGGCAGTCGGGCGAATCCCCGCCAATTTGCGCCTCCGTGACCGATCTCCTGACCCAAACTGGGTTTCCCCTTGAACTTCCACCCGGCGACTTTGCCGCCTACATTTTCGATTGCGACGGCACGCTGGCCGATACCATGCCCACGCATTATCGAGCGTGGCAGAGCGCTTTGGGGAAACACGCGGAAAACTTTCCGGAAGCAATGTTCTACGAGTTGGGCGGCGTTCCCACCGTGCGGATCGTCGAGATTCTGAATGAGCGTCATGGCCTGGATCTTCCAGTGGAAAAAACCGTTGCGGAGAAGGAAGCGATCTTCCTGGAACTCAGCCCGCAAGTCGCCGCAATCGAACCGGTGGTCGCGCTCGCCAAACAATTCTACGGAATCAAACCGCTGGCCGTCGCCTCTGGAGGACATCGGCGCATCGTGATGAGCACCTTGCGCGCGATCGGCATCGTGGATCTCTTTGACGCGATCGTGACTGCGGAAGATTACCAGCGGGGAAAACCTTCGCCCGATCCGTTTCTCGAAGCCGCCCTGCGCCTGGATGTTCCGCCGGAACAATGTCTCGTCTTCGAAGACACCGCGACCGGCGTCGCCGCCGCCACGGCTGCCGGGATGCAATTTGTCCTTGTTCCCCCGCCCCGGCGTTGAGCGCGCACGCGCCGTCTCTTGCCACCGTCGCGGGCCGGCGTGAAAGGTCGCTGATGCCTCCGGCGCAACTTCTCCGCACCCTCAAGCAGTCGTTCGGCTACGACGCGTTTCGGCCGCTTCAGGAAGAAATCATCACCGACGCGCTCGCTGGCCGCGACGTGTTTGCTTTGCTCCCGACCGGCGGCGGCAAGTCGCTTTGCTTTCAGTTGCCGGCGCTTTTGCGACCGGGTTTAACCGTGGTGGTTTCCCCGCTGATCGCGCTGATGAAGGATCAGGTGGACGCGCTCACCGCCAGCGGAATTCCCGCGACTTTCCTCAACTCCACGCTCGGTGCGGAGGAGTCAAAGCGCCGGCTCCGCGGTTTGCATCAGGGAGAATATCGGCTCCTCTACATGGCGCCGGAGCGGCTGATGCTCTCCGGTTTCCTCCAGACTCTGAAGAGCTGGAATGTGGAACAAATCGCGATCGACGAAGCGCATTGCGTCAGCGAATGGGGACACGATTTCCGGCCGGAATACCGCCAGCTCGCCAACTTGCGCGAGCACTTCCCCGCCGCTCCGATCATGGCGCTCACCGCGACTGCGACGGACCGCGTCCGCGCGGATATCGTCGAACATCTGCGGCTGCGCGAACCGTGCTGTTACGTCGCCAGCTTCAACCGGCCGAATCTGCACTATCGCGTTCTCCCCAAGGCGCGGCCTTACGAGCAGGCGCTGCAGTTCATCCGCAGCCGGGCACAGGAATGTGGCATCATCTACTGCGCCAGCCGCAAAGCCACGGAATCGGTCGCGGAACGGCTTTCCGCCGACGGGATCCTCGCGCGGCCTTACCACGCCGGGCTCGATGCGGAAGTCCGCGGGAAACATCAGGAGCTTTTCCTGCGGGATGAAGTCCGCGTGATCTGCGCGACGATCGCCTTCGGCATGGGGATCAATAAGCCGAACGTCCGCTACGTTCTCCACTACGATCTGCCGAAGAACGTGGAAGGGTATTACCAGGAAACGGGCCGCGCCGGACGGGACGGTTTGCCCGGCGAATGTCTGCTCCTTTACAGCTCTGCCGATGCGGTGAAGCAGACTGCATTCATCGAGGAGAAACCGGATCCGCAGGAGCAGCGAATCGCCCGTGAACAGCTCCAGCAAATGGTTCATTACGCGGAGATTTCGAGCTGTCGCCGGGCCTCTTTGCTCGCCTACTTTTCGGAGGAATATCCGGAGCCAACTTGCGGCGGATGCGACAACTGCCTGGCCCCTCGGGAAACCTTCGATGGAACCCTCGCCGCGCAGAAGCTGCTCTCCTGCGTCTATCGAGTTCGGCAAGCCACGCCGCGTTTTGGCGTCGGTCTGAATCACATCATCGAAGTGCTCACCGGCGCCCGCACGGAAAAGCTCCTGAAGTGGGGACACGATCGCGTTTCGACCTACGGGATCGGGAAGGAACACAGCCGGAACGAATGGCAATCGCTCGGCCGCGAGCTGATCCGGCTGGGATTGCTGCAGCAGACTGCGGAGAAATTCAGTGTGCTCGAGATGACGGAGGAAGGCCTCGAAGCACTCCGCACCCGCCGCGCAATTACCCTCACCCGGCCGATCGATACTCCGGCTGCACGCGAACCGCGCGGCGGCGATATTCCGTGCGACCTCGCGCTCTTCGACCGGCTCCGCCAGCTCCGGAAACAACTCGCCGATGAGCGCGATGTTCCGGCTTACGTCATCTTCTCCGATGTCGCGCTGCGGCTCATGGCGCGCGATTATCCCACCGGTTTGAGCGAGTTTGCGCGGATCAGCGGCGTTGGGGAAAAGAAGCGCGTCGAGTTCGGTCCGGCTTTTTGTGAAGAGATCGCGACGTTCCTCCGCGATCATCCCCGCCAATCATTTCCGGAGGCCGCGCAGCCCTGGATTGGAGCCGCGCCTAAAGCTGTCGCCAAGGAAACTTCGCGCGAGTCCTGGGAGCTTTTCGCCAAGGGAAAAACGGTTGCGCAAGTCGCCAGCGCACGTGGCTTAAACAGCCGCACCGTGGTCCAGCATCTCGCCGAGATGATCGCCACCGGCGAGTCGTGCGATCCGCGCCGATTTTTCACCGCGGAGCAGCAGGCGCAGATGGAAGCCGCCTTTGCCAGGTACGGTCTCGATCGGCTTGCTCCAGTGAAAGAAGCGCTGCCCGCCAGCATCGACTACGATGACCTCAATCTCTGCCGCGCAATCATCCAGGCGCGCCAGCGATCCGCCGCAGCCACGGCGTAAATCGGGGGGCGATCAGACGGTGAAGCTGAAGCGAACTGTATCTGTGCACCGGAAGAAGATTGGCATCTGTATCTAGCCACGCCAACTGAGGTCAGCGAGCATGGCAGCATGGAAAACGAAGCAGCTCAGTTCATCCGCATTGCCTTCGGCGCAGTGTTTCTCCTCACGCTGGCGGCCGGCGGTTATCTCCTGAAAAACTATCAGCAACTGTTCGGCGTTGATCCGCAGCTGCCGAGCGAAACGGAAAGCTCCCGCGCTTACAGCCGCGTCCAAATCTTCCTCGTCTGGATCCACGCAGTGTTCCTCACCGGCTCGCTCGCGCTGCTCCTTCACTGAGCTCGCAGCTCTAGGAGACCAGCACTCGCAAGCTGGAGCGAGCGAACGCCGCGCGCAGCGAATCAAGGTGCGGGCAGGTTTCTCCGGGCGTTTCGTTTCCCTCCAGCAAAATGCGCAGCGCATTCAGGAACAGCTCGGGGCGATCCTCCGCATCGACCGGCAGTGCGGAAGGAAATTCCGCATCCAGAATCCACGTCCCCGCCTCGGAAGATTCCATTAGCTCTTCTGCCCAATGCAGGATCATCTCCGCGGGTTCTTCCGAGAAACGTCGGGCGACCATGGCGAAGACACCGGCTCGCGTCGGAACATTGAGCAGCAAGGCCAGGAAGAAGCGGTGCTCCACTTCAGCGACCGAGCCGCGGAGCGCGACCAATCGATCCCGCCAGACGATCTCGTCGAGCGTTGGCTTCACGAAATCTGCCAACCGCCCGTGCCTTGCTTTGAAGACGTCCAACGCTTCCTCCCAGCGGCCAAACCCGCGCAGAGCGCCCATCGCATTCTGCAAAACAAAAAACCCGCGCTCGAAATCCAGCCTCCCGAGCATCTCCAGAACCAGCGCGGAATAGTCCGGATCGTCGGTGGCCTCCAGCACATCCAGCAGCTGTTTCCGGCGCGTCGTGAGCGCATCATTCTGAAAAGGATCCACGGCCAGATGCGGCGGCAGATAGGTGAATTGCGGACCGGTGCCCGGGTCGGTGTGCGTCCGGATGACGACAGTCAGCGACGGCGTTTCCAGATGAAACAGCGAATGGATGTGGCTGCTTCCGGAGATAATCTGAACGGTGCTCCCCGTCTCCAGGAGTTCCGTCGCCTGCACGCGCAAGCACCCGACACGCAGATGAGCGGAAACAGCTTCGGGGTTCTGGAACTCGAAGCTCGAGTGAATGCTGGAACCCGCCAGGACATGGAAGGCGCCGGAGAACTTGTGCTGATGGATGTCGGTCGTGCCTTCCAGCCAAAACAGGATCTGGATGTAAAAACGCGGATCATCATACACGACCAACTCCGGCTGCCCGAAGCCGGACTGACTCTGGAACGGCTGCTCATCTTCCAGCAGGAACTCACGAACCAACTTGCCGAGATCCACGTTCTCCGCCGGCGGACGTTCTTCCAGCGCGGCCTGAGCGATCGCCGGGAACGCAGACAGGGAGAAGTTCGTCTTCTTCCACCGCTCCAAAACTGTTCGGCCAAGTTCGGTGAAGTAAGGATTCATCCAGACGATTTCTTCCGCGCGCGGTGAAGACAGTTGCGATTCTTCCCAGTGCCTTTCACCGGGCGCAATCCCGCTCTACGTCGTGCTCGGCTCGGGGCTCGGTTCGTCTTCCGGAAGCGGCTTGCCCCGTGTTTCTGGAGCAAAAAGCAGCGTGACGATTCCGATCAGGAAGATCGAACACATCACCATCGCGGAGTAACGGAGCGGCAAAGGATGCGCGTAGCCGCCGAAGACTTTGACCGTGAGAGCTGAGGAGAAAAAGCCGCCGGCGGCAGCAGCAAAACGTCCGATGTTGTAGCAGAAGGAAACACCCGTGCTCCGGAGTCTGCTCGGGAAAAGCTCCGGAAGATAAATCGCAAATCCCGCGAATGGCCCGAGCTGAACGGCGCCCATCAGGAACATCATCCAGTAGGCATCTTGTGGCGTCTCCAACTTCCAGTAAGCCAGTGCGGTGACAATTAGCGCCGCGCTAAAACCGATCAGGAAGGCAAAGCGCCGCCCGGTCGCCATCGCCAGCTGGGTGAAGAGCCACATCCCGACGGCCGCGCCGGTCATTTGCGAGAAATAGGACCAGGTTCGCGCGCTCTCCACGTGCAGCTTGATCCACGTCGCCGGGTTGGCGGTCCCTGGGGGAACCTGATCCTTGAAGTACGCAGTGAAGACAGCGCTCTGGAGATCCACGGCAAACTCAAAGATCGCCCATAACCCGACGACGCCGGTGGAGGCGATCAAGGAGCCGACGATCAGATTCTTCCGCCATTTCCGATCGCTGAGCAGCCCCGCATATGGCGCGAAGATGCTTCCTGTCGAGAGCTTTCCTTCCGCCTTCAGCTTCAGCCACGGCTCCGGTTCCTTGAGTCTCTTCCGCGCAAAAATGATCATCAACGCCGGAAGAGCGCCGATAAGAAAGAGCCAGCGCCAGCCTTGATCCACGCCGATTGTTCCGTTCGCCTGGAGCGAATCCACGAACGATTTGCAAACTCCCGCAGCGAGATTTCCCACGGTCGAGAGAACCTGCAACAAGCCCAAAGCCTGCGCGCGCGCCCCACTCGGGACCGTCTCCGCAATCAGCGACACCGCCAGCCCGAAGACTCCACCGACACCGAGTCCAGTGAGGAAGCGGTAGATCGTAAAGTCGAGCGTTCCCACGCTGAAGAAAGTAAGGCCGGTGAAGCCCGAGTAGATCAGGATCGTGACCATCAGCATGCGTGCCCGACCGAACCGATCTCCCAGTGCTCCGAAGATCATCCCGCCGACTCCCCAGCCAATGAGGAACCAGGCGGTGACCTTTTTCCCATAAGCCTGCACGTCCGTTTGCCAGACGAGCAAACGTTCCGGGCTCATGTCTGGCTCGGACATCAGGACGTTGAGCGCCGGGATCCGCGCCAGGGAAAAAAGTCGCTGATCGAGGCAATCGAAAAACCACGCGGCGGAGGCGACGATGAAAACAAACCAGTGGTAGCTGTTCAGCAGCTTCCACCAAGGCAGTGAGGACTGGGACGAGGGGGACATGGCGCGCGGAGCATGCTCAGCCATTCCGGCAGTGGCCAAGGAAAAACGCTGCGCTTCGTGGGTGCGAATTCCTGGCCGCTTTGCTCCCACTCCGCCTCTCGCGCGGAGTGGCAATCAGGGTTCCGCTGAAGCTAGCCGCCAACGTGAAGAATCTGGATGTCGTAATGGTGAGGCTTGGAGAAACGCTCAGCCGGTTTCGCCGGATCGAAGCTCTCCGGCTTCGGAGTGCCGTCTATATTCCTGGCCGAGCCGAAGGGACTGCCATCGGAATTCCTCGGCACCAGCTGGAATGTTACTTTCGTCCGATGAGTGCCAGTGACGCGCTGCACTCCAGAGGCCGCGTTTTGAGCGATCGACTGGCCCACGACATACACGGAGAAAATGCTGCCTCTCGTCGTCGTCATTTCCACCAGCCTGCGGAACAACTCCTCGCGGGAACGGTCCATTGCATCTGCCATGTTCACTGGGCGGCCCGAGAGATCGTTGATCAATGAACGCGTGACTTCTGTATGTTGCTCGCGGTTGTTGAAGATGGGCAGTTCCGAAAGTTCTCCGCGCTCGGCGAACGGACCGAAGTAAGCTTTCGAGGGATCGTAGTTTGGCCCCGGCTCGTTGGCATTCATCCTCTCGATCGCCTGCGTGATCACCTGCTGGAGCCCAACAGCGGCATCTTCCTCCGAAGAAAGCGGCAAGTCGCCGGACAAAGCGGTCGAATCCTTTGGGCCACGCGCAACTGTCTGGAGAGTCATGCCATCACAGGCTGCGCGCAGCGCCGCACCGTTGTCTCGCCGAACGCCGTTGATGTTGATTTGTCCAGTTAGATTCAGGTCGCCGCTTGAGCTGAGGAAATCGCAGAGACGCCAGGAGGCCCATTCCCGGCTGCGATTCACCGCCGAGGGACCTAACGGAAAGTCCGTCGTCGCAGCGTTGACTGTCTCGAGACTGATCAGGTCATCCGGCTGCCCAATCTTCAATGTCCTGCCGCCTCCGCGGGCCCCTTCAATTTTACCCAGTTGTCCCTTGCCGCTCTTCACGCGGGCAGGATCAAACAAGTGGCCAAGCTCGCCGATGGACTTGAGGCGGCGGTTGGCGACTACGGCGGGAGCACTCGTTGGCAGTGGGTTCGGCGCCGGTTCCGTTCCTTCCCCGGTGCGTTCCCAACCTTTGTAGTAGTCCTTCCACTGGTAACCCTCATGAGGAAACACGAAGACTGAATTCGGACGGCCCAAACTAAAGCGGGGATATTTGCTCAGCGGGTTGGCGTATCTAGTCTGGTCGGGTTCCGAATCAATACCGCCACTCCGGAAGATCGCGATATTGAGTTGTTCATTGTTGGTTCGCGGATCTCCCAACTGCGAGGGCGCGAGACCGTTGCCGAGAAGGCTGCCTCCATGGACTTGCTCCCCACCCGCGGCTTTCAGTCCAGCGCGGGTTAGGTACGCCACTGCAGCGGGATGAGAGTCCAGATATCCTTCATCGTTTCCAAACAACACCTCGGTGCGGTAATCAGTCGAAACTGTATCCCTGCCGAATTGCATGATGATCCCGATCGCCCCGGCTTCGAGCGGACCCGCGAACTCGCGCTTTCCCACGATGTTTGCTGAGAAATAGGTAGTTTCGGAATCCGTTCCGCCTTGCAGTGACTCCATCCGCTTCGCCCCTGCCACGTCGGGATCGGTTGTGATCACTGTGCTGGCTCCTGCTTTGAAGACGACTTCCGGAACCGAAACGCCGTTTCGCCGGACGCTTCCTGTCGCGTTGGATTGAAGGTAAATGGTCAGCATGCGGCCTTCCTCGGGCTTACCCGGCGGGCTGTTGTCGGCCAGGAGTAAGCGTCCCTGGCCAGAGTTCCGCTGTTCCCGCCAACCGGGCGGATTGGAGATCCGAACGAAAGGTTTGGTGCCAAGTTCGGAAGCAGTGATGTCGCGTCCCGTCATGTTCCAGAACTCGAGGTAATAATCTACTGAGAGTTGGTATCTGCCTGAACCAATCGGCCCGCCCCGTAAGCGCGCGACCGCCTCCTGGAGGAACGGTGCGCTATCTTTGCCTTGAGCCCACGCCTCGTTCTCTCCTTCCCTGGCAGACATCGCAGTCACAGGAGCTCGTCGAGGCCAGAGTTTCCCGGAACGATCGAGGATCGTCGGTTGAAAATCTATATCTATATAGTCGCGCAGATTCGCAGCCAGTTTATGGAGATAGATATTTCGATGGGCGGGGGTGACTTGCTCCGCGTTCAGGACGATCGGAGTGACTTTCTCTTCGGCAACGTCGTGATAGAAGCGCTCGCCGAACTTCGGGGCGTGAAACCGGATCGCCTCAACCAATCGGGAAACTCCCTGCATGATCTCGCCGTCTGCTGGAGCGCTGGAGGTCGTCATCACATCGAAACCCAACCCATTCACATTCAGACGCTGCGAGCCATGCCGTGACACGTTGTGACTTGCCGAGAAGAGCGTGGCCAGGAACTTGGCCTCGTCCCCTAGATTGTAACTCCCATGAGCCCGGTTGAAGCCGCGCATTTCCAGCATGCGTCTGCCGAAAAATCCGTCTCTCAGCTGCACAACATCCCTGGCAAAACTGTCCCGTTCAGCATCCGAAGGAAACGGAGCGCGGGCACTGCGGAGCAATCCCTGAATGGGTATTTCCGCCGGCGATTGTCCGGCCGAATCTTTCTCAGCACTGCGTGGCTGAGCGCCGAGTAGATTGAGGTTCAACTTGAAGCTTTCGTCTTCAATCCAGAAGGCATACCGGGCGAACGTCTTCGGCTGGCTTCCACTGGTGCTCTGTTCTTTCAGCTCGATCCATTTCGCCCGGAAAGCTTTCGGCTTGTCGGCGCGGTTGTCCACCTCACCGCTGGCACCCTTTGGCGGCGGCGGAGACCCGATCCAGCCAGCGGTGTCGCCGTTGAACCTCGGGCGATTTAGATCGACGGAATTCTCATCGTTCCACGCTTCCCCGCCTAGAGCGTTCCCTTTTTCTTCCAGCGGTACTTCCGCCAGGAGCCGGCCATTTTCATCCGCACCGACCGACATCAACGGCAAAATGCGGCGTGCGGGAGCAGGATGACTGACACGGCCGGGCGGCGCATCATAGTAGTAGAGCATCGTCCCCTCCACTTCTGGACCGCCGCCTGCGGGAATCAGGGCCTCCCAAGCGGTGACGGAGTCTGGAAATTGAGCGATTTTTTCCGCGAGGAGGCTGATGGCTTGGTTGACCCCAGTTTCGGCTGCGAGCTCCGCCCGAGTCTTGCTGGCAAAAGCGAAACTCGTGGTGCGATCCATCGCAGAGCTGGAGAGAAAGCCAACCACGATCACAGCAAGCAGCGTGAGGATGATCAAGCTGAGCACGAGAGAAAACCCGTGCTGAGAAGTCCGCGTCATCGACAAAGCTTCACCCGGGTGATGAATCGCTGCTCCCGAGGAAGGATGAAGCGTTGATAAAGCAATGAGCTTTCGTCGAACCAAGTATCCCGGATGACTGGCTGGTCGGCGAGCTTGCGCGCGGACTGATGGCCCATCGCCTTGAACGAGATTTCCACCCATTGAGGCAATTCACTGGAGAAGACGCCTTGCGGCCAAACTCGCGTCTGTGCTGGATCCTGAGCGTCGGGCACGGAGACCTTGAAATCCCAAATGAACGAAGCAACGTCCTCCACCGAAGTCGCACCCTCCACGAGGCTCTCCCTGGCATAAAGTCGGTTGAAGGCCTCCATCCCGGTCGCGGGCGCTGCAGTCGAAAGCGTGCTGCGGAGGTTGGCAAAGGTCGTGTCACTTTCAGTAATCTGTCTGCGCAAGACGAACGCTCGTTTGCTTTCGTCCCAAGCACAGAAGTAGCCGACTGCGCACAGGTCACTGCGGCCGCGGCTTCGAGCGGGCAGGATTCCATACAGTTCGTGGTTCACTCGGTCTTTGTCTGCAGTATCCCCGTGCGGATGAAGAGCGAGGATTGGGAAGTCGGTAGGTGCGCTGATTACCGGACTCATCCCGCTGAACTCACGCGCGATCATCTGGAGACCGGCGCGAGCCTCACGGAAAGTATCGAGCCGCTCGTCATTGCTACGCCAAAGCTCGGCACCTCGCATGAACATTTGCAACATCAGCACGATCAGGATTGCGGTGACAGTTAGCGCCACGACCATCTCGATCAAAGTGAAAGCGCGAGACGATTTCACAGGCTGACGCCGACTCTCTCCAAACGGTTTAGAAATTCGCTTCCTTCGAAGAATACAATCTTCCCCGTAGGCACATCCGTGACTCGCAGGCGAATGGTGCTGCCACGGACCTCCGCTCGTCCAGCCATCAGGATCGACTCGGGCGAAAATTGTAACTCGATCCGGTACGCTGCACTCACTGGGGGTAACTCCGCGCGAACCACTCGAATGTTTTCCCCTATATCATAGCTGGCATACAGCAATACGGGAGAGCTGGAGCTGTCTAACTCGGCTAGATTGAGCGGGTCATCGCCTTCCGCAAAGCAAGGCGCGGCGACAAACGACTCGCCGGCAAGCGTAGAGAAAACCATGCGAGCCAGCTGCGCAGATCGCGTCACGTGAATGCAATCTCTGCTGGCATCCACCGCAAGCGGCAACATTCCCAGCAAGGCGATCAGCGCAAAGGCGACCACGCCCAGCGTGATCGTCACCTCCATCAGGGAGAAACCGGCGGATCGCGAACTAGCCGCCTGCACTTGGCTCCTCCCTGCGGGCACGTCCGCCAGCTGTTCCGACCCGGATGCTTTCCCGGACTGCCTTGCCGCCCATTTTCGGCTCCACCGCTTCTCCCCCAGAGCCGATGAAGCCATCGAAGAGAACCACCCGAGCATGGCTGACATCGAACGGCTCCTCGACTCCTCCGAGTTGGTTGAAGCGAAAGTAGGCAACCTCGATTTCCTGGCCGGTAGGCTGGCAATACAGCTTCATTTTCGGCGCCGCAAAGATGGTGTTCTCGCCAGGGAGGAAAGCAACGCCGCTGGGTAGCCGTGTCCATGGGGTAACCTGCACCGGACGATAGCTTTGATGAGCCGGATAATAGACTTCCTGGACAATGGCGAATGCGCGAAAGCGATCCGACTCCGGCCAAGCCGGATTGCCGTCCGACAGGACCAGCAGATGATCGGAACTCTGCGCCAGCGTCAAGCTGCGAGCCTGATCCAGAGCCGAAAGCAGCGACGAAACCGCCGTATTTCTCGCCGACGTTCTACTCAGCGAAGTGATGCTCGGCAACGCCACCAGAACGGCCACTGCGATCACACCGACGACAGCCAGCAATTCCACCAGAGTGAAAGCAGACGCATGCGAGGAGTGAAAACAGGCACTTAGCCGAGGTTCAGACGTTGCAGGAAAGCGTCCGTTCTTCCCAGTGACTTTTCCCGTCCGGAAGACCGAGACCAAACACCAGCGGCCCCCAACAATGATCGGCAATAAAGCTCGGCGAAGCTCAAAGACCGCTTTCACCAAAGACTCTCCGTCCTTCAGCAGGCCTCGGATCAGTGGAAGATTGTAAGCCATCGGAGCGACACCCGGGCGGAACCTAGCACATTTGATTCGAACGCCTCCACCAAACTTCTGGTGTTCGATCTCCTCCATCGATCGGCACTCCGGAAGGTGCACGGGAACTCGCGAGCCCAGTGTCGCAACGAGGAGAACGCCTTCCAACTGCTCTCAACGGCGACTGACAGCGTTTGAAATGGCTTGAAACACAAGCGCCTTGCATCGAAATACGCGCCCCGAAACATGACCGACGAAAACCTGCGTGAAGAGATCAAAGAGATGATGGTCGAGAATCTCATGCTCAAGGTGCCGAAGGAGGAAATCGCGGACGACTTGCTGCTCTTTGGTCCGGAAGGACTTGGCCTCGATTCGATTGATGCTCTGGAGCTTGTCGTCTCCCTGGAGAAGAAATTCGGCGTCAGTGTGGCCAACTCCGAAACCGCCCGGCAGGCGCTCGCAACGGTGAACTCCATCCACGATTACGTCGTCGCAAATCGAAAAGCCTGAGCGAGGGCTGATCTTGTCTCAGGCGACCCGGCGCTGATCGGCTTTTCGCTTTGCAGACGGCGCGGTCTTCCCCTACTCTCCCCCGCCTGCGCATCCGTAGCTCAACTGGATAGAGCGCTGCCCTCCGAAGGCAGAGGTTGTGGGTTCGACCCCCGCCGGATGCAGTTTCATTGGAATCCTGAAACCCGGATGCCGGATGCTTCCGCGACTCGCGTCGGCTTTTGTTCCCGAGTGGCCGGAACCGTTTGGAACCAACCGTCAGATCGGCATGTGCGTTCCGTTTGCCGGGACATGGAGCGCCTCCATGTTCAGGCGATAACCGGAGGGCGTGTCGTCCTCGGGACTCATCTCCTTTTTCGCCACGTCGATGGACTTACGCATGGACGGTTTGTTGACGCTGTAAACCATCGCCGTCTCTTCGGTGATCTTCTGCTCTTTGTAGAGCTTGATCAGCGACTGTTCGAAGCTATGCCAGCCGTTCTGATAACTGGCTTCAATGATCTCGTGGAAGTCGCGAATTTCGTTTTCGCCCAACAGGATTGCTTCCCGCGTCCGCAGGCTGGAGCCCATGATTTCCGAGACCATCACCCGCCCGCCGGCGACCTTCGGCGCAAGACGCTGGCTGATCACAAAACGCAACGTATCCGCAAGACGCTGCCGAATTTGCATTTCTTCCTCATTGGTAAACATGCCGATCACGCGGTTGATCGATTGTGCCGCGCTGATGGTGTGGAGCGTGGAGAAAACCACGTGTCCAGTTTCCGCTGCAGTGAGCGCGATTTCCATCGTCTCCCGGTCGCGGATTTCCCCGACCAGGATGACCTTCGGCGCCTGCCGCAACGCGGCGCGTAATCCTACCGAGAAGTCGGAAAAATCTTTCCCGAGCTCGCGCTGGCTGAAGGTTCCTTTGAGGTGGGGATGCAGGAACTCGATCGGATCTTCCAGCGTGACCATATGCACTTCCTGAGTGCGGTTGATCTCGTTCAGCATCGCGGCCAGGGTCGTCGTTTTGCCGCTGCCCGTCGCGCCGGTCACGAAGATGATCCCGGTCTTTTCCTTGATGATCTCGCCAAACACCGGCGGCAAACGAAGTCCCTCCAGCGTGGGAATTTGGGTGCTGAGTTTCCGCATCACGATCGCGTGATTGCCGTTGTTCTTGAAGATATTCACCCGAAACCGCGCGAGGCCGGGCACTCCGTAGCTGGTGTCACACGAACCAAATGCCTTCAGGTCGCTCGCGAGTCGCTCGTTGCTTCCCATGATCTTGAGCGCGATTCCTTCCACATGAGCGGGCAGAAGCGCCGGGTTCATTCCCTCGATCTCCACCGGCCGGAGCTTCCCGTACACTTCGATCTGCGGCAGCCGCCCGACGACGAACAGAAGATCCGACACGCCTTCTGCCTGGTTGACCATCGTGGTGATGATCGCATCCAGCGAAAAGACCCGCGCGCTGTTTGGCACCGCGGCTGCCTGAATGTTTG
>DASVRR010000171.1:0-7790 GCA_036388515.1 Chthoniobacteraceae bacterium | reverse complement strand
GCAGCAGCGGCGCCAGCGACTCCCTGAGCGCCAGCCAGGCAGCGTCAGCGCAGGCGACGCTTACTTTTTAGCCAGCAACCAGCCTTCTTCCACCATCTCGCAGATCACGTGGAGGAGAAAGCGATGCGCCTCCTGAATGCGCGCCGTGATCATGCTCGGGATCGTCAACTCGACGTCAGCCAAACCGCGAGCGCGGCCACCTTCGCGCCCCAGCAGAGCAAATGTCTGCAGGCCGCTTTCCTTCCCGGCGCGCAGGGCTGCCAGGATGTTGGAAGAGTTTCCGCTCGTGCTCAGCGCCACGAGGATATCTCCGGGCCGGCCGAACGCGCGGACGCTGCGCGCGAAGACCTCGTCGAACCCGTAGTCATTCCCGTTTGCCGTCAGCAAACTGCCGCATGCTGCGAGATTGATCGCTGGATACGGTTGGCGGTCGCAGGAAAAGCGGCAGGCAAATTCCGTGGCAAAATCCGCGCTGTCGCCGGCGCTCCCGCCATTGCCGCAGACCAGCAGCTTGCCGCCGGAGGTGAGGCAGGCGCCCACCAATGCTGCCGCGCGATCCAATTCCGCCTGAAAAGTGCCGAGGGATTGCAGCGTGGAAATGGCGTCGCGAGTGGCAGTCTGGAGGATCGTCATGCGGGCGGTGACCCTACACCGAAGGCAAACCTGCGCGAGAAATCTCCTGCTGCTTGGGGAGGAAAATTCTGCCGGAAATCAGCGCGCCTGATCCGGGTCCGTGACCAGCTCCGCGTGTGGGTTCCAGTAGCCGTTATTCCCGTTCGGGCCGAACCAGCCGATCTTCCACTTCGCGCTGTCGCCGCCATAGGAGTTTAGTTTCCCCAGCGCACTGAAGGACTCGCCCGAGACGTGCCCATCGCACCAGGCGACATTGGCTCGGTCGTGGTGACGGAAGTGAACGCTCGGCGAAAGCGCGCCGCGCAAACGCCCGGCACTATCCGTGGAGCGAAACGGCTCGGAGTAAGCGTATTCCTGAATCCCGCGCGCGCGCGCAAATGCGGTGTCCGTAAACATCACGGTGTTCGCGGGGCGCGGCACATTGCTCATCCGTTCCGCACGAAACCGATCGGCGGGCGTCCCGCCGATGTAAAGCGCGTTATAGCCATAGCCGCCGGTGCTTTCCTCGAAGCTCTCCGAGTCCTTCAACGCATCTCGAAATGCCGGGCAAAGTTTCACTCGAGCTTCGGTCCCGAGATACGGCGCGAGCGGCCCTTTTTCCGCGTTGAAGGCTTCTGTCGCGCCGCTGCGGATGCCATGCCAGCGGATGAGATTCTCCCGTTCCTGAGCCTGGACAAACTGGCCGTTATTCTCCGCTGCATGCGCGAGATTTGCGGCCGCGAGCTGGCGAAGATTGGAGACGCATTGAGCGCTCTGCGCTTTCTCCTTCACGATGTGAGTGGCTGAAAGAATCAGCGTCCCGAGCACAGTGATCACCGCCAGAACGACCAGCAACTCCAACAAAGTGAATGCGCCGCGGAACATTCGAAGTGGCCCTTTAGCGGATTCTGCGTCTCGCCGCGAATCCGAGTAAACCGATCGCCAGCAGCGCGGGGAAACTGGGCTCCGGAACCTGGTGCAACACGGCAATTGCATCCAGATCGAATCCGCTCGTCACATAAGGAGTGGCCCACGGATCGTTGATCCGATGACCCTGCGAGTCGCTGGTGGCGTAGAGCGGATCGATCGAGCCAATCACATCGCGGATCTGCACGAAACGAACCGCTCTCACATCGACGTTTGGATTGCGGCCGGCGAGTTCCGCGAGATCAAAAGGTGTGCCGAATCCAGCGCGATATTTTCCCGCAAGATTGTGAAGGTTGCGCGGATCCACGGTCCCGAACGTTCCTCCCGAGTCGTCCCCATTCACCTGAGTTTGCGTCGGCGTAAGCGAAACGGAATCGAAGCGCTCGAAGGCAATTCCGTCTGAGCTGATCAGGACGAAAGCAAGTTCGAGAAACGTGTCGGTGAGACCATTTTCGAACACGGCAAAATCCGGGCCTGGTCCATCGGTGATCGGCTGGGCGAAACGCAAAGTGATCCAGCCGCCGTCGCCCAAGCTCACCACCGGCGCAGTGAAGCCGACCGAGGCATCCGCCGCCCTGAGCGCGTCGGCACCGTCGCCCCAGTTGGCATTTCCAAGTTCGCTGTCGCCGATTTGCTGGGGACCACGTTGGAGATCCGCCACCGAAGAACCCCAGGCAACGATTCGCGGATCATTTGCCGGGATTGCCGTCGTCCCGCTTTGACCGGCAGCGGGCGCGTAGGGACCATCCGCCAGGCTGACCGCTCGAAGGAACGCGCAGCAGCCGCAGATCGCGAAGAGCCTCATGCCTTCTTCCCCGCGCGCCTTCGCGTGCCCGCCGCTCCTGCCGCGAAGGCCAACAGCGCCAGCGTTGTTGCGGAAGGTTCCGGAACCAAGTTCGTCGCTTGATCGTAGCCGTAGCTCAAGTTGGCGCCTGCATTTGGACCTTCGGCGTTCAGATAAGCCACATAGCTCTGCGAGCCGGAAGAGAACGTCGAGACGACATAGAAATCCTGCACCGAGGGATTGTTTTCCGGAAGAAAGCGGGTGCTGGTTCCCGAACTCGGATCGAAAAGATCGAGTCCCTCAAACTGATAACCGGCGGACCAAATTCGCCCCAGCGAATCCACCGCCAGCGACCCGTCCGCTGCGAGCGTCGTGAGCGCCGAGCGGCCATTCAGAGTGAGTGGGGAAGAAGTCGCGAGCGCTGTCGCCAGCTCATTTGCGAGAATCTTGTAGAGCTTCAGATCATCGTCATCCACGACGTAGAGATTTCCCTGCAGGTCGAGCGTGAAAGCGCCGCTGTAGAGCGAAATGTCATCCAGCAGGATCTTGCGCGCGCCACCATCGAGCGGGACGTGCAGGATCGCATGTCTGCCGCTCGTCCCGTTTCCTCCGCCCACGAGCAAGCTGGCGGCATCGTAGAAGCTCAGGCTGTAGTTTTGCAGCGGACCGCCCGCGATCTCGGTGAAGCCGGTGCCGATTTGCGAGGGATCAAAGCGGAAGAGTTTGCTCGCGGCAAAGGTGCCTTGTCCCAGCACCGCCAGCGTGTCGCTGAAGACCGCGATATCCGAGGGATCCCACGAACCGGCGGTGGTGTAATCGAGGAGCGTCGAACTGCCGAAGCTGCTCTGGCGATCCAGATCGTTCTGGCTGCCGTAAACAAGCCGGCCATCCGGCAAATGCCCCATCTGATAGGAGCTGAAGGTGGCCGCGAGTGGCGGCAATGGAATGGTCGTCCAATCGGCCTGAACGGGAGCGACGAAGGCGCTGCTGCACAAGGCGATGGCGATGGCGGAGATTCTCGCAAGAGCAAGAAGTGAGGGTTTCATGGGATGGTCTCTGATGGTGTTTCGAGAGACCAGAGCACGACCCGACGCCGCCCGAAGGCAGCGCCACGAGAGTGAAGCTGATCCCTCATTCTTCTTTTTTGCGAAGAAGTTTTGTCGCGCCGACCGCAGGGGCAGCGGAATTGCTGCGCGATGGTGCGGCGCGAATGAGAGCGATCCGGGGAAGTATTCTGGCTCCTGGTTTACAGGCGGTCGATGTCGGCTCGGGAAGAGCCTGCATCGGTCGCCAATCTTCTCCCCGCCTTCACCTCCGAGTCGGTCTCGGAGATTGGTCAAATGGGGAGTTGTATCCAGTTACAGCAGCGCAACTGCTTCCGGTTTTCACGGAATTCCGTCCAGCGGATCACTGACTTGTTTAAACTCGCAAAGAACTGCGGAGAACCTGACGAACACCCGCCAATCGGCGCAAGAATTTAATTCCGGAAGACCGTTTCGGGATTGCCGGCTCGCGTGAATGCCGGCAGGGTCCCGCCATGATTGCTGCTGCCGTGCTCGTGTTGGTGACCATCCTCTACCGTGTCGTTTTGGGGATTGCCGGCAGTTCACAGCTGGATGGCTGGCACAACTTTTCTCCCATGGCGGCGATCGCACTTTGTGGAGCGATTTACTTCCCGCGCAAGGTCGCGATCGCTTTCCCGCTGCTCGCTCTCCTGATTTCGGACCTGATCCTCAACGCGCATTACGCGGCCCCGATGCTGAGTTTCGACTTGCTGCCGCGTTACCTCGCGTTTGGGTTGGTAGCTGGGTTTGCCTGGATGCAACGCGGCAATCCGCAGCCCGCCCGCGTGCTTGGCTCCAGTCTGCTGGCGTCGGTCGTTTTCTTCCTCATCACCAACACCGGTTCCTGGCTCGCCGAACCTCGGTATGCCGGCGGATTCGCCGGATGGCTGCAGGCTTTGACCGTGGGTCTTCCCGGTTATCCGACGACTTTGACTTTCTTCCGGCAGACGCTCATAAGCGATCTCCTCTTCACCGGTTTGTTCCTGATCTGCATGGCAATGCCACGGGTGAAATCTTCCGCGCCTGCGCTTTCCGGAATTGAGGCGGATCCTTCCCCATCCTCATCGGTTTCGGCTCCGGAGAGGCTGACTATTTAAGGATCTTCACCGCTCGGAGGAGGCCTTCGGTGACGAGCTCGTAGAGCGCGAAGTCGCAGAAGAAGATGAGATATTGGCGCAAGCCGTAGGCGCAGACCGCCACGGTCAGCAGCGTGGCGGCCAACCGGCGGCGCCGGCCGAAAACAGCCGAGAGCTGATTGATCTGCGCAGCGGCGAAAGCGCAGAGCGGCAGATCCCAAATCGTCGCGTAACGCAGATTCATCGCGTAACGCACGTTGCACATTACCGCGTAGGTGAGGAAGACGAAGAGCGCGAGATAGAGATAGGCACGTTCGCGATGCAGCTGCGAAAACAAGCCGCCGATCGCCAGACAAAGGATCAGCGGACTGACAATCATCATATCAACGAGATAACGATGCCAGGGTCCGTCGCCGGTTTGGATCGCATAAGTTAGATTCTGCGCTTTGACGACGAGGAGTTGATAGATTTCGACGAAGGAGGCGATTCCTCCCGCGAGCGTGATCAAGACCAGGAGCCCGATCGCCGGTGCGGCGAGGTGAACTACCAGGAGCGAGCGGGTGATGCGCCCAAACCCCGCGCGATGACTTACCGCCAGCAGTCCAGACAGCGCGACATAGACAAAGAAAGAGTTCTCCTTCGTCATAACCATGCAGGCGAGACAAAGGCCGTATCCCGCAAGCCATTTGCCGCGCCCTTGGTTTTGCAAATTCTCCCAGAGCATCCACACGCACATCGTCGCCCAAAAAGCCAGGAAGCCATCGATCAACGCGTGTTGCCCCATATGGATTTGCGTGGGAGTGAAGGCAACCAGCGCGAGCACTCCCAGCGTCATCCCGGGTCCGAGCATCCGGTGCGCGGCGAGCCCAGCCGCGACGACGGTGAGAATACTGAACAGGCAAGAGACGCCATGGAGCGAGCGAAGCGCAGGATCCCTGTCGGCAAAACCGGAACTGCCCCGCACCGCGGGTGGCGCATCACCAAAGTGGATCCGCTTCCAGATCCAACCGCTGAAGACATAGAGAAACCGGGTCGGCGGCAGCTTCGTGATTTGTTCCGGCTGGCGTTGGTCTTCGAGGAAGAGCTGGCAGATTTCCGGATAACCGGTGAGCCCGACAGTATCCAGCCGGAGCACATTATCGCGGTAAAGCGCCTCGTCGAAACCCATCGCAACGAATCCGGCCGATGGATAAATCCGCACGGCCGCGGCCACGAGGATGATCAATGCCGCCCAAACGCACATCCAGTTCCGTGAGAGCTTCGGTGGGTCGTCCAGTTTGGTTTCGGGGACCAGTCTCGAAGGTTCGGTTTCAGCGATTGGCGACAGCTCGGATGAAGAACGCACGCAGGATTATGGCAAAATCACCTTGCGCCGCAAAGCTCCGCAGCAATGATCCCGGCCCATGTCGCCCAAAGCCAGATGAGCGTTGCCTTGATCACAGGGTCTGCCGGATTGATCGGGTCGGAAGCTTGCAAGCGCTTTCATGCGGAAGGGCTGGAGATCGCGGGCATCGACAACGACATGCGGGCCAAGTTCTTCGGCGAAGGCGCTTCGACCGCGGGCATGCGGGAGAAGCTGGAGCGCACCTTGCCGCACTACCGCCATCACGCGGTGGATATTCGGAATATGACGGACGTGGATCGGGTTTTCGCAACCTACGGCGCGCAGATCAGCCTGGTCATCCACACTGCGGCGCAGCCTTCACACGATTGGGCGGCGCGCGAGCCGGGCACGGACTTCAGCGTCAATGCCGTGGGCACCTTGAACTTGCTGGAAGCAGCGCGCCAACACTGTCCCGCCGCGGTCTTCATCTTCACCAGCACGAACAAGGTTTACGGCGACACACCGAATCGCCTGCCGCTCCAGGAGCTCGAACGCCGCTGGGAAATCGACCCGGCGCATCCCTTCTCGATCGGCATCGACGAAAGCATGTCCATCGACCAGACGAAGCATTCACTCTTCGGCGTCAGCAAAGCGGCGGCGGATTTGCTGGTGCAGGAATACGGAAGATATTTCGGGCTGCTCACGACTTGCATCCGCGGGGGCTGCCTCACTGGGCCGGCGCATGCGGGCGCCGAGTTGCACGGATTTCTCGCCTACCTGATGCGCTGCACGGTGGAAGAAAAACCGTATCGCGTCTTTGGTTATCGGGGAAAGCAAGTGCGCGACAATATCCACAGCCATGATCTGGTGGAGGCCTTCTGGCAGTTCTTCCGCGCGCCCCGCAGCGCTGAAGTTTACAATCTCGGCGGCTCACGCCACTCAAACTGCTCGATGCTGGAAGCGATCGATCTTTGCCAGGAAATCAGCGGAAGAAAGCTGGACTGGACTTATGTGGAAGATAACCGCGTGGGAGATCACATCTGGTGGATCAGCGATGTGCGGAAGTTTCAGGCGCATTATCCGGAATGGAAATACCGCTACGGACTGCGCGAGATTCTGGAAGAAATCCACGCCGCCTGTCGGGGAGAAGCGTGAAAATCCTGCTCACCGGCGCCTGCGGTTTCGCCGGCAGCAATATCGCGGAGGCGCTGATCGCGGCGCGCGAGGGCCTGGAGATCATTGGGCTGGATAATTTCATCCGCGCCGGGAGTGAGATCAATCGTGCGCGTCTCGCCGCGCTGGGAGTGAAGTTGATCCACGGCGACATTCGGAGTGCCGCCGATCTGGAGGCATTGCCCCCGGCAGATTGGGTGATCGATTGCGCCGCAAATCCGAGCGTGCTGGCGGGCGTGGATGGGCGGACGAGCAGCCGGCAACTGCTGGAGCATAATCTCGGAGGAACAATCAACCTCCTGGAATATTGCAAAGCTCATGGCGCCGGTTTCATCCTCCTCAGCACCAGCCGCGTTTACTCCATTCCCGCACTCGCGGGGCTGAAGATGGAAGTCTCGGATGGAGCCTTTCGTCCGCTGGCTCAGGAGGTTTGCGGCTTCTCGGAGGAAGGTGTGGACGAAAGCTTTTCGACGGCGGCACCGGTTTCGCTCTATGGCGCGGCGAAGCTGACGTCCGAGCAACTCGCGCTGGAGTACGGCGCCACCTTTGATCTGCCGGTGTGGATCAATCGTTGCGGAGTGCTCGCGGGAGCCGGGCAGTTTGGGAAAGCCGATCAAGGGATCTTTTCCTTTTGGATCCACAGCTGGAGCGCGGGTCGCCCGCTGAAATACATCGGCTTCGATGGGCTGGGTCATCAAGTGCGCGACTGTCTGCATCCCCGCGATGTCGCGGCAGTGATCATCGCTCAGCTTGCCGCCGAAAATGGCCCGCGCATCCAGCATCTCAGCGGCGGAGTTTCGCAAAGCATGTCGCTTCGTCAGCTAAGCGAC
>DASVRR010000170.1:0-5986 GCA_036388515.1 Chthoniobacteraceae bacterium | reverse complement strand
GCTTCCTTGGCCGGAGCAACTCCGGCGGCGTTCTCTCAAAGGTGTTCGAAGTCCGCGGCGGGCCGCCGCGGACAGCAGGCCAGCGGCCTGCGCTCCCCACGGAAGAAAAACTTCCGGATGCCGCTCCATCCGGAGAAGACGTTTCGGCGGAACGGGAACTACACCGCAGGACGGAACGGCGCGATCGAAACGATCTCGACCTGGCGATCTCCCGTCTCGGTCGGAACTTCGACCCGCTCACCAGGTTTGTGGCCGAGGAGCGATTGCGCCAGCGCGCTTTGATAGCTGACGATTCCTTTGTCCGGATCGCCGTCCCACGCGCCGAGAATGGTGAAGACTTCTTCCCGTCCGGTGCTCGTTTCGCGCAGCGTCGCGATGGTCCCGATGGAAACCACGGAGGTGTCCGGATTGGCGAAGTCCGTGCCGCGCGCCATGGCCAGGTCGCGCTCGGTTTCAGCACGGCGCCGTCCGAGCACGCGCTGCATTTCCTTCGCCGCCTTGAATTCGAAGTTTTCCCGCAAATCTCCGTAGCTTCGGGCAACACTGATCTCCTTCACGTTCTCCGGAATCTTCTTGTTCACGAGCTCGTCGTAATCCGCCTTCCGCTTTTCCAGGCTCTCCCAGGAAACCACCAGCGTCTCTTGTTTGGAATCGCTGTCGCCGGAAACGAGGGCCTGCATTTCCGGATAAATCCGGATCACGCGACCGAGCAGCGAACGTTTGTTCAGCTCCTCGAAAACCGGCGTCAGCATCAGTTTGCGCATTACGTCGCGCAGTTCCTCGTGCGTGGCGGAAGAAATCAGATCGGGCAGCAGTTCTTTGTCGTTCAACAGCAAATCGTGCAGCCGCCGGTCGCGTTTTGTTTCCACAAACTGATCCCGCTCCAACGCGCCAACCAGCGCGCTGAGCAACCGTGGATTCATCAGATCGGAGTAAACGCCCTCGCGCTCCTTGCACAGCCAGCAAAGAACTTCGGAGGTGATGGAGTGTTCGCGGATCGAGCGATCCAGTCCATTGAGCAGGAGTTGGAGCTGGCCTTTTTCCTCCAGCAAACGGGCGGCTTCTCCCGCGACGCGGCTGCTTCCGCGGTTGACTAGAATCATCGCACGCGCGGGCCATTCGTCCCCAAAGGCGTTCGGCACTTCGTTGAGCACGCGTTTCTGTTTGTTGGCCGGAAGATCGCCGACCAGGTCAGGGAGCCGCTTCTCCTCATCGCGCAAAAATTCGGCGACCGTCGGCGCCAGCGGATCTCTCTGGAGGACCGGCGCCTTCTCGATGATTTCGTCCCGAGTGAGCAGAAACTCCAGAGCCTGCGCAGGATTGAGACGCTGGTTTTTGCGGGCCTGATCGTCGGCCGTGACGAGCAGCGACTGGAGGACGCTGGGATCGCTGAACTCACCGATGTTCTTCAGGATTTGATCCAGCACCGTGAGCTGGTCTTTGAGCCGGCGGGCGTTTGTGAAGAGGGAAAGGTAATCGTCCGAGCGGGAGATTGCTTCCTCCCGAAGTTCAAAGGGTTCGCTCTTCTTCGCTGGAACTGAAAAGTGCCCGTCCTTCTTCAACGTTTTCTTGGCGTTCTCCCACCAGCGCTTGAACTCCGACTCACTGAAAACATCCGGAACCAACGTCTGGGTAATCTGATCCTGCGTCGCCTTTCCGCCATAGCTCAGGAGCAACGATCGCATCAACCCGACGACGTCTTCCTTTGCCTGAGTCTTCACCGCGGCGAGGTTCGCCGATTTCTTGGCGAGAATGTGCTCCGGAGGAATCGGCTGCAGCGACTGCGCCGCGTAGTCCAGCTGCATCGCGTGGCCTTTTTTCGCTTTGAAGCTGATGGTCATCTGACTCACCAGGAAATCGACCGCGTCCACTTTTCCAAATCCCCAGCTCTTGTGCAGCACGTAAGTCCCGGGAAGCAGTTGTTCGAGGGCGGAGCCAGCGGCGGGAGAAAGTTTGCCGACCTCGACGGCTTTTTGGATTTCAGAATTCATGCGGGTGGGGAAAATAGAATTCTGGCGGGCACTCTCCAAGACATTTCGGCATCGAGCGGCGTTCGCGGCACAGGGTTTGCATCATCCGCCGCGATGCGGATGAAATCTTCCAAGGTCCCGGCTGGCGTTCGCCGCGTCGGCTGCATATACCCTGCGATCGCTTTCAGCTCTGCGGTTGCTGTCCGACTCTGCGCACGCTCTTTACTGCTCCCATGACGCCTCCAATCGAAACCTCGCTCGGCTCGATGCTGGAGGACGAAGTCAGCTTTCAGCTGCTTTTCCATCAGCATCCCTTGCCGATGTGGGTGGTGGATGCGAAGACGCTGGCCTTTATCGTGGTGAACGATGCAGCGGTGCAGCTCTACGGCTTTTCCCGGGAAGAGTTCCTGACCATGTCGATGGATCAGATCGCCGAGCCGGAGGAAGGCGCGGCCGAGATCGAGGCGGCGAAAGCCGGGGAACAAAATGGTTTTGCGGCAAGCGCGCCGTGGCGGCATCGGCGGAAAGACGGGACGACTCTGCAAGTGGAAAGCACCTGGCACGAGATTCCGTTTGGCGGAAGCGAGGCGGTTTTGGTCCTGACCATCGATCGGACCGCCCAGCGCCTTGCGGAAAAGCGGAACCGGGAACAGGCGCGTCTGCTGGATCTGGCGTCGGATGCCATCCTCGTCCGCGACTTGAAGCATCAGGTTCTCTTCTGGAATCGCGGCGCGGAAAGGCTCTACGGCTACACTGCGGAAGAGGCGCAGGGTTCTCCCGTGCCGGCACTCCTCAAGGAGGACATGGAGAGCTTCCTCATGGGGCAGGTGGAGTTGCTGGAAAAGGGCGTGTTTAGCGGCCAGTTCACGCATCGCTCGAAAGAGGGACGCGAGATCATCATCAACAGTCGGTGGACTTTGGTGCGCGACGATCAAGGCCAGGCGCATTCGGTTTTGGTGATCAATACTGATCTGACCGAGACGAAAAAACTCGAGGCGCAATTTCTCCGCGCCCAGCGGCTGGAAAGCATCGGCACGCTGGCGAGCGGCATTGCGCACGATCTCAACAACATTCTTTCACCGATCCTCATGTCCACGACGCTGCTGCGGCGGGACCTGAAAGATCCGGATGCCGAGCGCATGCTGAATATCATCGAAGCGAGCGCCGAACGTGGCGCCGGGATCGTCAAGCAAGTGCTGACTTTTGCCCGCGGAGTGGAAGGGGAACGCGTCCTGTTGCAGCCGAAGCATCTGATCAGCGAGCTCTCGAAGATCATGGCGCAGACCTTCCCGAGGAACATCGACTTGCAGTCGGGATTTGCCGCCGATCTCTGGACGGTGAGCGGCGATGCGACTCAGCTCCATCAGGTTTTGCTGAATCTCTGCGTGAATGCGCGGGACGCGATGCCGGAAGGCGGCACGCTCACGGTCGGGGCGGAAAATGTGGATGTGGATGAACAGCTCGCCCGGATGAACCCCGGCGCGCAACTCGGTCCGCATGTTGCCTTGCGCGTGGGCGACACCGGGAGCGGAATTCCTCCGGAGGTGCTGGATAAGATTTTCGATCCGTTCTTTACGACCAAGGAAGTCGGCAAAGGAACCGGTCTCGGCCTGGCGACGGTGATCGGAATCGTCAAGGCGCACGGAGGTTTCCTGAACGTCCAGAGTGAAGTCGGAATCGGGACAACCTTCCGCGTCTTCCTGCCGGCTTCGCGCGAATCCGGAGCCGCGGAAAAGAGTCCGGACGAAGTCGTCACGAAAGGCGGCAACGGCGAGCGCGTGCTCGTGGTGGATGACGAACCGCCGATCCGCGAAGCGTTGGTCCGCACGCTGGAATCCAATGGCTATCACGCTTACACCGCGGAAGACGGCTCGGACGCGCTGGCGCTTTACTTCCAGCGCCGGGAAGAAATCGATGTGGTTTTGACGGACCTGGCGATGGGCCAGATGGACGGGATCACTTTGGTCCGCTCGCTCCGGAAGGTGAACCCGGCGGTGAAAGTGATCGTCTCCAGCGGACACATTCAGAAGGAAAACGCGGTGGTCTTGAACGGGCTCGGAGTGAAGACGTTCCTGGATAAACCGTACACTGCGGACAAGCTGCTGCAGGCGCTCCAGACCGTCCTCCACGGACCCAGCCTCTGAGTTCGAAGCCGTCGCCGGACTAGAGGCGTCCGCGCTAGCGGGGAAAGCGAAAGAATGCCTCGGCCGCTCTCGTGGTTTGCGCGGCGATTTGCTCCAGCGATTCTCCGCGGAGGAGCGCGATCTTTTCCGCAACCAACCGCGTGTGCGCCGGCTCGCAGCGTTTCCCCCGATGGGGAACCGGCGCCAGATACGGGCAATCCGTTTCGACCATAAACGTTCCGGCGGGCACCGCGCCGGCTGTCGCTTGAACGACCTGCGCGTTCTTGAAAGTCACAATCCCCGTGAAGGAAACCAAATGGTCCTGTCCGAGCAAAAGCTCCGCCTGCTGAAGCGATTTGCCGAAGCAATGAAACACCGCGCGCAGCTTGCCGGCGTACGGTTCCAGCAAATCAACGGTATCTTCCCAGGCATCGCGCTCGTGGATCACGACGTTAAGGCCAAGCTCCACCGCGAGTTCCAGTTGTTGCTGGAAAACCTCCGCTTGCAACGCTTTGTGCGCGCCATCGCGGATCGCCGCGAGCGGCTCCTGCGGATCGTTCAGCGGTGTCTCGGCGATCCAGGCCGGGGTGGGGGAAAGCAGTTCCCGTCCCGGCAGCCGATGATAGTCGAGGCCGGTCTCGCCGATGGCCACGACGCGAGGACTGCGCGCGAGTTCCCGGAGCTGGCTGATGAAGTCCGGCTCCGCTTCTTCCGCAGAGGAAGGATGCACGCCGATGACTGCAAAGATCTGCGGAAACTGTTCCGCCAGCGCGACCGCGCGTTGACTGCTCGCGACGCTGGTGCCGATCGAAATCATCCGCGTCACTCCCGCCTCGGCCGCGCGCGCCAGCATTGCTTCGAAGTCACCCTCGAAATCGGGATAATCCAGATGCGCGTGAGTATCGATCAGCATCGGATCGCGCCCGACTTTTTACTCCAGCTCACCACTGAATCACCGAACTTGCCCACGTGAGACCTCCGCCAAAAACGACCAGCAAAACGTAATCGCCGACCTCCATCCGGCCGGTGCGGTTTGCTTCGTCCAGAGCAATCGCCACCGCCGCCGCGCTGGTGTTTCCGTAGCGATCGAGGTTCACCATGAAGCGATCCAGCGGCACTTTCATCCGGTCCGCGATGGCTTCGATGATCCGCAGATTTGCCTGATGCGGAATGATGCAGGCGAGATCTTCGGCCTTGAGATTCGCCTCCGCGAGCGCGCGCGTCGCCGCGTCGAGCATCGAGGTGACGGCGTGCTTGTAGGTCTCCTTCCCGTTCATCTTGATCGTGTTCAGTCCTTGCTCCGCGTTCTCCTTTGAGTGCGGAAAACGGGAGCCGCCGCCGGGAATGTAGAGGATGTCCGAAAGGCGTCCGTCGCTCGCCATGTAAGTGCTGATCACGCCGTGCCCGCCTCCGCGATGCCGCAAGATCGCGGCTCCGGCGCCATCGCCAAAGAGCACGCAAGTATTGCGATCCTTCCAATCTACGATCGACGAGAGCTTCTCCGCACCGATCACCAAAATCGTGTCGTGCGTGTGTGAAGTGATGAACTGCTGGGCGATTTCCAGCGCATAGAGAAAGCCCGCGCAAGCCGCGCTCACGTCGAAGCAAGCCGCGTTGACCGCGCCGATCTTTGCCTGGACGAAGCAAGCCGTGCTCGGGAAGAACATGTCGGGCGTCACAGTCGCCACGATGATCAGGTCGATTTCTTCCGCAGTGATTCCGGCGTTGCTCATCGCTGCCTGAGCGGCCTTCGCCGCCAGATCGCTGGTGCTTTCATCATCCGCGGCGATGCGCCGCTCCTTGATTCCGGTGCGGCTGGTGATCCACTCGTCGCTGGTCTCTACCGTTTTTTCCAGGTCGCGATTGGTCAGCACTCTCTCCGGCACGAAGCTG
>DASVRR010000169.1:0-6171 GCA_036388515.1 Chthoniobacteraceae bacterium | reverse complement strand
GCGGGGACAGCTTCAACGGCGCGGCGGGAGCGGGCGGTTCGGTCTCAAATCCGCCGGCGTTCCTGACTTCCGCTGGCGGCACGGTCACTCCCACGCTGATTGCGGATGATGTGCTGGAGATCAGCGTCGGCGACGGCGGCACTCCGCTCGGCATCGGCTCGAAGTCTGCCTCCGGAGGAAACGGCGGAGCGCTGAGCGGCGTCGCGATGACCCTGAGCAGCGGCGAGATCAAACTGAACACCGGCAATGGCGGCGCAGCGAGAGGCGGCAACGGCGGGCACGGCGGCAATCTGCAAACGGTGACCGTGACCAGCCTGGACGGAAACGTGCGGATTCAAACGGGAGTCGGCGGCGACGCTCCGCTGGGAAAAGTGAAGGCGGGCGATGGAGGTTCGGTGCAGAACTTGAAGGTCGCGCTGGAGCTCAGCGAAGACATCGAGCGGCTGGAAAATCCCTATTTCACCAGCATCAGCACCGGCGCGGGCGGCAACGCTCTGCAAGGAACGGGCGGCGCGGGCGGCAACGTTTCGGGCGCAACTTTGAAGCTCGACGGAGCGGACCGAACTTCCGCCGGGCAAGCTGGCGGCGGAACCGATGCGGAGCGCGACAGCACGGTTTCCGTGACGGTGGCGACAGGTCTCGGTGGCAGCGGCCTGGCGGGCGGCGCGGGCGGTTCGGTCAGCGGCTTCAGCTCGGTGAGCGTCTTCGATCAAGCGGACAAAGGTTTGATCAAGCTGAACTACGTGGTCTTAAACATGACCGCTGGCGCAGGCGGCAACGGCACCGGCGGCGACGGTGGAAATGGCGGGAGCATCGGCTTTGCTCCAGCCGGCGTCAGCGGGATCACTCACTACGATCCGCATGCGGAAACTCCGCTGGATAATCCGGACCGCATCGCGCTGCGGGTGACTGCGGGTTCCGGAGGAAACGGCAGCGCCAAAGGCGGATCCGGCGGCGCAGTCAGCAATCTCGTGGCGAAGAACTCCGCGTTCGTGGATGGCGCTTCGATCACCTTTACGCACCTTGCTTCCGCAGTGATTCGCTCCGGAAGCGGCGGAGCTGGCGGAACCCTCGACGGAGGCAAAGGCGGAGATGTTTCCGGAGCCGTGATCGGCGTGCAGGATCTTGCGGATGGACCTTTCCAGGGAGTGGTGAACGGGATCGAACCGGCCGGCGGCGTGATGCACATTTTCAGCGGACACGGCGGCGCGGGCGGAGCGGCTGGCAAGGGCGGCAATGCCGGCTTGATCACGAAATCCACCTTTGCCGCAGTGAATGTCGGCCCGGTTTTCAATGACCTCAATCCAGCGCCCGTTGACTGGCCGGACGCGGATCTTTCCCGGAACATCGGCGTGGCTTTGATCGGAGGGAATGGCGGCGCAGGAGGAAAATCCGGCGGGGTCGGCGGCACGATCAGCGCCCTGCAATTCAACACGCCGCAGCTCGATCTCGGCTATTCGGCGGTGCTCTTTGCTGGAACGGGCGGAGCGGCATTCGGCGCGGGGGCGACCGGCGGCGCAGGCGGTTCCATCCTCCAGATCTCGCAAACCAAAGATGTGAACAGCGCGGTGAATATCGTGCAAGCCGGAGCGGGCGGAGAAAGCGCGACGGGGAAAGGTGGCGCAGGCGGAAACATCAGCGCGTTCAAGACCGTTGGATTCATCGGCCGGCCGAGCTTCACTCTGCGGAATGATGCTGGATTTGTCCTCGATCAGGGTCGGCTCGGAGTCTTCGACGAAAATGGCGTCGCCCAGGGACTCTTTGCTGGACGCGGAGGCGAAGGCCAAATCGACGGCCTGCATGGCGCGATCTCGAACATCTCCGCGCGGCAGATTGCCGCGATCGCCGCCGCTCCGGATGCCAATGGTCTCTTCGCCCGAGTCTCAAAACTCACGCAAGTCACCGCGGATGTGATCGGCTACGACCTCGATCAGGACGGAATCTTCGACACCAGCGGCGCGGCCGGCGCTTCTCCGGAAACCACGCGGCCGGTTGACGGCTTCATTCTTGCCGCAGCGATGAAGACCGTGAATCAAACGCGCGCCGCTTTCACTTTCGTGACCGCGTAAGCGAGCTCACGGCAGCGGAGCCGCTTTCGGCAGATGCTCGGAGCAATATTCGTTGCCGTCCTTCGACACCCGAAAATCGAGATCCGGTGCGGATTGTTCCGTGCGATTGCAGACGGTGCATTGATGCAGGAAAGCGTCGGCCGGAAGCTGATCCGCCTCGAACCTGCGGCGCCGGGATTGCGTCTCCTGGCGATGCACGACCTCGCGGAAGATTTCGCGGCCGAAGAAGAGGAAGAAATTCCCCAGCGCCACGAGCACCGCGGCTCGGTAGCTCCAGCCGGAACCGAGGAATCCGAGCAGGACCAAAGCACCGCTGAACCAGGCGATCCACTTCACCTTCATCGGCAGGACCATCATGATGTAAATGACGGTGTCCGGATAAAAGCGGGCGAATGCGAAGAGGAGCGAGTAGTTCAGCATCGTCGTGCCGAAGCTCGCGCCGGTCAGCATCGCGGCGGCGGTCGTGCCGATCATCCCGAGGAAATAGAAGAGGTTCACGCGGAAGCTCCCCATCGCGCTTTCGAGTCCGTCGCCGATGAACCAAAGGTAAAGAATGTAGAGCGCGACGAAGAGCCAGTCCGTGACGGGGGAGCCAAACGTCGGGACAAAAACATAGGTGATCAGCCGCCAGACTTCGCCATTCAGGATCTTCGCCGGATCTAGCGTCAGCCAGCCGAGGAAAGGCGGGTTCAGTTTGCAGAGGACGAAAACCAAAACATTAAAACCCGCGACGATGCGGATCAGATTTGGGATGGCCAGGTGGCCGATTTTGCGCTCGACGCGGTCGATCCAATTCATCGTTTAAAGGGCGCAAACTCTGGCGGTGCTGGCGCGAATTGCAATCGGCGAGTGCAGGCGGTTTTTCGCCTAGACAGCCTTTCCGCGGCGCCTAGCCTGCCCGGAGTGTCCGCCGCCGCTCTTCCGCTAAAACAAACGCCGCTGCATGGGGAACACGTGCGGCTCGGGGCAAAATTGGTGGACTTCGGGGGCTGGTCGATGCCGGTGCAATACTCCGGAATTCTGGAGGAACATCACGCGGTGCGGAATGCTCTGGGAGTTTTCGATATCTCGCACATGGGCCAGTTTTTCGCCGAAGGTCCCGGCGCGGCAGCCTGGCTGAATCATCTCCTGACCAACAACGTGGATCGGCTGGAAGTGAACGAGTGCCAATACACTTTCCTCCTGAACGATGCCGGCGGCGTGATCGACGACTTGATCGTCTATCGCGTCGGGCCGGAGCGCTTTCTCCTGGTGGTGAATGCGGGGAAGATTGACGAGGATTTTGCCTGGATGCAGGCGCGTTTGGCGGAAGGTGTGGAGTTCCACAATTGCAGCGACGTGTATGCCGGGTTTGCCGTCCAGGGGCCGCAGTCGGCGCGGCTCTTCGATGCGTTTTTTGGCGGGAAATATTCCCGGCCCGCGCGGAACCAAATCCTGACCATCGAGATCGACGACTCTCCGTTCCACATCGCGCGGACTGGCTACACCGGCGAAGACGGGTTCGAGGTTTTTTGCTGCGCGGATCGCGGCGTGAAGGCCTGGAACGACATCCTGGAACGCGGCGCCGAGTTCGGGATCAAACCTTGCGGACTCGGCGCGCGAGACACGCTCCGCCTCGAGATGTGTTACCCGCTGAATGGCTCCGATCTCTCCTCCGCAACCACGCCGCTGGAAGCCGGACTCGGGATCTTCGTCGATCTGCAAAAACCTGCCTTCATCGGTCGCGAACCGTTGCTCCGCCAGCGGACCGAAGGCGTGCAGCGGCGACTGGTTCCTTTCAAAATGACCGGCGCTTCTCCGCCGCCTCGCTCCCACTACGGAGTCTTCCGGAACTCCACGAAAATCTCGGAGACGACCAGCGGCACGCTTTCGCCGACGCTGAAGACCGGCATCGGGATGACCTACGTTCCCACCGAGTTTGCGCGCATTGGGGAACAAATCGAAATCGAGATTCGCGGGCGACTTTTCCCCGCCTTGATCGAGAAGAAACCGCTGCACCGCGCCAGCAGTGCCAACTAATTTCCGCGTCCCCTTTTCCCCATCACCTAATGAACGTCCCCGACGATCTCCAATACGCCGAATCTCACGAATGGCTGCGCCTCGATGGCGCGGACGGCACGGTCGGCATCACCGATCACGCGCAAGCGGAGTTGACCGATGTGGTTTATGTCGAGCTCCCGGCAGTTGGCGCGAAGGTCAACGCGAAGGACCAGATTTGCGTCGTCGAATCGGTCAAGGCGGCGAGCGACATTTACGCTCCAGTTTCCGGAACGGTCACCGCAGTGAATGACGCACTCACGACGAATCCCGCGCTCCTGAACACCGATCCGTTCGGCGAAGGCTGGATCTTCCGGATCCGGATCGAAGCTGGGGAAGACATCGAACATCTCAAGAGTCCGGCGCAATATCGGGAACAAATTGGCGGCACCGGCGACGGCGCGATTTGACGTCTGGAACAATCGACGGCAGGGCTTGGAGATGAAGTTTCGCGCGCTGCTCGGCGGCTTTTTGATCCTGAGTTCGGTGGCTCACGGCGACCTGGTGCTGGTTCAGCGGGTGGAGGGCGCGGGTCAATCCGGCGAACAAATCATCCGGGTGAAAGGCGATCAGGGCCGGTGCGATGTGGGCACGGCAATCAGCTTGATTGTCGATCGGAAGAATGGGGAAACGACCACGCTTTCTCATGCGCAAAAGGGTTACGTGACCGTTTCTCCCGAACGCGCCAAAGCAATGATGGAGCAGATGCAAAAAGCTCGTGGACCGGGGCAAACCCCGCCGCTGGTGCCGATCGGAAAGTTCGAGAAAGTGGGCGAACACGCGTGTGAGATTTTCGAGACCGGAATGGGCGCGGTGAAGGTGACGTATTGGCTGGATCGCGCTTATCCGGACTTCTTTGCGATCCTCGCGCAGCTGGACGTGGTCGAAAGCGGGCCGCTCTCCGCGACGGCCTCCGGTTTGCTCCCGCGGAGCAAGGATTTTCCCGGCATGCCGATAAAAATGGTGATGGATAAAGGCGGGCAGAAAGTCACGGTCACGCTGGTTTCCGCGAAAGCTGAACCCGTCGATCCGTCGATCTTCCAGATCCCGCCAAACTACAAGGAAATGCCGGTCGCGGCGCCTCCGTCGAAAGCGAGCAACGCACCTTGAACCGGCCGCCGATCATCCTCGCTTCCGCTTCGCCGCGGCGCCGTGATCTGATGGAGCGCGACGGCTACGACTTCGTCGTGCAAGCGGCTGATGTGGAAGAAATCGCGCCGCTGCATCTTACTCCGGCAGAAATCACGCTGGCCAATGCGCGCGCCAAAGCGGAGTTCATCGCCGCCCGCGAAACGAACGCGCTGGTGATCGGCGTGGACACGATCGTCGCTTTCGAAGGAGAGATCTTCGGCAAGCCGCGCGACCTGGTTCACGCTCTCGAAATGGTGCGCCGCCTGAGCGGACATGTGCACGAGGTTTGGTCCGGCGTGTGGCTGATCAGTCCCGGAAATCAGACCGGCTTCACCGAGGTCACGCGGGTTCGGTTTCGCTCGCTCGATGAGGAGCAACTGCGTGCGTATCTCGCGCGGATCGGCCCGCTGGACAAAGCCGGAGCTTATGCTGCGCAGGAAGATCAGGGAGAACTCATCGAGTGCTACGAAGGCAGCTTCGACAACGTCGTCGGTCTTCCGATGAAGTCGCTGGCGTGGGCGCTCCGGAAACTTGTTCCCCACTAAAATCCTCCCCGCGGAAAGGCTCGCGCCCGGCTCTTCCCGCGCGTGAACTCCCGAGCTTCCACATGGATCTTCTTACTCTCGATCTTCCCGGCATCCGCAAACTCGCCAGCGGCAAAGTGCGCGAAGTTTTCGATCTCGGCGAGACGCTCCTCTTTGTCGCGACCGATCGCATTTCGGCGTTCGACTGCATCCTGCCCGACGCGATTCCCGACAAAGGCGCGGTGCTCAATTCGCTGTCGGCGTTTTGGTTCCGGAGATTCGACTTCGTCGAGAACCACCTGATCACGGCGGATTTCGAAGATTTTCCTCCCCTTCTGCAGCCGTTTGAAAGCCAGCTGCGCGGTCGGTCGATGATCGTCCGGAAGGCGCAGCCGCTGCCAATCGAATGC
>DASVRR010000168.1:0-5783 GCA_036388515.1 Chthoniobacteraceae bacterium | reverse complement strand
TCGGTCGCGCTTTGCTCACCGACCCAAAGATCCTCATCCTGGATGAACCGACGGAAGGCATTCAGCCAAACATCATCGATCAGATCGGCGACGCGATTAGACTGCTGCGGCGCGGCGGCCATCACAACGAAGCCGGCGTGCTCGCCAGCATTCATCAGTCGTTCAAAAATCTCCGCGGCGAAGGCGACATCCAGAGATCCGCTCTCTTCGACGAAGCGGCCGAACTCGTCGCTGTCCTGATCCGCGATGGAATCGAAAAGCATCCCGCAATGTTCAACCGGTTCGCGGAATGCATTGAGCAGCTCCGCAAAGAGCAACCGACCGGCACCGCGCTGGCGGAAGAGATCGGCGCCGCGCTGCAGCAACTCCGCGGCGACGGCAAGATGAGCATCCTGCTCGTCGAACAATATTTAGATTTCTGCAAAGAGCTCGCCGACACCTTCGCAATCATGGACCGCGGCGCCATCGTCTGCGCCGGCCCGGTCGCCGGGCTGACGGACGAAGTAGTGAAGAAATATCTAACGGTTTAGCTGTTGATCGGATGGAAGTTATCGAGGGAACATTAGCGCCAAGGTTGAACGGATTGGAATTCCGACGTGATCTCATGAGCTCCTGCTCTCTTGCTTCCGGAGCCGCGAGTTCGTGGTGGAAGAGACTTCCAGAGCCAGAGCAATCTGGATAAAGGCTGGAGCGTTCATGCATCTCTCTCCGCGCGACCAGGAAAAGCTGCTCATCGTTGTCGCCGCCGACCTCGCTCGCCGGCGGCAGCAGCGCGGGTTGAAGCTGAATCATCCGGAGTCGATCGCGATCATCAGCTACGAGATCATGGAAGGCGCGCGCGATGGCCGAAGCGTGGCGGAGTTGATGAGCTTCGGGACGACGATTCTGAAGCGCGCCGACGTGATGGAAGGCGTCGCGGAAATGATCCACGAGGTCCAGGTGGAGGCGACTTTTCCGGATGGAACAAAGCTCGTGACCGTCCACCATCCGATCCGTTGATCAATGATCCCCGGAGAAATCATCCCCGATGCTGACGCACTCCCGATCGAGGCGAATGCCGGACGAGAGACGCGTTCGATGGAGGTCGCCAATACTGGCGACCGGCCGATTCAGATCGGCAGCCATTTCCATTTTTACGAGGTGAATTCCGCGCTGCGCTTTGATCGGAAGGCAGCGCGCGGATTTCGCCTGAACATTCCGGCCGGGACGGCGGTGCGCTTCGAGCCGGGAGACACGAAAGAGGTCGAACTCGTCGCCCTGGCCGGCGCGCGCGAGGTCTTCGGACTGAACAACCAAACCGACGGACGGCTATGACTCGAAGACCGCTCGTATTAACCCGGACTGCCGGGCTGCGCTGCATCACGCGCGTGGTGGTGAATGAACCGAAACGCACGCGCGGATGGAATGTGCGGGTCATCCGGCGCGGGATCGCGCTGACGGAGTTTTTTTCCGATTCGAAGTTTGGCGGAAAAGCGCGCGCGCTGAGCGAGGCGATGCATCATCGCGATCTGCTGGTGAAGGAGCTGCGGCCATGGTCACGCGCGGAATTGGCGCGCCGGAAGACGGCGCGTAACACCTCGGGGATTCCCGGTGTGCGGCGGCGGGTGAAGCCGGCGAAGACCGCGAATGGAACGGTGCTCGAATACGAAGTCTGGACGGCCAGCGGAAGCCCTCAGCCGCGCCAGCGGAAGACGCGGGACTTCTACGTGAGCAAGCTCGGGGAAGATAATGCGCGCGAGGCGGCGATCGCGCAGCGGCTCCGCTGGGAACGGCAAATGGCGCGATCTGAGAAGAAACAGTCGGCCGGAAAGTTTTGATATGGCGCTTCGCCTGACTCGCCGGCAATACGCGGAAATGTTCGGTCCCACGGTCGGCGATCGGGTGCGGCTGGCAGACACGGAATTGTTCATCCAGGTGGAGCGCGATCTGATCGCGGAAGCTGGTGCGTATGGGGATGAAGTGAAATTTGGCGGAGGCAAAGTGATCCGCGACGGGATGGGGCAATCGCCGACGGCGCGAGATGCGGAGTCGCTGGATTTAGTGATCACGAATGCGCTGATCCTGGATGCCGTGCAGGGCGTGATCAAAGCGGACATCGGCGTAAAGCACGGCCGGATCGTCGGGATCGGACATGCTGGAAATCCGGGCATCCAGCCGGGAATCACGCCCGGAATGATCATCGGCGCGGCGACCGAAGTCATCGCTGGGGAAGGCTGCATCGTGACGGCGGGCGGAATCGACACGCACATTCATTTCATTTGTCCGCAGCAAATCGAGCACGCGCTGGCGAGTGGCGTCACCACCATGATTGGCGGCGGCACTGGTCCGGCGCACGGCACTTACGCGACTACTTGTACTCCGGGAAAATGGAACATTCACCGGATGCTCGAAGCGGCGGAAGAATACCCGATGAACCTCGGCTTCCTCGGAAAAGGAAATTGCTCCACACCTGAACCGCTCCGGGAGCAAGTGCTGGCGGGGGTTTGCGGACTAAAGCTCCACGAAGATTGGGGAACCACGCCGGCCGCGATTTCGACTTGTCTGGATGTCGCGGACGAACTCGATGTCCAGGTGGCGATTCATACAGACACGCTGAACGAATCCGGGTTTGTGGAAGACACGCTCAAGGCGTTCAAAGGTCGGACGATTCACACCTTCCACAGCGAAGGCGCGGGCGGCGGACACGCGCCGGACATCATCCGCGTGTGCGGCGAAGCGAACGTGCTGCCGTCGTCCACCAATCCAACGCGGCCTTTCACCGTGAACACGATCGACGAGCATCTGGACATGCTGATGGTCTGTCATCACCTCGACTCGAAGATTCCGGAAGACGTGGCGTTCGCCGAATCGCGGATTCGTCCGGAGACCATTGCGGCGGAAGATTTGCTGCATGATCTGGGCGCGTTTTCGATGATGTCGAGCGACTCGCAGGCGATGGGGCGAGTGGGGGAAGTGGTCATTCGCACCTGGCAGACGGCGCACAAGATGAAGACGCAGTTTGGCGCGCTGGAAGGTCTGGCGGAGCACGCTGCGGCAGACAATTTCCGCGCGCTGCGTTACATCGCGAAGTACACGATCAACCCGGCGATCGCGCACGGCATTGCGCATGAAGTCGGCTCCATCGAGCGGGGAAAGCTGGCGGATTTGGTCGTCTGGAAGCCGGCGTTTTTCGGCGTGAAGCCAGAGGTGATTTTGAAAGGCGGGCTGATCGCGATGGCGAACATGGGCGATCCCGGCGCGAGCATTCCCACGCCGCAGCCAATGCTTTATCGCCCGCAATTTGCCGCCCACGGTCGCGCGAAGTTTTCCACCAGTGTGACCTTTGTCAGCGGCGCTTCGCTCCAGCACGGTTCGCTGGACGAGCTGCGCCTCGCGAAGCGTCTGGTGGCCGTGAAAAACACGCGCACCGTGACGAAGCGTGACCTGCTCTGGAACGATGCGTTGCCGAAGATCGAGGTGGATCCGGAAACCTACACCGTCCGCGCGGACGGGCGGCATCTGACCTGCGAACCGGCGAGCGTGCTGCCGCTGGCGCAGCGGTATTTTCTTTTTTAGCGGCGGGTTGCTGGAGTTCAGACGGCTTGGGAAAAGCCTCGATTGCATCCACCGAAGCTGGTTAGTTTCCGCCATGAAGAAGTGGTTTGTTCCCTTTGCGCTCGTATTCACCTGGTTGCTCCCCATGGCCGGAGAAACTTCAGCCCAGGCTCCAACGGCGCCGGCATCGGGAGTTCAGTTCGATCAGCGCGTGCAGGTGGACGTGGCTCGCAGTCGCACGAACCGCGTGGGCGGCGGAGATTTCGACGACAAAACCGATCGGATCAGTTTCGTGGTGAAGCTGGTGAACTCAGACACAAAGGCGAGCTTCCAGGGTCACAAAGCTGAGTTCTATGTTTGGGCACAGTCGATCGTGAACCCGAAGGCTTTCCTGCTGCTCACCGCCGATCAATCTGCGGTCTCACTGTTGCCGCGAGGCACGCATGAATTTACCTCGAAGGAAGGGACGACGATGTACGATACGACCGGCGCACGGTTCGGGGCCAAATACGACGGCTGGGTGCTGGTGGTGCGGGACAGCGAAGGGAAAGTGGTGCTGAAGAAGGCGTCGCAAGCGAGCTGGTTGCCGGCGGCGGACAAGCTGAACACCACGAAAGAAAAGTTGTACTACAATCGGGAGTTGAAGCCGCTCACGGGCGTGCGGTGAACTGGCGGTGGAGTTGATTCACCAGGCTCTGGAGAACTGGCCGGAGGATTCGCCCGTGCGGAAGATCCCGGTGGATCGGATGACGCTGGCGAAGCGGCGCTGGCGCGGCATTGCCGAAGATGGCCGCGAGTTTGGTTTTGATCTGGAAGCACCGCTGGCAGATGGCGCGGCGATCTTTGCTGGAGACGGCGCGGTGTATTTCGTCGCGCAGAAGTATGAAGCGGTGCTGGAGATTGCGACTGCTGAAGTGGGGAAGGGGAGTGCGGCGGGTGCGGCTCGACTCGGCTGGATGATCGGGAATTTGCATTTCCAGATCGAGATCCTCGCGGATGTGGTGCGGGTGACGGATGATCCCGCGCTCCGGCAGCTTTTCCTCCGGGAAAACGTGGCTTTCACTTCGTGCAAACGCGTGTTCCGGCCGCTGAGCGGAGGTCATCATCACTGAGGTGGAAGGCAGCGCCATCCAGCGCCCCAGCGGAGAATTCGGCTGGCTGCCGTTCCTCTTGCAGACGGCCGACGCGTTGTTCCCGACCGGAGCTTATGCGCACTCTTTAGGTTTCGAGGAAACCGTTCGGTTGAGTGGATTGCGGGACGAAACCGGCCTGCAAAGTTTTTTGTTGCAGCAGATTCTTCCAGCCCAGGCCGAGCTGGAGTTGCCGTATCTGCGCTTTGCCGCGGAAGCTCGGGATGTGGAGGAATTATGCGCGATCGATCAGGAGATCAGCGCCTGGAAGCTCGCGCGGGAGACGCGGGAAGCGAGCGCGCAACTCGGCGGCCGACGGCTCCAGGCGCTGCGCGTCGCGACGGATGCTCCGGAGCTGGCGGAGTTGGGTTCGGCGATCAAGGCAGGCGCGGCTAGCGGGCATCATCTAGTCATCTGCGGAATACAGGCACGGATCGCCGGGATTCCGATCGACGCTGCGCTGAACGCCTACTTCTACCAATCGCTGTCCGCAGTTTGCAGCGCGGCCTTGAAGCTGATCCGCATCGGCCAGGAAGGATGCCAGCGAGCATTGCGCGCGGCTTGTCTGCAAACTCCGGAGACGATCGCCCGCTCGCGCGAGGTCGTGCGCGCCGAGGCGGGCTGGTTTAATCCGCTGCTGGAAATCGCAAGCATGCGCCACGCGCGAGCCGAGGAGCGGCTCTTCATTTCTTAGGCGATTGGCCTTGCCGCAGGCTTGCCAACCGGACGCTTACGTCGTTCTTTTAGCTCCATGATTCGCCACGCTGTGGAAACCGCCGTTCGGGAAGGAATTCCTTTTGTCATCAACATGGCGGACGGAAGGCATTATGC
Source organism: Chthoniobacteraceae bacterium (assembly GCA_036388515.1). Classification (GTDB taxonomy): domain Bacteria; phylum Verrucomicrobiota; class Verrucomicrobiia; order Chthoniobacterales; family Chthoniobacteraceae; genus Chthoniobacter. The sequence goes on along the minus strand of DASVRR010000168.1, from coordinate 288 downwards.
AGTCCGGGAACAGCTGAAGATTGCAGTGGGCGCGACGAACGTGGTTGTCCTGGACGACCGGGACTGCCCGCATGTGCTGCCGTTGCTCACGATGACCGGTTTGAGCTATTTGCCAAAAGACGATGCTGCGACCAGCCCGTAGGGCGATTCGGATCGGGATCGGCGGTCCGGTGGGTTCGGGGAAAACGATGCTCCTCCTCCGGCTCTGCCAATGGTTGGGCGCCGAGCTTTCGCTGGCGGTGGTGACGAATGACATTTACACGCGGGAAGACGCGGAATTCCTGGTGC
>DASVRR010000167.1:0-3219 GCA_036388515.1 Chthoniobacteraceae bacterium | reverse complement strand
AAGGCGGCGGCGGCATCAGGCATGGTTCGGAATCTAAGAATCGATCATTCCAGACAAGCAAAATGGACGCTGGAAGTTCCTGGGGGAATTCTGTTGGAGACTGTTTGCGCAACGCGTAGGGTGACCGCCCTCTTCCGGCCCCGAGCCGGCTGTGTTTCTCACTTCCGCCGATCTCGGCAACGTCTCCGCGAGAGAAGAAACAAAGGCCGGCATCGGGGTTATTTCCTGCCCCCATGCCGCCTGCCGCCTCCATCACCGCGAAGCTTTCCAAGCGCCGACAGGAACTGGTGCCGGCCGTCCTGACGCTTTGCTTTCTGCTGGTGCTGGGAGTCGGAGCGATGCTCCTGCACCGAGTCGCGACGGAGCGGGACAAGGCCGCGCAGAATGCCGAGCGAGTGCTCCGGACGGCGCGGGAATCCGGAGAGTTGGTGCCGGCGCTGACCGAACTCTACGCGCTGGGAGTCGAGCCGCCAGTCCCGCCCGGAATGCCGCAGCAGGAAGAGGCGCGGCTGGCGCGGCTGAGAGAAGCGGAGACGGAATTCGAGCGGCGCGCGGCAAAGCTGGAGGCGAGTCTGGCAAAGGTCCACGAACCCGAAGTGCGGGAAGTTTTGCTGACCGGACTCCGCGCAGTGCGGTCAGGTGCGCAGGGCATGATGCGGCAGACAGCGGCGCTAAGTGCGCGCCCGCCGCGCCGCCCGGAAGGACCGGAAGGTCGGTTCGAGCCGGGCGAAGGCGGACCGCGCGTTCAGCTCCGGGAACTTCGCCGTTACTACAATGACTCGATCAAAGCTTACCAGGAGCTGAGCGAAAACCTCCGGAAGCTCGAGGGACAGCTTTTCCACGAGCAGGAGAAGTTGGGCGCCACCTTCCTCAATTGGGAATACGCCGTGGGCGGAATCCTGATTTTGCTCATGTCCGTCGCAGCGATTTACTTCCGCAAACGAGCTCGGATGGAGCATCGCATGGTGGAGGAAAAGGAGGAGCTGCTGGTCAAGATGCGCGAGGCGGAGGTGAAGTATCGGTCGATCTTTGACAACGCGGTCGAGGGAATCTTCCAGACGACTCCGGAAGGACGGTTCGTCACGGCCAACCGAGCGCTGGCGCGGATGTATGGCTACGATTCTCCCGAGCAGCTGATCGACAAACTGACCGACATCCCGACGCAGCTTTACGTGGAACCAGCCCAGCGGCAGGCGTTGCTGGAAGCGCTCAAGAAATCCGAAGTCGTGTCGAACTTCGAGTTTGAGGTGTTGCGGGCGGATGGACGGACGATGTGGGTGCGGGAAAACGTCCGGGCGGTGCGCGATCCGCAAGGCGAGTTGCTCTTCCTGGAAGGAACCGTTGAGGATGTTTCGGGTCTTTGGTGGGGCGAGCAGCGGCGGCGCTTGCAATACGCCACGGCGCGCGTGCTCGGGGAGGCAGCCTCGGTGGATCAAGCGCGGCCGCAGATCTTGCGGACGATTTGCGAGACGCTGGAGTGGGATCTCGGTGCGGTGTGGGACACGAATGCGGAGACTGGCGAAATGCGCTGCGTCGAGGTGTGGCATGTCCCGGCGATGAACGCCGCGGAGTTCCAGGAGGTCAATGCGACGACTCCGGTGCGGCGGGGTGAAGGCCTCGCGGGAATTGCCTGGCTGACCGGCGAACCGCGCTGGATCGCGGATCTGCACACCGCGGTCGGCTACGCCAATGCGGAACTCGCTTTACGCTGCGGAATGTCTTCCGCCTTCGCGGTGCCGGTGCAGGTGGGCGGACACGTCTTGCATGTTCTGGAGTTTTTTAGTCCGAAGATTTCACTCCCCGACCCGGAGCTTCTGCAAACGCTCGGCGCGATCGCGAGTCAGCTGGGACATTTGATCGAACGCAAGCGAGCGGAGGAAGCCTTGCGGAAAAGCGAGATGCGGAAGGCGGCGATTCTTTACTCCGCGCTCGACTGCATCATCACCTTCGATCTCGAGGGGAAGATCATGGAGTTTAATCCGGCGGCGGAACGCGCGTTCGGGCATCGGCAGGCGGAAGTCCTGGATCAAAGTGTCTCCGAACTGATCTTCCCGCACCTCCAGCACGGCGGAGAACCGCCCGGCCTGGCACTTTACAAGATCACCAACGTGGGGACTTCCGGATTGCGCCGGGAGCTCGTTGCAACGCGAGCAGATGGATCGGAGCTCCCGGTCGAGATGGCGATCAGCCGGATCATCATCGGCGGCAAACCGATGTTCACCGCGTATCTCCGGGATATCACCGAGCGGAAGGAAGCGGAGCGGCTTACTTCGGAGCTCGCGCTCGTCGTCGAGAACTCGAACGACGCGATCATTGCTTGCACGCTCGATGGTTTCATCCGGAGCTGGAATCTCGGTGCGGAACGCATCTTCGGTTACTCCGCCGAGGAGGCGATCGGCCACGGTTTCCACATGCTCATTCCGCCAGATCGGCTGGATGAATTCCCGCAAACCCTGACCGCGGTGAAACGCGGCGACAGCCTGGCCAACTACGAGACGCAGCGTCTGCGTCGGGATGGACGGAAGATCAGCGTTTCGCTCACGGATTCGCCGATCCGGGGAGTCTCCGGAATCATCACCGGGCTTTCCTCCATCGCGCGCGATATCACGGAGCGGAAGCGTCTCGAGGAAGAACTCCTGCAGTCGCAGAAGATGGATGCCGTCGGCCGGCTCGCGGGCGGCATTGCGCATGATTTCAACAACATCCTCACGGCAATCCTCGGTTACAGCGATCTGATCATCGGGCAAATCGACGAACGCCAGTGGATGTACAAGCATTTGTTTGAGATCCGGAAGGCGGCGGACTTCGCGGCTTCGCTCACCCATCAACTCCTGGCTTTCAGCCGCCGCCAGCCGCTTTTCCTCCGCGTCTTCAGCGTGAACGACAGCGTGCGGAACATGGAGAAGATGCTGCGGCGCGTGATTGGGGAAGACATCCAGATTGTCACCGAACTGAATGCGGAAATCGGCCGACTGAAAGCGGATCCGGGGCAACTCGAGCAAGTCTTGCTCAATCTGTGCGTCAACGCGCGCGACGCGATGCCGCGGGGCGGAACGATCACGATCACCACGGCCGATGTGACTTACCTCCTGGAGGACGTTTATGCGGCGAGCGAAATGCCCGCTGGCGAGTATGTGAAGCTGACGGTCACCGACACGGGCACGGGCATCCCGGCGGAAGTGAGGAAACATATCTTCGAGCCGTTTTTCACGACCAAGG
>DASVRR010000166.1:0-5815 GCA_036388515.1 Chthoniobacteraceae bacterium | reverse complement strand
TCAGCCGTTCTTCTTCTCCGTGGCATTGCCGGACGGAAACTACCGGGTGACCGTCATCCTCGGCGATCCACAAGGGGAAAGCACCGCCACGATCAAAGCGGAGTCCCGGCGGCTGATGGTGGAACGGATCCAGACTGCTTCCGGAAAATCTGAGACGAGGAGCTTCACCGTGCACATCCGGACTCCGGAAATCGCCGGCGGCGGTCGGGTGAAACTGAAGGATCGCGAGAAGGATTATCTGCACTGGGATAACAAGTTGACGCTGGAGTTTAACGGAGCCCGGCCTTGTATCGCCGGGCTGGAAATCGCCCCGGCAGTGACTGCGACAACGGTGTTTCTGGTGGGTGATTCCACGGTTACGGATCAGCCGTTCGAGCCGTGGAATAGCTGGGGTCAAATGTTGCCGCGCTTCTTGAAGCCGGACGTTGCCGTGGCGAACTACGCCGAGTCGGGGGAATCGTGGAAAAGCTCCCTGGGCGCCGGTCGGCTGGACAAAGTGTGGAGCGAAGTGAAACGCGGCGACTACGTTTTCGCGCAGTTTGGACACAACGACATGAAGAACCGCGCTCCCGATGCGCTCGCGACCTATGAGGCAAATCTCGAGCGGTTTGTGGACGAGGCGCAAAGACGCGGGGCAATGCCGGTTTTGGTGACCTCGATGGAACGAAAAGGAGGAGTGGAGCGTGATACCTTGGGAGAATACCCGCGGGTCGTGCGAGACATGGCGGCGCGGAAGAAAGTGGCGCTGATCGACCTGCACGCGGCCAGCCGGATCCTGTATCAGGCGCTCGGTCCGGATCTCGGGAAGGCTTTTCAGGACGGAACGCACCACAACAACTACGGCAGCTACGAACTGGCGAAGTGTGTGGTGGAAGGCATCCGGAAGAACGGGCTCGGGCTGGCGAAGTCTTTGGCGGATGATGTGGTCCCATTCGATCCAGCAAAACCTGATCCGGTGGCAAACTTCAATGTTCCCGCGAGCCCAGCACGCGCCGCGGAAAAGCCTGACGGAAGCTAGGCGGCAGCGTCCAGTTTCAGGCCCACTGCAAGGTCTTCCGCACAGGAGCATTGGCCAATGGTCCGTGCCGCTTGGTTCCGGCGAACTTTCTTCTAAGTTTTGCGGGGTCGCTTGCTTCCTTATGCAGCGTTTCTTCGCCCGGAAGATCGGCGGCAACCGCCGCTGTTCCCTAAGCGGGAACAAAACCACCAGTTTCCCAAGCCAACTCTCTTATCCCAACAGCGCAAGCCCCTTGAATTCACGCGGAAGAACTAATCATTTTATCTCCGGCGTAAAAGTGCTACGTTTCGTCGCCCATGTCTTCCCCTAGAACCAAGTCATCGCTGGGTCGCTTTTTTGTTGGAGCCTCTTTCTGCCCGGTGTTCCTCGCCTCTCTCGGGACGGCAAGCTTCGCCGCAGCTCCGGGCGAGACTTTTCCCAAGGAAATCGTCCCCATTCTGGAATCCTTTTGTTACGACTGCCACGCCGAGGGCACGAACAAGGGGAAGGTCTCGTTTGACCAGTTCACTTCACACGAGGATTTGCTCAGCAAGCGGGAACTGTGGCTGGCGGTTCTCAAGAATGTCCGCGCGGGAGTGATGCCTCCGGCCAAGGAAGAGCGACCGTCGCACGACCAGATTAAGAAGCTCGAGGAGTGGATCAAGAGCGACGTTTTCGCGATCAACGAAAAGGATCCCGATCCGGGTCGCGTGACCTTGCGCCGACTGAACCGGGCGGAATACCGGAACACCATCCGCGATCTCACCGGGTTTGACTTCAAGGTGCAGGAAGAATTGCCGCCGGACGACACGGGCTACGGTTTCGACAACATCGGGGATGTGCTGACGATGTCGCCGATGTTGCTGGAGAAATACATGCAGGCGGCGGAAGCGATCGTGGCGGCCGCCGTGCCCCGGATTGGGAAAATGACCAGCGAGCGGGCGATTGCGGGAACGGAATTCAAAGGTCCAAACGGGCGCGGCGGTCGAGACAAGTTTTCCGTCTATGAGGAGGCGCATCTCGCCCACACTTTTCAGGTGGAGAAGGCCGGGACTTATCGCGTGGCGCTGAATCTGGAGATTCCGGGTCGCTTCGAGTTTGATCCCGGCAAGGCGCGCGTGATTTTCAAGATCGATGATCGGGAGGTCTGGACGCAGGATTGCGAGTGGGCGAATGGGAAGAAGTTGCGGCCAGAGTTCGATCAGGCGTTTGCTCCCGGGGAGCACAAGTTGACGGTCGAGATTCAACCGCTCGTTCCCGTGGAGAAAAAGGATGTGGGTCTGGACTTGCGGCTCGGCGGCGTTCAGGTCACAGGACCGATGGAGAAAGAGCATTGGGTCCGACCAAAAGGGTTCGATCTGTTCTTCACCAAGGATGTTCCCGAGGATGCCGCAGGTCGCCGGGAGTATGCCCGGGAAGTTTTGGGAAGATTTGCCACGAAGGCGTTTCGTCGCCCGGTGGAGGCGCAGCGTCTCGATCGGCTCGTCGCGATGGCGGAGAAACATTACACCGAACCGGGACGGAAGTTTGAGGATGGAATTGCTCAGGCGATGGTTCCGATTCTGGCTTCACCGCGCTTCCTCTTCCGCGTGGAAGAAGTCGAGCCGAGCGAAAGCGGGCATCCTTTAGTGGACGAATATGCACTGGCCTCGCGTCTGTCGTACTTCCTTTGGTCCACCTTGCCGGATGCGGAGTTATTTCAGTTGGCGGAACGCAAGGAACTGCGGAAGAACCTGCACGCGCAAGTGAACCGGATGCTCGCAGATCCGCGTTCCGAAGCGCTGGTGGAAAATTTCGTTGGGCAATGGCTGCAGGTTCGCGATGTGGAAGGAATCGACATCAATGCGCGTGTCGTGCTCGCGCGAGACAGCGGCCGGGATATCGAGATGCAAAAGCTTTTTGCCCGGTTGATGGAACTTCGGGAGAAAGACAACCCGACCGAAGAAGAACGGCTGGAACGCAACGAACTCCAGGCAAAACGCCGGCGTGATTTCCAGGACAAACCGACCGTGGAATTGGACTCGGAACTGCGGCGCTCTTTGCGCCGGGAGACGCAGATGTCGTTCGCCCACGTCGTCCGGGAAGATCGGAGCGTTCTGGAGTTCATCGACGCGGATTACACCTTCCTCAATGAGCGGCTCGCGAAGCATTACGGGCTGAACAACCTGGAAGGTTTCCAGAAGATCAATGGCGGGGAAATGCGGAAGGTGACGCTGCCGCCGGGCAACGTTCGCGGTGGCGTTCTCACGCAGGGAGCCGTGCTGGTGGTGACTTCCAATCCAACTCGGACGTCGCCAGTTAAGCGCGGGCTTTTCGTTCTGGACAATATCCTGGGCACACCGCCGCCGCCGCCGCCGCCGGATATCCCGAATCTGGAGGAAGCCGAGAAAGGCTTCGGCGAACGCCAGCCCACGCTGCGGGAAACGCTGGAAGTTCACCGGAACAAAGCGCTTTGCAGTTCCTGCCACAGCCGCATGGATCCGCTGGGCCTCGCGATGGAGAACTTCAATGCGCTCGGGATGTGGCGTGATAAGGAGCGCGGCCAGCAGATCGATGCTTCTGGAAAACTGATCACGGGCGAAACCTTCCAGGACATCCGAGAGGTGAAGCGAGCGCTGGTCAGCAACCATCGTCGCGCGTATTTCGAGTGTTTGACCGAAAAACTCCTAATCTATGCCCTTGGTCGAGGTGTGGAGTATTACGACGTCCAGACGATCGATCAGATCGTGAGCAATCTCGAGCAGCAGAACGGACGATTTTCAGCGTTGTTGATGGGAATCGTGGACTCCGCGCCGTTTCAGAAGCGGCGCATTTCCACTGCTCCCCGCGAGAGCGAACCCGTAAAAGTGATCGAACACCAAGCCAAATTGACCCCATGAACGCCTCTAATCTTCAGAATCCAACTCAGGCCAGCCAACGCGACTTCAGCCTGAGCCGCCGGCGTTTTCTTCGTGGCTTGGGAGCTTGCCTGGCGCTTCCGGCGCTCGAGTCGTTGCGCCCGCTCGGGGCGCTGGCTGCAGAAGCGAAAGCGGCGAAGCTGGCCACGACCGCTTCCGGCGCGCCGCTCCGAATGGCGGTGGTTTATTTCCCCAATGGAGCCATCCAGCCAAACTGGTGGCCAAAGGGCGATGGCAGCCAGTTCGAACTGGGGAGCACGATGCAGCCACTGGCGGGTTTGAAACACCGCGTGCAGGTCCTTGGCGGGCTGGATCACGTGAATGCGGCCCCTGGTCCGGATGGCGCTGGAGATCACGCGCGGGCGAGCGGCACTTTTCTGACCGGCGTGCGGGTGAAAAAAACTGCTGGCTCCGACATTCACGCGGGAGTCTCGATCGACCAACTCGCGGCGAAACAGATCGGACATCTTACTCGGTTTCCGTCTCTCGAAATGAGCTGCGATCCAGTGCGCCGCTCGGGGAATTGCGACTCGGGTTACTCGTGCGCGTATCAGTATAACTTGTCGTGGCGTTCACCGAACACGCCCGTGGCTCCGGAGCCAAATCCAAGGCTGCTTTTCGAGCGGCTCTTCGGCGCCGGTGCTCCGGGGGAACGCGGAGCCAGCCTGAAGCGGCGTCAGGAACAACAGCGTTCGATCATGGACTTCGTGATGGACGACGCGCGTTCGCTGCAACGGGAGCTCACTTATCGCGACAAGCAGAAGCTCGACGAATACCTCTTCAGCGTCCGGGAAATCGAACAGCGGATCGAGAAAGCGGAACAGTTCGGCGCAATCCCTGATCCTTCCCGTGAGACGCCCGTCGGAGTGCCCGGGAGCTACGAGGAATACATCGAAGTGATGTATGACATGATGCTCCTGGCTTTCCAGACGGACTCCACGCGGGTGGCGACTTTCCTCCTGGCGGGTGAGGGAAGCAACCGGGCGTTCTCCGAGATCGGGATTGCGGAGGGACATCACTTCCTGACCCATCACCAAAACAAGCAGGACATGATCGACAAGGTTGCGCAGATCGACCTGTTCTACATGCAGCAGTTTGCGAAGTTCCTGGGGAAGATGGAGGCGACGAAAGATGTGGACGGCGAGTCGCTGCTGCAGAATTCGATGATTGTCTATGGAAGCGGCAATGCGGATGGCAACCGCCACACGCATTCGAATTTGCCGGTGATCCTTGCGGGCGGCGGTGGCGGTTCACTTTCGGCCGGGCGTTATACGCGATACGGCGGAGTTCCGATGAGCAACTTGCTCCTCAGCCTTTCGGATCGGATGGGCGTCACCGGCCTGGATCGTCACGGCGATTCGACGGGCCGGGTGGGGAACGTCTGAGAACCGTCCGAAAACAAGAGGAGGGCTGAATCATTCGCAGATCGCTGCGACCAGCTCATGGCTTTTCCCGCTCTCCGGCTTTTCTGGCTTCCCGATTCACCCAGCTGAGGGTTTCGGTCAAAAGCGGCGCAGGGAAACAATTTGGAAAGCAGGAAAAGGATGTTTACCTGCCCGGGCGCTTCAAGCGGTTTTTGAGGTGGAGCATTCGACTGGCGCGAATTGCCTCCGGTTTGCGGCGGGGCCGCCGCAACTCCGGGGACAGGGAGGGAACGATCTTGTTGGCTCGAGCGTCGCTTCAGGAAGCTGAAGTTTGGTTTGTCCGCCGGGAACCGCGCTGCTAAGGCATGGTCGCACTTTTTATCAGCCGCCTTCGCCTTCTCCTATGAGCAATAACATCGAGTCGCATCAGACTGAGCGGCGCGTCTTCAAACCGAGCAAAGACTTCAGCAAAAAGGCGCGGATCCAAAGCCTCGCGCAGTATCGGGAACTCTGGGAAGAATCGGTGCGGAAGCCGGAGAAGTTCTGGGCTCGGGAAG
>DASVRR010000165.1:0-12916 GCA_036388515.1 Chthoniobacteraceae bacterium | reverse complement strand
AACGGCGGCATTTTGCGCGGTGATTGGAGCGGCGGAAGTCAGCCCGAGGAGAACGATGAAAAGGAGGGCGCGGGGCGGCATAGAAGGGCGGCGATTTGGGCGGAAGATCAGGGAAAACAGATGTGCACTATCTTATGCGAGCTGTGTGACGGAGGCAAAAGCGGGCTGCGAACCGGCGTGGCATTCCCCGTGGGGAAAGAATCAGCGATTGTTCCCGATGTGGGGAATCGGCCGGCCGGACCATTGCTTTGCCTCCGGATCGTAAGTGAGCGCAACGGTCCAGGTGCTTCGCTGCGCCTTGCTCCCGCCGGCATTGACGATCCCGCCGAGCGTGACCTGTGCGGCATCCGGATCACGCAGCTCCACGCGGGAGGTTTCCAGCGAGTCAAATTCCACCACAGTTCCCGCCGGCAAAACCTGGCTGCGGATGATCTCGCGGGCCCTCCAGTAACTGGCCGAAGCGGTGAACTCGTGCTGATTCACCTCGCGCCAACCTTCCAGCACCACCGGACCAAAAATCCGGACTGGAATCGCCAGCAGAAGCAAAACCCCGGCGGCGATCGCCGGTCGAATCCACCGGTTGGGCTTCTTCCGGATGACGATCAAATCGGTGACCGGCTGCCATTGCTCCAGTCCTTCGCGCCAATACAAGGTCTCCTGCGCGATCAGCCCGGAATGCAGCAAATGATCGATCTGCGGGATGGTGTAAGGCCCCCGCTGAGTGCCGGAGATGTGAAGGTAGAAGGCCTCGGGGGAATTCATCGCGGAGAACGTCGGACAGTTTCGTCCGGGGCGACTCTTTGACAAGCAACTCTCCGGATTCCGGCAAGTCCGCGCTTTGCGTCTGGCTCAGGCGCTTGCCTCCGGGAGAAGGAGGTTCCGCCAGCTGGGGAAGATTCCCCTTGGGAAGAAATCCGCGCACTGACTCGGTTCCGTGAATGGGCCGGCTTTGCCGCAGGCGCTTCTTGATTGTGACGCGCTGGAATCCATGCGAGTCCTTGCGTCTTTTCCCGATGACTTATTTGCGATGATTCCGCTGCGCGACAGCATTCAGGCTTTGCTCCAGATGCATTTTCTTCGAACGGCAACGCTCGGCACGCGTCGGACAGAGCCGGATTCCGCGGAGCAAACTCCCGCGAAGTCTCCGCGCGCCCGGCAACAACGGGCGCCTGCCTTTGCTCAAACCATGTCCCGTTTTCATTTTGCTCCAGCGCTGCTCGGCGCCGCTTCCGCGGGGATGCTCATCGGCTGCAACAAACCGGAGATCCGCGTTTACACCGCGCCGAAAGATCCTCCTCCGGTCGCGCAGCAGGAGGCAAAATCGGCTCCTGCGACCGCGCAACGCCCCAAACCGAAAGTCACCTGGACCTTGCCGGCAGGTTGGCTGGAGAGCGCCGGAGGCAGCGAGATCAGCGCGGCAAATTTCCGCGTCAGAACCGAGTCCGGCGAGGCTTCGGTGAACATTACGCCGCTTCCAAATCTCCGCGGTCAGGAAGAAATGGTGATCAATATGTATCGTCAGCAGGCCGGGCTCGGTCCGGTGGAGCAAGGCGATGCTGGCTCACTCCTCACGCCGGTGGAAGTGGCCGGCGCGGACGGTCAGCTCCTGGAATTCGCCGGGAACAGCAATGGGAAACAAGTCCGCATCGTGACCGCGATCGCGCATCGGGATGATCGCAGTTGGTTCTATCGGATTGCCGGGGACGATGCGCTGGTCGCGGCGCAAAAGCCGGTGTTCCTGGAGTTCATCAAGAGCGTCCGGATTGAAGAAACGGCCGCCACCCAGTCAGCTGGAGCTCACGCGGGAGACGCGCATTCCGCGGAGCCGCATTTCCATTGGGCCATGCCGCCGGATTGGAAAGAAGTCGCACCCGGCCAGATGCAGGTCGCGAAATTCAACGTTCCGGAACAAGCCGGAGCCAAAGCGGACGTCACGGTGAGCATCTTCCCCAGCGACACGGGCGGAACGCTTTCCAATGTAAACCGCTGGCGGCAACAGATCGGGCTGGCTCCCGTGGATCAAGCCGGCCTGAGCGGCTCCGTGGCTCCGCTGAGTCCGGAGCTTCCGGGCGCAGAGCTGGTCACGCTCAGCAATGAGACGCGGTCGTTGCTCGGCGCAATTGTCCCGCGTCAGGGGCAATGGTTCTTCTACAAAATGATGGGCGACACTCCTGCGGTCGCCGCCGCGCGGGAATCGTTCATCGGCTTCGCCAAAGCCCAGCCCTGATTTGATCGGCGCGCCCGTTTTTGCTCCTCACGAATGAACGCTTTCTGGAAGATCCTGACCTCTCTGCGGCTGACGATTGTGCTGCTTTCGCTCTCGATCGTGCTGACCTTCGTCGGCACCATCGCTCAAGCGGATGAAGGGCTCTACATCGCGCAGGAGCGCTACTTCAGACACTGGATCGTCATCGGTGCGACGATGTTCGGACATCATCTGCCGATCATTCTTCCCGGCGGCTACACGCTGGGCCTCGGGCTGGTGGTCAATCTCCTCGCGACCCACATCAAACGCTTCAAATGGTCCTGGTCGAAGCTGGGGATTCATCTCACCCACGCCGGGGTTCTCATCCTGCTCATCGGCCATTTTGCGACCGACGTGATGCAGGTCGAGTCGCGGATGAGTTTCACGGAAGGGGAAGCCGCGCGCTACGTGACGCATCATCGGGATCACGAGCTGGTCTTCGCCAGCGATCTGGAGAACGGCCAGGAAGAAGTCGTCGCCGTCCCGGAAGCGCTGCTCGCCGCCGGCGGGGAGATCACTCATCCGAAGCTGCCGTTCGTGGTGCGTGTGAAGCAATATAACGTCAATGCCGATGTCCGGGAGCGCGCGCCCGTTGCGGATAAAGGCGAACCGGCGGCGACGCAGGGAATCGGGGTGCGCGCGACGGTTCTCCCCATGCCAGAAGTGCGCGACATGGACCGGCGCAACGTTCCCGCCGCGGTCCTCGAGATCGTGGAAAAAGGCGCCAGCCGCGGGACCTGGCTGGTCACGCCGTTCGTCCGCAGCCAGGAAATCACCTTCGCGGGGAAGACCTTTCGCGCCGGGTTGCGCGAGCAACGCACTTATCTTCCGTTTTCCTTCAAGCTGCTCCAGGCGACGCACAAAAAGTATCCCGGCAGCGACACGCCGAAGGACTTCCGGAGCCGCGTGGAGATCCAGAATCCCGCAGCCAACACGCAGCGGGAAGTGGAGATCTCGATGAACAATCCGCTCCGCTACGAAGGACTCGCTTTCTTCCAGTATCAGATGACGAAAGATGAACTCGATCGCGCGCCTGGCTCGAGTGTGCTGCAGGTCGTCCGCAACCCAAGCTGGCTCGCTCCCTACATCGGCTGCATCGTGGTTTCCCTCGGGATGCTCTGGCAATTTCTCCATCACCTCGTCGGGTTCATCACCAAACGCCGAACCGTATGAAAAACTGGCTGACAAAGTGGCTGCCCCTGATCATCGCGGCGCTTTTCGCCGCGTGGCTTTTGAGTTCCATCCGGCAGACCGCAGTGGAAGGGTTTGCCGCCGGTGAATTCGGGCGGCTTCCAATCCTCAGCGGCGGACGGCGCCAACCGATCGATTCCCTGGCGCGGAATTCCCTGCTCCAGCTTCGCGGGAAACAAACCGCCGCAGTCGAGCCGTGGAAGGGGAGGAAATCGCAGATCCTCACCGCCACGGAATGGCTGATGGAAGTGCTAATGAGCCCGACCGTGGCCAACATGCGGCCGGTCTTCCGGGTGGATCATCCGGATCTCAAAGGTCTCCTCGGATTGCCGCTGGATAAGACCGCCGAGTCGGATGCCAAGCATTTTTCCTGGAACCAAATCTCGATCAAATCCGAGGCGCTGCTAACCGAGATGAAGCGGGTCAGCCAGATCCCGACGGCGAACCGGAACCCGTTCGATAAAGCGGTGCACAATCTCTGGCGCGCGACGTTCCTCTATCAACAACTCCAAAGCACGCTGGCTCCTCCGGACGCAAAAGATTGGGGAGCCGAGTACGAGGCTTACGTGAAAAATCGCGACCCAGGCCGCGCGGCCGCGCAGGCGCAAAATGCCGGGAAGGAACACGACAAAGCGGCCTTCGACCGCATCATGGCCGATGTGTCGCGCTTCGACCGCACGGAGCAGCTCGACGAGCTCGGCAAGTCCATGTCGCTGCGGATTCCCCTGCTCATTCCTCCCGTCGCGGGAGACGCCGACGAAGGCTGGCAACGCAGCAGCGCGGCGCTCATCGACATCGCCCGCGGCGGGGAGCCAAATCCCGCTTTGCGCCACTTCGCCGCGCTGACTTCCGCCTATCGCAGCGGCGACACGGCGGCCTTCAATCGCACGCTCGCTACCTACCGAGGCGAGATCGCCGGCCGACTCCACACCCAGCTCCGGCAGGCGCGCCACGAGCAGTTCTTCAATCATCTCCAGCTCTTCTACAAGGCGATGATCCTCTTCATCTCGGCGTTCCTTTTTGCCGTGATTTTTTGGTTTAAGCCGGAACGCTGGGATTGGCTGCGGCGCACGGCGGTGTGGCTGGCCTTTCTCGGCGTGCTCGTCACCACCGTGGGAATTGCCTTCCGGATGGCGCTGATCGGCCGCCCGCCTGTGATCAACCTTTACTCCTCCGCAGTTTTCATTGCCTGGGGAGCGCCGTTGCTCGGGCTTTTGCTGGAGCGCTTCTGGCGCAACTCGATCGGCGTCGTGGTCGGTTCCATGATCGCCGCGCTTTCCTTGATCATCGCGCATTATCTTTCCCTGGAAGGCGACACGCTCGAGATGCTCCGCGCGGTGCTCGACACGAACTTCTGGCTCGCGACCCACGTCGTCATCGTGACGCTCGGTTACGCCTCCACTTTCGTCGCAGGCTTCCTCGGGATCATCTTTGTCGTGCGCGGTCTTTTCACTCGCTCCGTGACTCCGGAACTTCGACGTTCGCTGGCGCGGATGGTTTACGGTATCGTCTGTTTCGCCACGCTCTTCAGCTTCGTCGGCACGGTGCTCGGCGGCATTTGGGCGGACCAAAGCTGGGGCCGGTTTTGGGGTTGGGATCCAAAGGAAAACGGCGCGATCATCATCGTCCTCTGGAATGCGCTGATCCTCCACGCGCGCTGGGGCGGGTTGGTCCGCGAGCGCGGTCTGCTGAACCTCGCGATCGGCGGCAACATCGTCACGAGCTGGTCGTGGTTTGGCACAAACATGCTGGGCATCGGGCTGCACAGCTACGGCTTTATGGACGCTGCCTTTTATGCGCTCCTCGGCTTTGACCTGCTCAATCTCGCGATCATCGGACTCGGTCTTCTTCCGGAACGTTTCTGGAGAAGCTACGGCAATCCTCCGTCCGTCCAGCAAGCCGCACCGCAACCGGTGTAAGCCGGCCGCTCAGTGCGACGGACTCCGCGCGAGGAACCGACCGGTTCCATGCGCGCCGACAAACTTGCCGTCTCGCACCATCACCTTCCCCCGCAGCGTCACCGTCTCCGCGCGCCCGGTGATTTCCCATCCTTCAAACGCGCTGTAATCCACGTTCATCCGGTGCGTGGACGCCGAGATTTTGTTCCGGAAGTCGGGATCAAAAATCACCAGATCCGCATCGCTGCCGGGAGCGATCGTGCCTTTGCACGGAAACAATCCGAACAGCTTCGCCGCCTGCGTGCTCGCGACATCGACCAGCTGTTGCAGGCTGATCTTCCCCATCCGAACTCCGTGGGAGTAAAGCAGTTTTATCCGCTCCTCCAGCGAAGGAATGCCGTTGGGGATCTTCGTAAAATCATCCCGGCCCATTTGTTTCTGCGTCGCAAAATCAAACGGCGCGTGATCTGTCGCCACGGTTTGGATCAAGCCGTCACGCAAAGCTTCCCAAAGCACGGACTGGTTTCGCCGATCGCGCAAAGGCGGCGACATGACGAACTTTGCGCCTTCAAAGTCCGGACGTTCCGCATCCGTTTTATCCAGCAGCAAATACTGGATCAGCGTTTCGATCGCCACGCGCACGCCGCGCGCCTTCCCCGCGAGCGCTTCGCGCAAAGCTTCCTCACAGCTCAGGTGCACGATGTAAATCGACGCGCCGGTGAGTTCCGCAAAGGTCATCAAATGATGCACACCTTCCGCTTCCACCCGCGGCGGGCGGCTTTCGTAATGACCTGCGGGTCCGGTCACGCCGGCGGCCAGCAGCTCTCGTTGCTGCTCCGCAATCAGTGTCTCGTTTTCGCAATGCGCGGTGACGATCACCCCCAGCTCGCGCGCGAGTTTCAGAGTGCGATAAAGCTCCCGGTCGTCGATGCCGAAGGCGCCTTGGTATGCGAGGAAGATTTTGAACGAACCAATTCCCCGGCGGACAATTTCCCGCAGCTGGGCTTCCGTCCCGTCATCGAACTTCGTCACGCCCATGTGGAAGGTGTAATCACACGCGGATTTTCCCGCGGCCTGTTTCATCCACAGCTCGAAGCCGGCGAGCGGTTCTTCCGCGCGAGAAGGACAGCACATTTCGATCAGCGTGGTGGTTCCACCCACCAGCGCCGCCTCGCTGCCGGTGAGGTAACTGTCCTTCGAAAGCGTCCCCATAAACGGCAAATAGATATGCACGTGCGGATCGATAAACCCGGGGAAGATCAGCTTGCCCGTGGCGTCGATCACCTCGGTTTCAGCCGGAACATCGAGTCCTGGGCCGACCCGCGTGATGGTTTCGCCCTCGCAGAAAACATCCGCCAGCTCGTCGCGGTCGGCCGTCACGACACGGCCATTTTTGATCAGTAAAGACATGAACTAATCTGCTCAGGGAGAGCCTGCGCCGGGAGGAAGTTCCCCCACCTATTCAGGTGGCGTGATGCCTTGCGCTTCGAGCAGCTGGCGGAGGAAGTAAAGGTCACCCCGATCCTTCTCGCGGTGCGTGTGCCGCTTCATCCGCCAAAGCAGCAGCGGGGAGGCAAAAGGAATGGGCACGCCTTGCACTTCCCGCGTGACGATCTGCTGCGATGCTTCCGCATATTCGATCCCGGCGGCCGCTCCCATCAGATCCACCAGAACCTCGTCTGAAACTCGACAGACAATATGACGAGCGACGTCGCCCGGATCGAGCTGACACACCGCCTTGTCCGGAAGACTCTCGAGCGCTTTGAAGACTTTGGCTTCGTTCTCCAGCGAAGAGTCCACGAGCAGGTCGATGTCCCCTGTAAATCGCGGATAACCGGCTTGGATGATCGCAAACCCGCCGCACACCAGGTAGCGGGCGCCGAGCTCGTTCAGGCGCCGCCCAAGAGCTGCCAAATCCTCCTCCTGCGGAGTGCGCGAAACTAGCTGGCCTTCGGCCTCGTCAGGTTCTTCATCAGCCATGCGTCGGCCTCCTCATGAGAGTGAAACTTGAAAGCGCCTTTCGGAAGGGCGTGCACCCCGAAGGTCTTGGCTAACTGCCCTCCGGTCCTCTGCACAGCCATGCCAGTCGCGAAACAATCGGCAGGCGGGCGGCGCCGACCGACGGTCTTCCCAATGTGTTCCTCAAGATTCACGATCGGCTCACTCATCTGCGGGAACCTAGCGGACTGGCGGGCAATGACAATCCGCGCTGTCCTCTGCTCAAGGCTTCGCTTTGCTGGACGAAACCCTCGCTGCTCCATTCCGCGTCCGAGCTGACCTCCGCTTTTCTCGAGATCTCCTCCGCAGCCCTTTCCGCGGTCTTGCGACGGGATTGCCGGCGAACGAGATCGGCGTGGGTCGTGAAATAATCGAGCGACTTCCCTTTGAAATCCGCCAGCGTCTCAAAGCCATGTCTCTCCATGAAAGCGAGCAGCTCAGCGCGCATCGGCTGCACACATTCATAGCCAAACTTCATCACTCCGGTGCAAACCTGCACCGTGTCGCAGCCGAGCAAAATGAACTCTGCTGCGTCGCGCCCGCTTTCGATCCCGCCGAGGCCGGACAGCGTTCGTCCGGCAAACTCGCTGCGGATCATCTGCGCGATTTCCATCACCATCCGTAAGGCGATGGGCTTCACCGCGCGCGACGAATAGCCTCCCGGCGTGGAGAAACCTTCCACGGTCGGCTCCGGCCGCAAGGTCTCGAGGTTGACTCCCATCACGCTGCGAATGGTGTTGATCGCACTGACCCCGTGCACGCCGCCGAGCAAGGCCGCGCGGCTCGGCTCTTCGATGCGCGTGATGTTCGGTGTCATCTTTGCCCAGACCGGCTTTTCCGTCGCGGCCGTGACCCACCGGCAAACCTCCTCGAGAATGTCCGGATCTTCTCCCATGGCGGATCCCATCCGGCGCTCGGGAAGACCGTGAGGGCAGGAGAAATTCAGCTCGAACGCATCCACTCCCGCTTCCTCGCACCGCTCCACGATTTCCACCCAGGCATCCTGGCGATACTCCTCCATGATCGACGCGATCAGCACTCCTTCCGGAAACGCCTCCTTACATTGCCGAAACTCCTCCAGCCAAATCTGGAGCGGCCGGTCGCTGATCAGCTCGATGTTTTCCCAACCGATCACTTCCTTGCCGTCCCGCGCATGCAGCTTCGCGTAGCGGGGGGAAACATTGACGACCTTCGCTGAGTCGAGGCTCACCGTCTTGGCGATCACCGCGCCCCAGCCTTCGCGGAAGGCTTTGCTGATGACGTTCAGATTTGTTCCCGGCGGCCCCGATCCGATGATGAACGGGTTCGGGAGCTTGAGCCCGTTGACCGTGGTTGCGAGTGTCGGCATGAGCCTCTTTAGCTCACCGCAGCAGCGGGGGAAAGCGCCGCGTCGCTGATCCGGATCACCTGACCAGCAAGATGGTGCGCTCCACCGGCACGGCTGTTTTCAGTTTCGGTTCGACGCCGCGGCCCGGCGCCCATGCGACGACCGTGACCTTCACCGGGAAACGCGCCCGTGGCGGGATCTGGGTGAAGACCAGTTCGTCCCCTTGGATTTCCGCCGGACCCTCCCGGACATAAAAGTAAACCTTTGCTCCAGCATCGGACGACGCGCTCAGCGGCACCGATTTCGTCCCCACGCGCTGCTCCTGAATCTCCGGAAAAGTGAGCCGTTGCTCCTGACCTTCCCGCGGCACCGGCACGCGCATCTGGGCTTGCTGCACGGCAGGCTTAAATTGCGCGTCGCCTGGATGCGTCGCTGCAAACCAAAGGTCGTAAGAGCCCGCGCCTGGCGACGATTCACGCTGCAACCGAAAGGCAAAGGTATCCGGACCGAGCTTCACAAACGGACCGCAGATTCGGTCGATGGAAACCGGTCCGCCACCCGCTGCATGGCCAATTGGCAAACCTGCCGGAAGTCCCGTCCATTTCGCCGGACGCGGACTGCCGCCGGGCACTGTGTCGAGAAATGTCCCGACCAGCTTGAAAGTCACGCCGTCGGCTTCCGGCTGAAATTTTAGATTCACCTGCTGGTGAGAATCGGTCTGCGGCACGATCTCCCCATTCTGCACGTAGCCGACGAGTTGCGCCTTTTGTCCTCGATGCGCCGCCTGATACTTCGTCGTCGCCAGCGCCATTTCCTCGTCGAAATGCCAGAACGCCTGCTTCGGGTCGCCGGTGTATTTGTCCACTGGAGCTGCCGGTGCGGCGGGCAGATCGTCGAGTCGCCACTTGTCCACCAGCCAACCCTCTTTCGTCGGATCGATCGGCTTCAGCTTCGCCGGCCCATCACCTTCGGCCGCCGGCCTTCGATACTGCACCGCTTTCCGGAGATAAAGCGCCAGGTATTCCGCTTTGCGATCGGTACTCGCAAAGTGACCTTCCGCCGGCGCGCCCAACATGCTCAGCGGCGTGAGCGGATGCTCCTGCCGCTGCTTCAGTCCTTCTTTTGAAAACGTGCTCGCCGACTCGTATTCCCCCATCGTCTCGAGCGCCGGCACGTAGTCGATGTTCCGTTCACCCCAGATGTCCGGCGCAAACATCGAGCTGCGGAAATAAGGCCATTGGCCGCTGACGGAGATCGCCGCCAGCGTTCGCTCCGGATTCCAGGCGGCGAAGTAATACGGCCAGCTCGCCGCCGCGGAATGCCCGAGCCCGACAATCGGCGCCACCTTCAGTTCCGCGTATCCGGATTCCTCCGCGAGCGCGTCCATCATTCCCTGGAAGATCTCGCCGGCTCCTTCGTTGAAGCGGAAGAGGTGATCGAACGCTGGAGCGCACCAGATTTCAGCGAAACCCAGCTCGGCCAGGTTCTTCCGGAACAACGGATTTTCGAGGATGGAAACCTCCTCCATGTTGTGTTGCGCCAGCACCACTCCGCGCACTTTTTCGCAGTTCGGCGGGATCCACAAAAACGCCCGCGACCCATTCTGCCGCGCTCCTTTCACCGGGATCGACCATTGATATTCCGCGGCGCGAGAGGCCGCCAACCCGCACCAGCAAAGCGCCAAAAAGGCGAAGGTAATCTTCCGGAAACACATCATCCGGAAGGCTTGCCACAATCATCCCCAAGTCAAGTGGAACGCCCGATCTTCCCCAGCCGCGCCGCGATTCATTTCGCCACTTCGGGCTCCGGTTGGCGGCGAGCGTTGCTGATCGCCAGCTCCAGACTTTCCCTCGCATCTCTCGCCCTCAGATACCTGAGTTTCTGGGCGCGGTAGGCTGCCATGATCTTCCCCGCAGCTTCCGAATTCGCCGGTTTCCGGAAGCTGGTTTTCGCCTCAATGCTGTCCGGATCCGGATCATTGATTTCGTTGTCTATCCTGAGCCTGTGGAGAAGCCGGACTTCTTTCTCCACATTGCCTTCTGCGGCTTTGCTAGCGTCATCGAGTTTGTTCCTCAGCTGGGTAAGAATATCCTCGCCTGCGAACGGGCTCGCCAACGCCGCTGAAAAGGCCCCCAGCAGGAGGAAAATGAGGATCTTCATTTGTCGGGATTCGCTCGCTTCCGTTGCGGAAGCAACAACGCATTTTCAGCCGTCGGGATAAACGCTTCAAGTTCATCGCAGCCATCAACCCTGATGCACTTCGCTCCGCGGGTGGCACTGCATTAGCTTTCTCACCGCGCAGATATGGCCCGCATCGATTCGTTTTTTAAGTTCATGAAGGAACAGAGCGCCTCTGACCTTCATCTTTCCACCGGCAATCCGCCCATGCTCCGCATCCACGGGGAACTCGTGCGGGTGGATACTCCGCCGCTGGAAAATGACGATCTCAAAGCGCTGGTTTACGAAATTGCTCCGGAACAGAAGATCAAACTCTTCGAGGAAACCGGCGACGTGGACTTTGGTTACGAATATCCCGGCTTCGCCCGATATCGGGCCAACTTCTTCAACCAGAAAAGTGGAATCTCGGCGGTGTTCCGACTCATCCCGAGCAAGGTGCTGACTGCGGAAGACCTCGGTTTGCCTCCGGTGCTGAAGAAGTTCTCGATGCTCAAAAAAGGGCTCGTGCTGGTCACCGGCCCGACGGGTTCGGGAAAATCCACGACGCTCGCGGCGATGCTCGATTACGCGAACTTGCAGCGGAAAGATCACATCATCACCGTGGAGGATCCGATCGAGTTTGTGCATCGGAGCCAGCAATCGCTGGTCAATCACCGCGAAGTCGGGCTGCACACCAAGTCGTTTGCTTCCGCGCTGCGCGGCGCGCTGCGAGAAGATCCGGACATCATCCTGGTGGGAGAAATGCGCGACCTGGAAACCATTGAGCTCGCGCTCACGGCGGCGGCCACCGGCCATCTGGTTTTCGGCACGCTGCACACGCCGAGCGCGCCAAAAACCATCGACCGCGTGATCGACGTCTTCCCCGCTGGCCAGCAGAATCAGGTGCGCGCGGGGCTTTCCGAATCGCTCAAAGGCGTGGTGGCGCAGAATCTTTTCCGCCGGATCGACAAACCGGGACGCGTCGCCGCGCTGGAAGTCCTCGTGGTCGATACGCCCATCGCGAACCTGATTCGGGAAGGCAAGACGCACCAGATTCCGGGCATGATGCAGGTCGGCAAGCGGAAGGGAAATCAGCCGCTGGATGACGCGATCATGGAGCATCTCCGCGCGGCGCGAATCTCGCCGGAAGAGGCTTACGAAAAGGCGCAGGACAAAAAGAAATTTCGCGTCTTCCTGAAAACTCCTCCGGACGATCTCGACGACTGATCCGCGCGCCGCAGCCATGAGAAATCCTGACCTCGACAAGATCCTCGGCGCGATGCTGGACACGCATCCCGGAATCTCTGACCTGATCTTTTCGGTGGACCGAACTTTCCAGGTGGAAAGTTACGGCGAACTGAAGTCGGCCGACGTGCATCCCAGCATCAAGCGGCTGACCGCGTTTCAGACGGAGCAAATCGCGCTGAATATCATCGGCAACTCGCGCCATTTGATGCGCGACCTAGTGAAGAAAGGCGCCTGCGATTGCAGCTACGCGCTGGCCGATCGCGCGCGCTTCCGGGTGAATATCTTCCGCCAGCGCGGGAACTTCGCGGTGGTCATGCGGAAGGCGCAGACCGAAATGCCCTCGATCGCTTCGCTGGGTTTGAGCTCCACTTTCTACGAAATCGCGAAGGAGAAAAACGGGTTGATCCTCGTCACTGGCGCGACTGGAAGCGGGAAGACGACGACGCTCAGCGCACTGCTCAACGAGATCAACGAGACGCAGCCAGTGCACGTGGTGACTCTGGAAGATCCCATCGAATTCATCCACCCGCACAAGCGCGCGACCTTCAACCAGCGCGAGCTGGGAATGGACTTCCAGGATTTTCCCGGCGGCCTGAGATCAGCTCTGCGTCAGGCGCCGAAGGTGATCCTCGTCGGCGAAATGCGCGACCGCGCGACGGTGGAAATCGCGCTGACTGCGGCGGAAACCGGCCATCTGGTGCTTTCCACTTTGCACACGATCAATGCCGGCCAGTCGATCAACCGCATCCTCGGACTCTTCGATCGTGCGGAAGAAACTCAACTTCGGCTGCGCTTGAGTGAGACGCTGCGTTATGTCGTCAGCCAGCGCCTGACACCGAAGGTCGGCGGCGG
>DASVRR010000164.1:0-2908 GCA_036388515.1 Chthoniobacteraceae bacterium | reverse complement strand
CGGAACCCATGCTGCCGCCGCTGGAAACCCGGCCGGTGTGATGCTGCGTCAACACGGGTTCCGGTGGCGGTTCAAGCGCAGCAAAACCCTTGACCGAACCGAGGATCGTCACCGTTCCGATGTCGCCGGTGGTGGAAATGTGACCGCCATTGGCGCGAGCGGAGCCGAGCAAAGAACCGTCGATTTCCAGATCGCCGATTCTTCCGTGGCGATCGGTAAAATTTGGGCTGGAAGAATCCGAGCCTCGCACGTGCAGCCAGGCGCCTTCGAAATCGCCTTTCACTTTTAGAGCCTTGATCCCGCCGATCACGGTGCTGTCAAATTCTCCGGGCGTTTCCCCAGCGGTGACGTCAAACTTTCCCCAGGATCCCACCGTCAGGAGGCGAAGCGCGGGTGTGGCAGAAACTTCATCCCCAGCATTGATCCGGCTGATGTCTCCATCGATCCGGACCCGGCCGAGATCGACGCCGGCGGCATTGATGAAACCGATTTTAGTGGCGAGCCCGTCTTCCGGATCCAGCCCGGTGATGATGGTGATGTCCGCGCCGCGGTAAACTTCGCCAAGATTCAAGGCGACGACCTGCATTCGGCCATCCTCGGCCGGGACGGATTCGATGGCCGCGGTGAGTTGCTCCAGCGTTCCTTTGTTTGCGCTGATCGACACCGCCTGGCCGTCGGCATCCGTGTAGTTGAAGGTGACCAAGGCCGCGGGAGCGATGCGGCTTTCGAGGATTTCAGCGGCGCACGGAAGAAAGGAGGGCTGATTCATAGAGGCGAAAAGCTGTCGGTGAGAACTGGAGTTTTGCAAACCGCCAGTTCGGCGTGGGCGGGAGAAACCGAATCTGCTCGGCTCGAGCCAGCCCTTTTTGCTGGAAGCAGATCCTAGCGAGGTCGCGGACCGACTTGAAATGCAAAATTTCTCCGGAAGAAATCAGCCGTGGATCAAGAGCTGGATGTCCTCCGGCAAACCGGCGGCGACGCGCTCCACCACGTTCCCCTTGAGCAGCTTCGCCATGGTGAAGCGGTGTTGTGCACCGAGCATGAGGAAGTCCACGCCGAGCGTGGCGGAGAGATCGAGAATGGTGGAAGCCGGATCGGTGCTCACGGCGAACACCGGCAGGACATCCACGCCGGTTTCTTCCCCAAGTTTCAGCATCAACGACATGATGGCTGCGGCGTGCGGATCATCCTGCCACTTGGCGCGCTTGGTGGCGGGCTGAGAAGCGCCACCGAGGAACACCGCGAGTTCCTTCACGTAAAGCACGCAGAGTGTGGCTTTGCGCAGCCGCGCTTCATCCAGAGCAAAACGGAGCACGGGCGTGATTCCGCGCGCGGCGACCATGATCCGCTGGCCTTCCCGGCAGACGGGACGCAAGAGCTCGATATTCTCCGGAGTGACCACGGCCGCCACGTCCGCAGAGACGGTGATCGTTTTTAATCCGGAGCGCTTGTGCGACCAGGAGCGGATGCCCAGGCCCAAACCCAAAACGCAGACGACGAAAAACAAGGCGTCCGGTTTGGTTTTCGCGAGTGTCAATTCGACCGCCGCGAGGATGACAAACGTCACGACGAAAAGTCCGCGATCAAACCAGGAAGCGGGAATCTGCTTGTTCAACGCGCAGCAACCAAGATTCAGCGCAATCGCGCCGACCACGCCGATGGCATACAAGCCCGCCAGCATGTGGAGCGCGGTGGTCGGCGAGGGGATTGTGAAAAGCAGCACAATCGCCGGCAACCCGACTGAAACGTAAAGCGGCAGCCGCGGAACACCGTGGCGGTTGAGATTCCCAAAGGTCTTCGGCATTTCGCCGTCGCGCGCCAGCATGTAAAGCAAACCGATCAGCGCCGCGATCGCCGTATTCACTGCACTGAGGAGAAGCAGCGCGACCACGATTCCGACTGCCCAACCGAAGGCGTGACCAAACCAAGGGCCAAAAGTTACTCCGCCGTAATACTCCGCGAGGTAGCGGATCATGCTTTCGTGATTCGCGTGGAGTTGTGGCTCGAGATTCTTTGGCAGCGACAGCATCGCCCACGCGAGCAAGGCCGTGCCGATCGTGACTTCCAGGCCGACCGGCAAAATGGCGCGGAAAGATTCACGCGCCACGCGGGGTTTATCCGGCGTGGAACCCGGATCGAGCTTCATCACGCCGGTCAGGTTGGCGATCGCTTCGACTCCGCTCAGGGCGAGAATCACGCCGGTGAAATCGATCCAGGTGTGAGCGAAGTCGCTGTGCGGCGGCTCGAAGTTCACCGTGGTGAGATGCGGAATACTGATCCCGATCAGGATAACAATCGCCACCGTGGTCGGGATGGCCAGAGCGACCGCCAGGCTGCCGCTGTGTTTTGGTCCATACCAATTCAGGAAACCGAAAAGCGCGACGATCCCGATCGTCCCCATGGGGACAAAAGCGGTGGGCACGCCGAGATATCGCAGCGCTTCAAACCCGCTCAGCGCGGCCGTCACGGTGAGATCCGCGACGAGCAACAACGCTCCGATGACCGCCAGCGTTTGGCCTTGCGACCGCGCTGCGGAATAAACGCCGCCGCCATCCGGGAAGTAACGGCAGATCGCCGCGTAATTGATCCCGACCAACCCCGTCAGCACACAGACCGCGATGATCAGCGGCATCGAGCCAAACCCGCCGGCGACAAACGCCAGGCCGATCACATACGCTTTGCTGGTGCCCCAATCGCCGTAGAGCAAGGCGGAAGCACGCTTCCAGTCCAGGTTGCGTGGACGATTGACTTCGAGTGAGGGTCCCATGCGGCGGAGGTTTACGGACGGATATCGGATCGGGCACCGGAGCTCCAGCGCTCCGTGATCAGCCTGCTCAGAGGCGGGGAAAAGAAGCGGCTTGCCTGCAACCTCGGCGCTTCAGGAGACAGTCGGCGGACATCATTTTTC
>DASVRR010000163.1:0-8623 GCA_036388515.1 Chthoniobacteraceae bacterium | reverse complement strand
CAGCGGCATCCGGAAGAAAGCCGCTTCGCCGTCGGGATGGTCTGCTCGGGAACTGCGACGCTCGAAGCGGCTTTCTTCCGGATGCCGCTGTGCATCGTTTATAGGGTCGCGTGGCTCACGTGGTTTGTCGGGAAACGACTGGTGCGCGTGCCTTTCCTCGGGATGCCCAACGTGCTCGCCGGCCGGGAGATTGCGCGGGAGTTCTTGCAAGACGCGGCGACCGGCGAGGCGCTTTCCGGCGAGCTTTTGCGGCTGCTCGACGATGCCTCCGCTCGCGAAAAGCTGCAGCGAGAACTGGCCGAAGTCATCGCGGGCTTGGGTTCACCCGGAGCCGCCCGACGCGCCGCGATCGCGATTGCGGAAACGCTTCAACTGCGATGATTCCGGAAGAAACCAACCTTCTCTCCCCGCGTTCTTCCCGGCTGCTTTTTGCCACGATCATCCTGCTTTTTGCGGTGCGCAATTTGCCGTGGCATCTGGACGATTACGATCAAGCCAAGCAAGCGTTCGTCAGCTTCGAGATGGTCGAAGCTGGCCAATGGTGGTTCCAGCACACGCCCGCGGGGAAGATCGCGACGAAGCCGCCGCTGGCCGGCTGGATCTCCGCGACGCTCTTCCAGCTGATGGGCGGCCACGGCTGGGAATTTGCCTGGCGACTTCCTCCATTTCTCTCCGCAGTCGCCTTGCTCCTCCTGCTCTGGAAAACAGGCTGCCGACTGGCTGGACCAGCAGCGGGATTGATCGCCGCCGCTGCCTTCGGGCTGAACCTCACCGCGCCGCGTCTCGCCACGCTCGTGCGGACGGACATGATGCTGACGCTGTTTGTTTTCGGCGCCGGCTGGCTCTCTCTCCGGAAGGTGCAAACCGCGACTCCGTGGACGACTGGTGAGAGGCTTTTGCTCGGCTTGGCGGTGCTCGGATCGATGCTGACCAAGGGGCCGATCCTCTACGCTTTTCTGCTGCCGGGGCTGGCGGTCTTCGCCGGACTGATGCGCTGGAGGAAAGAGCGAAACCATTCGTGGGGCGGATCGCTGGCTTGGTTTGCGCCGCTGCTGGTGTTCGGTTTTTGGGTCGGAATCGGCGTCCGGATGAGCCCGGAGTTCTACGAGCAAGTGGTCCAGCGCGAGTTCCTCGGGCGCTTCGACGTGAGCGATGCGCCGGTGCATAAACATCAGCCGGTTCTGTTTTATCTCGGCCATTTGATGGGGAAGATCTGGGCTCCTTGGAGCGCCGCTTTGCTCGCTCTTTGCTGCATTCCCTGGATTCGGGCGCGGCTTGGTCCAGGCAGAAAACCGGCGGCCGCTCGGTCTTTCCCCACAGCATTCCGCCGGAAGATTTTCCAGGCCGATCCCGCTCTGCTCTGGCTGGTTTGCTGGGCTGCAGGCGGGCTTTTGCTCATGTCGCTGGTTCCCTCGAAACGCCCCGACCGGATCTTCCCGATCATCCCGCCTCTTTGCCTGCTGCTGGGAGTGCTGGCGCAACGCTGGCTCCAGGTGAACTGGCCGGCGCGGCGGCGCATCGGCTTGGGCGTGCTCCTTGCCGCGCTCGCTCTTTCCGGCGGATACACGCTCTGGAATATCTTCCAAGATCATCGGCAGGATCAGCGGGCGTTGGTCCGGTTTGGGGAGCAGGTGCGCCGCTTCACCGCTGGCGCGCCCGAGCGGCTCGCGGTGACGGATGCCAGCGACGAAGGGCTCCTGATTTACACCGGCCGCACGCGGTTTGTCGCAGTGGAAGATGCGGTGAAATCGTGGCGCCGCGGGGAGATCGACTGGATGCTCATCCGGAAGAAAGATCGAAAGCAGCACGAAGCCGAACTGGCGCCGTTCAGCTGCCCGCTGGAAGTCGGCGAGATCAAAAACAAGCGCGGTCCCTACTTCCTCCTGCAGCGGGAACCTTCCGCCGTCGCCGCCGGAAAATAGCGGGCCCCGGTTTCCCGGGACCCGCTTCCACCACACACACCAAAGGTTTCACGCACCGAAGTTCCGACCTGCCGGCGCGTTTGCTGAACAGGAATGACAACGAAGTTCCCCAAGTCGGCGGTCTCGGAGAATGCCCCGTCCAGCCGGTCAAGGATTTCCTCCGGCGGAGATCTGCATCCGACGGAGCGTCGATGAAAACATCCGGCTTAATTTGTCTCTCCCGGCGAAGAACTCGGGATCTTGCCCGATTTTTGCTTACGTCTTCGTCCCGATGTCTTCTCACGCGCAGACTTGCCTCGGTGTGTCCGCTTCCTCCCCGGTCGTGGGCGGGAACGGAGGCGAGTGGAGCAAGAGCCAGCGCACCGCTTTCTGCGGAGGCAAAACTCCAGGATGAAGGCAATCTCCAGCCAATCGGAACCGGTCCTCGCCGGAGTGGATTTGCCGCTCGAAGTTTTCGACGCCATGCCTGCGTTGGTCCGGATCTTCGAACCCAGCGGCGAGTTGGTTTATCGAAACCCCGCGGCCGTCCGGATGATGGGCGATTCGCTAGGCGAAGGATTGGACGCGTGGATCGATGGCGTGGCCTCGGAAGATCGTCCGCTCGTAGTCCGGACTTTCCGGAATGCCCTCGTCCGCCGGACTCCGCAAACCGTCCAATTCCGGATGCAAGCCGCAGCCGGTCACATCCAGGCACTTTCGGATCATCTCAATCCCATTACCTCCGCGGATGGAGAGTTCCTCGGGCTTCTTTGCATGGCAAACGCCGTGGAACTCCAGCAGGCGGCGCCCGGGCGCAGCACTTCCATGGAACGCCGCACAGGAGCTTTGCTCCACGGTATGCTGGAAGGCACCGCCGATCTGGTCGCGCTGCTCACGCTGGGCGGGCAGGTTCTCTTCCTGAATGAAACCGGCCGGAAGTATGCCGGCCTGACGCGCGAAGACGCCCTCGAAGGGCAGCACCTCAGCGGCCTGCATCCCGGCTGGGCTTTCGAGATCGTGGAGAAGGAAGGCATCCCGACCGCGATCCGCGAAGGTCAGTGGCATGGGGAAACTGCGATCATCGATCGAGCCGGGCGCGAGACGCCGGTTTCCCAAACCATCTCCGGACACGCCGGCCCCGATGGGCAGATCGAGTTTCTTTCCACGATCATCCGCGACATTAGCGACCGGAAGCGGGAGGAAATCACGCGGATGGAATGGGCGAACCGTTACGACGCGGCGATTCGCGCCAGCGGACAGCTGCTCTTCGACTGGAATTCCTTTACCAACGACGTCACCTACGCCGGTGATGTGGAGCATTTCCTCGGCTACACGATGTCCGAGATGTCCGGAGGACTCGATCGTTTCCGCCAGCTGATCCTGCCTGCGGATGTCCCGCCCTTTGATCGCGAAATCCAGCGCGTCACGGCAACGCGCGATCCGTTCCGCCTGGATTTCCAGGTGCAGTGCAAGGACGGCTCCATCCTCGACATCGCCTCGAAAGGCTACTTTTTCCTGGATCGCGAAGGCCAGATCGGACGCATGGTGGGTTTCCTCGCGGACGCCACCGCGCAAAAGGCCGCGCAGGATGCTCTCGCGCGCGCACATGAAAATCTCGAACTCCGCGTCGAGCAGCGCACCGCGGAACTCGCGCGCGCTTATACGGTCATCCGGGATCGCGCGCACCAGCAGGAGGCAGTCGCCCAGTTGGGCCAGGAAGCGCTCGCCAATGCGGATCTGCCGGTTTTGCTCCAGGATGCATCGGAGCTCGTTCGCCGCATCCTGGAAGTCGAGTTTTGCTCCATCTTGCGGCGTTCGGAGGAAACCGGCAGCCTGGTGGCTTGCGCCGATTCCGGCTGGCCGAAGGAGCAGGTCGCCGACTGGATCGGCACCGGCGGAGACTCGCTGTCTGGCTACACTTTGTCCGTGCGCGAGCCGGTGATCGTCGAAGACATGAGCGAAGAAAAGCGGTTCGCCGTTTCTCCCGCAATCCGGAGCTGCGGCGTGGTCAGCAGCGTCAGCGTGATCATCGAAGCGGCGGAAGCTCCGCTCGGCGTGCTCGCGGCTTTCAGCGCACGGCGGCGGAAGTTTGAACAGGACGACGTGCACTTCCTGCAGTCCGTCGCCAACGTGCTCACGGCAGCGATCGAGCGCCGCCGTGCGGAGGAAAACATCCGCCAGGCGCGGGAACAGGCCGAAAGCGCCAATCGCGCGAAAAGCGAATTTCTTTCCCGGATGAGCCACGAGCTGCGGACGCCGCTCAATGCGATCCTCGGCTTCACTCAACTCCTGGAGCTGGATAATCCGACGGCCACCCAGCACGAAAGCGTCGAGCACATCTCGCAGGCCGGGCGGCATCTGCTTTCGTTGATCAATGAGGTGCTCGATATCGCCCGGATCGAGTCTGGCCGGCTCGCGCTCACTTCGGAATCTCTGGACGTGCATGATCTCATCCAGGGCGTCGTGGAACTCATCCGCCCGCTCACCGGAAGTCACCAGATCCAGACCATTGTCGCGCCGAATCACTCTGGACGTCTCTTCGTCATCGCCGACCAACAGCGACTCAAACAGGTGATGCTCAACCTTTTCTCCAACGCGGTGAAATACAACCGACCGCACGGGAGCGTGACGGTGAGCTGCGCGCCTTTTAATCACACCAAAGTCAAAATCAGCGTCACCGACACTGGTCGGGGAATCTCCCGCGAGCGGATGAAACGGCTTTTTCTCCCCTTCGAACGGCTCGGCGCCGAGAGCACGAACATCGAAGGGACGGGAATCGGTCTGGCGCTTTCGCGCGGCATCGTCACCGCGCTGGACGGAGAACTCGGCGCGGAAAGTACGGAAGGAATGGGCAGCACCTTTTGGGTGGTTCTGCCGCGATCCAACGAACCAGTCGCGCCTGTGTTTTTGCCGGTCCCGGCCGCGCCCGTGGCTCCGGTCATGCCGGTGCTGCAGATCGCCTCGCCTCGCCAGCAAGTGCTCCTCTACATCGAGGATCAGGATCTGAATCTCCGCCTCGTGGAGCGGATTCTGCAGTCGCGCAGCGAATACCGTCTGCTCACCGCCATGCTGGGCGGACTCGGACTGGAACTCGCCCGCGAGCATCGACCCGACTTGATCCTGCTGGACCTGAATCTGCCTGACATGAGCGGAGACGAAGTTCTCAAGGAGCTCAAGCGCGACCCAGATCTGCGGGACATTCCGGTGATCATGGTCAGCGCTGACGCGATGGGCGACCGGATCAAAGATATCATGGCGCTCGGAGCTGCCGGATACCTCACCAAGCCGTACAAAGTCGCCGAATTCCTGCGGGTGATCGAAGTGACGCTGCCCGCCTGAGGCCGCGCAGCAAGGCGCGCAAAAACGACGCGGGGAAGAAATACACGAAAAAGACGAAAGAGGACTTCTGCTTTTCGTGTCCTTTCGCGTGTTTCGTGGACCCTTTTCCCAGCCGCGGCCGAATGGAAACCGGAGACTTTACCGCTTGGTGAAGCGACTGAGTTTTCGTTTCGCCAAAGCCGTCACGTCGGCGAGTTCCTCGATCCGGAGCAGCATCGCAGTGAGGAAATACGCGGCTCCCGCGAGTCCGATCACTCCAAATAGCGCGGCGATCTTCAACGCCACGCTCCAGTCATTCCAACCGGCAAACAGCCAGGTCTGCGCGCTCCAGCAAACCGCTCCGAGCACCGCGCTGGCGACCGCCAGTTTGCCGAGCGTCATCCCCAAGTCACGCGCTCCGAGTGTCACCGTCTCACGCCGCATCAGCGCATAGAGCAGCAGGAAATTTGTCACGGCGACCAGCCCGGTGCCAAGCGCAAGCCCTTGGATTCCCCAGCCAAGATTTAAGCTGCACAACCAACTCAAGGTTGCGCTGGAACCGGTCCGATCCAGGAGTTGCTGCGCCTGGCTGGGGCTAAACGCAAAGAACCAATTCACGATCACATTCACCGCGATGGAGAAGAAACTCACCACCATCGGCGTCCGCCGTTTGTCGATCGCGTAAAAAGCCGGCGCGAGCACCTTCAGCGCGGAATAAGCGCACAAGCCGAGCGCGTAGCCCTGCAGCGCCAGCGCCGCTCGATCGGTGGCGTAAGCGTCGAACTTTCCGTGTTCGTAAAGCAGGCTGATGATCGGTCTCGCGAGCAGGATCAATCCGACCGTCGCCGGAACCGTGAGGACGAAAGCCAGGCGAATCCCCTTCCCCAGCACCGAGCCAAACTCCCCGCCATCTCCCGTCGCCGCGATGCGCGAGAGCAGCGGCAGCGTGACCGTGCCGATCGCCACGCCGAAGACGCCGAGCGGCAATTGCATCAGCCGAAAAGCGATGTTCAGCTGCGTCACCGTGCCGTTTTCCAGCCAGGAGGCAAACCAGGTGTTGACCATGACGTTTACCTGCACGGAACTCGCCGCGATGATCGCCGGCCCCATCAAACCGACGATCCGTTTCACGCCCGGATCGTTCCAGCGAAAGTCCGGACGAAACTGAAAACCGATCCGGCGCAGCGACGGAAGCTGCACGCCGAGCTGGAGTGTTCCGCCGATCAAAGTCCCGAGCGCGAGGCCGTAGAGCGCCTTCGGACCGAAGCTGGGATCGAACCACCAGCCCAGAGTCACGCCGCCGACGATCGATCCGATATTGAAAAACGACGACGCCATCGCCGGCACGCCGAAGACATTCCGCGCATTGAGCATCCCCATCACGAGCGCGCCGAGCGAAACAAGCAGGATGAACGGATACATCAGCTGCGCGAGTTGCACGGTGAGTTCAGTCAGCCCGGGAGTCTTCGCAAAACCCGGCGCGAGGAAGCGGATCAAAAACGGCGCGATGAGGATTCCGGCGCAAACCAGCGCGCTCATGAAGACGGCGGTGAGCGTCGCCATTTTGTTGGCGAGTTTCCATGCGGAGTCGGGACCTTCCGTCGCGATCTTCTTGGAAAATGTGGTGACGAATGCCGTAGAGAGCGCGCCTTCGGCGAAGAGATCGCGCAGCAGATTCGGCGTGCGGAAGGCGACGATGAACGCGTCCATTTCCTTCCCAGCGCCAAAGAGCGCGGCAAAAACCTGCTCCCGAATCAAGCCCAGCACCCGGCTGCACATCACCGCCAATCCGACGACGCCGGCGGCCTTAGCGTTGACCTTGTTTGGGGCGGCTTCCGCGGCGGGCGAGACCGCCGAAGCCGTGGAGTCGGGAGTCGGCGGAGGCAGCGGCGCGCCGCCGGCGGAATCAGTGGTCATGTTCGGCGGCAGCCTTGCGGAGACGATCCATGATGGCAATGCCGAGACCTTCTTCCGGAACAAACTCCGCCAAAATCAGGTCGAGGTTTGCTTCGTCCAGCCGGCGCATCTTGGCGAAGAGCGTGGCCGCTGCTTCCCGGAGATCGCCGCTGGCGGAGAGGATTTCCACTGCATCGAACTCGCCTAGCGGAGCATTCCGGAAGGCGAGCAGCCCGAGGCGTCGCGCGGAGATGACGGTTTCGCGCTCACTTCCCAGCGTCAGCGGAGTGCGAGGAGCGTAATGACTTTTCAATTGACCGGGCGCTTCCACCGCGATCGCCGGTTCCGAGCCTGGCTTTGGCTTGATCGGAACGGACTCGCTTTCCTCCGTGGCATTTCTTCGGGAAGACTCGCGCCATTTGCGCTGAATCCGCGCCAGCGCTTCCGCCGGAACCGGACCGGCGCGCAGTACCTTTAGGTTCGTCCCTTCCACTTTCACGATCGTCGATTCCAGCCCGTGCTCGGTCGGGCCGCCGTCGAGGATCAAGGAAATGCGCCCGTCGAGTTCGCTGGCGACATGCGCGGCGGCAGTCGGGCTGATTCTCCCGAAGCGATTGGCGCTCGGCGCCGCGAGCGGTCCCCCGAAGCGCTCGATCACCGCCCGGAACACCGGATGCGCGCTCATCCGAACGGCGACCGTCGCGAGCCCAGCCGTGACCAGATCGGGAACAAGCTCGCGCCGGGGCAAAACCAAAGTCAGCGGTCCGGGCCAAAACTCCCCGATCAACGCTTCGATGAGTCCGCGGCTTTCTTCCGGAAGAACGGCGAT
The DNA here is from genome assembly GCA_036388515.1 of Chthoniobacteraceae bacterium. Lineage (GTDB taxonomy): Bacteria > Verrucomicrobiota > Verrucomicrobiia > Chthoniobacterales > Chthoniobacteraceae > Chthoniobacter. Next base: position 679 of record DASVRR010000163.1, on the reverse strand, counting down.
TCGTTCCAGCCAGCTTCGGTCCGGCAGATGCACGATCAGCGGATCAAAAAACGGCCGCTCTTTCGCCTCAAAGATCCTGGCGACCGCGGCCGGCTGCAAGGCGTCCGCGGCGAGTCCATAAACGGTCTCGGTGGGAAGCGCGACGGGTTGGCCGGCGGCGAGTTCTCGCACAGCGGAAGTCACCGCGTGTTCCAGAGCTGCTGCGTTGTCCGCCGGGAGAAGATTCGTCTTCACGCGGCGGCGGCTTCGCCCAACGACCGAAAGTTCAGCGACGGCGGAGCGTGGCGCGGCGCGTAGCCAACCGCGGAACGAACGGCAGACGCCCAAATGTAGATGACGCTCCGCTCGCAGAAAGCACGCGCCGTGACACGCGGAGCCGTTCGCTGCAGCGCACGGTTCGCCGATTCCGGTCTATTTTGGATTGGGGTCACTGCTCTTTCGTGGGTTGGTGGCATCGGAGTAAACGGCGACACCGGAACCGAGTGCTTGGTGAATGCGGACGCGCCGAAAACCGCAGTCGAAGAAGTAGTCGGTGAGGCGAGAAATCAGCTTCCTGGCGTCCGCCGCTGTTCGGTCTGCCTTGGAGAGGGTTACGACGATGAAGGCTTTGTGACGCTGCCTCTCCCAGAACGAACGTAGCTCGTCGAAAGTGAAGGTAATCGGATGGTGGATGCCGTCG
>DASVRR010000162.1:0-20652 GCA_036388515.1 Chthoniobacteraceae bacterium | reverse complement strand
AGGTGCTGAAGATCTTCCCGAGAAGCTCCTCGCTGTCTGCTTTGCCCACGACCGCACCGACGGCGTCCAAGACCGCCCGAAGCTCTTCCGCCACAAACTCGGCGGAGAGCTGATCCACAAAGGCCTGCCTTGCAGCATCGGCAAACTGAAGCGCCGACTGCAAGGCGGCCTGATGGCGGGCATTGATCGCCAGCGACCATTGCCGCTGCGCGGTTTCTCCTCCGGTGATTCGGGAGAAAATCTCGGTGGCCAGCTCATCGACTCCCTGGCTCGTCCGGCACGAGAGACGGATTCCGGGGACAGAATTCCAGGTCGGATCTTCCGGAAGATCGGACTTGTTTAAGACCGTGAGACGCGGTGTTCCGGAGGATTTCTCGCCGGAGAAAACCGCGCCTGGATCTGGCTGGCTCGCATCAAAAACCTGGAGGATGAGATCCGCCCGTTCGAGCTGCCGGCGGCTCCGCTCGATTCCTTCCCGCTCGATCTCATCTTCCGCTTCGCGCAAGCCGGCGGTGTCGATCAGGCGCAACGGCAATCCGCGCAGATTGATCACTTCCTCGATCACGTCGCGGGTGGTTCCCGGTCTCGCGTTGACGATCGCCCGCTCCTGCCCGAGCAGCAGATTGAGCAGTGAAGATTTGCCCACATTCGGCGGCCCCGAAATCACGGTGCGGACGCCTTCCCGCAGCAAACGCCCGCGCGCCGCGGTCCCGAGCAAAGCCACGATTTCTTCCCGAATGCGCTGGAGCTTCGCGAGCAACGCGTCGCCCGTGGCCGGATCGATGTCTTCATCCGGAAAATCGATGTAAGCCTCCACGTGCGCGAGCACTTCCAGGATGCTTTCGCGCAAAGTGCGGATCCGATCGCCGAGCCGGCCTTCGAGTTGTTCCGTGGCGGCTTTCAGCGCGAGGTCGGTTTGGGCGCTGATCAGATCCATCACGGCTTCCGCCTGAGTCAGATCCATCTTGCCGTGGAGATAAGCGCGCTGGGTAAATTCCCCCGGTTCAGCGGCGCGCGCGCCTTGCTCCAGCAAAACCTCCAGGATCCGGCGCGTGACGAGCACTCCGCCGTGGCAGCCGATTTCCACCACATCTTCTCCCGTGTAGCTCGCGGGCGCGCGGAAGACCGTTACCAAGCCGTCGTCGATCTTCTCCCCGTGCGCCTGGAAGGCTCCGAGTTGCTGCACCCGCGCCGCGGTTTCGCTCAGCGGAGTTTTGGTCCGCGCGATGGCTTGCGCGATCTCGATCGCCCGCGGTCCGCTGAGCCGGAGCAAAGCGATCGCCCCTTCGCCGAACGGCGTGGAGATGGCGGCGATGGTGTCATTCACGGCGGGAAAAGTTCGAGGGCGTCTTGAAAACTCGTCACCGCAAAGAGATCATCCGCAGATTGCGCAGATGAACGCAGATTGCTGGGGAGTTGCCGTCCGTCAATCTGCGGAAATCTGCGTAATCTGCGGACATAAAAACCTTTGCGACGCTCTCTGAGGCGTGTGGATTCAGGGCGGAAGATGGCTCCTGATCCCGATTGCGGATGAAACTCAAACTGCCGGCGTTCTCGGATAAGTCCCGAGGATTTTTACGAAGGAGCAATGTTTCTCCAGTTCGCCGAGTGCTTCGGCGAGGCCGGCGTCGCTGGCGTGACCTTCCACATCCACGAAGAAAAAATACTCCCACGCTTTTCGCTTCGAAGGCCGGCTTTCAATTTTGCTCATGCTGATCTTCAGCCGGTCAAACGGTTCCAGCGCGTGGAAGAGCGCGCCCGGTTTATCCTGAACGCAGAACATCAGCGAAGTGCGGTCGTCGCCCGTCGGCGGCGACGCGGTCCGGCCGATGACCAGAAAGCGCGTCGTGTTATTCGGAAGATCCTGAATCGACGCGTCGAGGATCGTCAGCCCGTAAGTTTCCGCCGCCATCCGCGCGACGATGGCGCCCGCGCCCGGTTCGCTTGCGGCCAGTTCGGCCGCGCGCGGCGTGCTGGAAACTTCCACGAGCTCGACGTGGGGAAGATTGTGCCGGAGCCAGTTGCGGCATTGGCCGAAGACCTGCGGATGACTGTAGAGTTTCCCCAACTCTTCGCGCGGACCTTTGGCGCAGAGATGGTTTTCGATTTTCAGCAAAATCTGCGCGCAGATCCGCAGCTCGCTGTCCATGAAAACATCCAGCGTGTGATTGACCGCGCCTTCCGTCGAATTCTCGATCGGGACGACGCCATAATCCGCCTTTCCGCGCGCCACCACATCGAAGACATCCGCGATGCTGACTTCCGGAACATACGCCACGCTGGCGCCGAATTTACTCCGCGCAGCTTGATGCGTGTTGGTCGAACTCGGCCCGAAATACGCGATCGTCAGATCCTTCTCCAGCGCCAGCGAAGCCGACATGATCTCGCGGTAAATCGCCCGCAATGCCGACTCCGGAAGACGCCCTTTGAGTTCGGAGTTCCGGGCGACGAGCGCGCGCAGAACGGCTTCTTCCCGCTCCGGCGCATAGATCTCGGTGCCGTCCGCGCGTTTCACCACGCCGACTTCATGCACCAAATCCGCGCGGGCATTCAGGGTTCGGATCAGCTGATCGTCGATCGCGTCGATCTGCTTGCGGATCTCGGGAAGAGTCATGGGCGCGGGTTGCGGAAGAAAAGTCAGGCCTGGCTCTCGGGAGACGCGGGCGCGTCTTCCGGAAGCGGAGCTGCGGAAGGTTCGTCGTTCGTTTCGAGCGGCGCTGGTTCAGGCGGAAGAACCGTGTCTTCCGTCGGATTTTCTTCCGGAAGATCGTCCGCTGGCGCCGCCGTTGCGGCTGGAGTCTTCGCGCTGCTCGCTAGCTGGGGCGCACTTTCTTCCGCCTTCTTTTCCGCCTCGGGTTCCACTTTGGCGACGGGCAAAGGTACGCGCTTCAGCTCGCTGGAGTTCGGGAGTTCATCGGTGTTTTTCAGCCCGAAATGCTCCAGGAAATATTCGCTCGTGGAGTAAAGCAGCGGGCGGCCGGGAACTTCCGCACGGCCGGCGATCTTGACCAGGCCGCGATCCAGCAAAACCTGCATCACGCCGTCCACCGAAACCCCGCGCACCGCCTCGATGTCGGCGCGCGTCACCGGTTGCCGGTAAGCGATGATCGCGAGCGTTTCGAGTTGCGGGCCGGTCAGCCGCGTCGGCTTTGCTTCCGGATAAAGCTGGCGGACCCACGCCGCGCAGATCGGATCGCTCACCAAAGTCCAGCCGTTCACCCGTTCCACGAGCTGAAAAGCGCGGCCGGTGGCGGTCAGTTCCGCCTGCAACTCCGCCAGCGCGCCGACGACATCGGTGTCCTTCGCTTTGGCCAGCTCCAGCACATCCGAGTCTTCGCTGGCCTGCGCCGCGCTGCGCAAGGCGGCCACGAGTTCCTTCGTGGAGATCGGTTTTGGCGAGGCAAAAACGAGCGCCTCGGTCACTTGCTTCAAGGTCATCCGATTGCAGATTTCAAAAGGTTTGGGTTCAGATGGCAGCGAGCTGGGGAAGAACTGGCGGTGAGGTCGTAGGTCGGCGGGGAAAACATGATTGCCGCCTCGCGCTTTGCTTCAAGGAGCAACTCCGCTGGCGGCAAAAAGCTAAAGGCGGCGCAGCTCGATTTCGCCGAACACTTCTTCCTGAACCGCGGCGAGCTGCTTCAGCCGGATGAGCTCCAGCAAAGCGAGGAAAGTCACCACGATTTCCGTTCGGGAAGCAACGTTCGCAAAGAGTTCGGAGAACTTCAGCGCCACGCCGGAGCTGGTCATTTTCATGATCAAATCGATCTTGTCCGAGACCGTGTAGTTTTCCTCGAAGATCTCGCGGAGATTCTCGCTTTTGTCCCCAATGCGCTTGAGGACTTTGTTGAAGGCGTTGATCAAATCAAAAACGCTGACATCGCCCAGCGGACGTTCCGGCGCGGTGTCGAGGCTTTCCGCCATGCGGGGAAAGAGATTGCTCTGCTCGACTTCGCGCACGGAAAGCTGCGCCGCCGCGTCCTTGAACTTCTTGTATTCCACGAGCTGCCGGATGAGATCCCAGCGCGGATCATCCTCGTCGGCTTCCTCTTCCGGCGGCTGCACGTGCGCCGGGAGCAAGGCGCGGCTTTTCAGGTAAATCAAGTTGGCCGCCATGACCACAAACTCGCCCGCCACGTCCAGATCGAGGACTTTGAAGGCGTCCATGAACTCCAGATATTGCTGGGTAATCCGCTCGATGGAGATGTCGTAAATGTCCACCTCGTCCTTCTTGATCAGGTAAAGCAGAAGATCGAGAGGGCCTTCGAAGACTTCGAGTTTGACCTTGTATTCGCTGGACATCGGGGCGCCGAAGCTACGCGGATGGGGAAGAGCTTGGAAAGGGGCAAGTGTGCGCGCGACTGGAAGATTGTCGGCCTTCACGCTGGTCCATACGCTCGGCGCCGTTCTTCCATGCCTGCCGCGCCTGCCGATTTCCTCCTCATCGACAACAGCAACTCCTTCACGAAGCTGGCGCTCTCGACGCGGGGAAAAGTCGGCCCGACGCGACGAGTTGCGACGCGCGGTTTGTCGGAGGTCGCGCTCGGGAAAGCTTTGCGCGGATGGAAGTTCCAGGCCGCGGTGCTTTCGTCCGTGGTTCCGGAAGTCGGGAAGCTGATCGAGCGGCAACTCGCGGGAACGCCGGTCCTCCGCGTGAGCACCCGGCTGAAGCTCGGCGTCGGCGTGGATTATCCGAAACCGGCGACCATCGGAGCAGATCGCCTGGCGAATGCGGCGAGTGCGTTTGCGCAGTTCGGCGCGCCGGTCGTGGTCGTGGATTTCGGCACGGCGGTCAGCTTCGACATCATTTCTCCGGAAGGAAAATACGTCGGCGGCGTGATTGCTCCCGGCCTGGAGGCAATGACCGATTACCTCCACCAGCGCACCGCTTTGCTCCCGAAGATCAGTCTGCTGGAACCGCCCGGCGCCATCGGCAAATCCACGCGGCAGGCGATGCTCGCCGGCGCGGTTTACGGTTATCGCGGTTTGGTCCGGCAGATTCTGCTCGAGATCCGACAGGAGCTCGGCTGGAAGAAAAAGCTGCGCGTGGTCGCGACCGGCGGTTATGCGGAGCTGATCGCGACGAAGTTGCCGGAGATCAGTCTGGTCCAGCCGGATCTGACGCTCGAAGGTCTGCGGATCATCGCCACGCTCAATCTTCCGGAAAATCCTCCATGATCACCCACGCCATCGGCATTGATTTCGGCGGAACGAGCATCAAGTCCGGTCTCGTGGCCGACGGCGTGATCCTGCATCACGGCACGCCGATCGACACCCAGGCGCTCGGCGGTCCGGAGGAAATCATCGAGGCGCTCGGGCAACTGGCGGACGACTTCCGGGCGCGGGAACCGCAGATCGTCGCGCTGGGAATCGGTCTTCCCGGCATCGTCGATAGCATTGGCGGCGTGGTCCACGAGCTGACCAATGTCCCGGGCTGGACGGATGTTCCCCTGCGGCAAATCCTCCGCGAGCGCACCGGATTGCGCGTGACGATCGAGAACGACGCGAACGCCATGGCTTACGGCGAATTTCGCTTTGGTGCGGCCGCGGGCGGACGCCACGTAATCTGTATCACGCTCGGCACCGGCGTCGGCGGCGCTTTGATCCTGGACGGCCACCTGTACCGCGGGGCGCAGCTCGGGGCGGGGGAAATCGGGCACATGAGCATCGATCTCCGGGGGAAGCCGGGACCTTACGGAAACTTCGGCTGTCTGGAAGAATACGTCGGCAACGTCCAAATCGCGGCTCGCGCTCAGCAGCGTTATCTGGAGCAAGGCAAAGCCGTGTCGTTGCTGGAATGTTCCCCCGCATTGCTCGCCGACGCAGCAACCGCCGGAGATCCGGTGGCGATGCAGCTCTGGGATGACTTGGGCGTCGAACTCGGCTCGGCGCTGGCCAGCGTGGTTTGGATTTTGAATCCGGACACCATCGTGATCGGCGGCGGCGTCGCCAAGGCGGGCGAGCTGATCATGGCGCCATTGCGGCGGGAGATTCGCGCGCGCACGCTGGAGATTTTCCATGAGCGGCTGCGGATCGTCACCGCCGCGCTGGGGAACGACGCCGGGATCATCGGGAATGCCGCCCTGGCGCTAAACCCACTCGGTTGACCGGGGCGAAAAACTTTTTCCCGTGCGTTTGAACGGCCTCCAATCCTCCCGGTCAAAGATCGCGTGTTTAGGGGGTAACTCCGGACCGTGCACGTAGTTTAGTTGTGTTTCTGCGAGTCGTTTCCTTGGCGTGCGCGGTCCGGTCTCCTCGCTTCTGGCGGAAGAAGTCTCCACTGAAGATCCCGGTGAGGAAGAGACGAGGTTGCTCGGCGGAGGTGCCGGCAGGAAGGGAAGCGTGAGATGCTGCGCAAGCGCGATGTATGGGCGTGCGGTCCGCGCAGGTCGGCAGGCCGAATAGAATGGCCTTCTATCGAGGGGCGCCCGGCTGTTGCGAGTGATGCATCAGAATCTGGCGGATGGCATTGCTTGCGCCGCTGCGTTTCAGATCATTCCAATCGTTGAAACTACGCTTTGGATAATCGTCCGAGCTGTCCCGCAATGCTTGGAGGAACGGAAGGAGTTCGCGTCCGCCTCGGCGACCCATCACGGAAATCGCGTGCAGCCGCTCATTGATTCTTTTTGGATCGCCGTCCGCGGCGACTCGCTTGAGCTCTTCGACATTCATTGCACTGACGAGCATCAAATCGAGCAGTGTAGTGATGTTGTTCTTTGGACCGCCGGGGGATTCAGCCTCCGCCTTGGCCTTGAGTTTCCCGATTAGCTCGGCATCGCCAAGGAATGAAAGTTCAGCACGTGAGTGTTCACGGCCCGACCCCTGCTTTTTCAAGTCGTCCAAATACAGATCGTAGGTCTTCAGCAGAAACTCACGGCCAGCATTTTCTCCCAATCGCACCAAGGCGGCAGCGATGGCGCAGCGAATATGCTCGCTGATCTGCTCATCCTGGAGGCCGCCGAGAAGCGCTGGCTTCGACGGCGGAAGCGCCACTTCAGCGATGGCCGCGAATAGAGCCTCGCGCATCCAGCGATCGATGGCGGATGACTTCAGCAGATCCATCAACGGTGCCAGGGAAATCTCGTCGCGAAATTCTTTCGCTCCTTCCACCGCGCATCGAACGGTCCTCTGTGAGGAAAATTCCAGCTCTCCGTCCACCTTTTGCGCGTCGTTTAGCCAGACACGCAGCGTCGGCAGGACGAAAGGATCGCCGATCGCGATCAGCGCCCGAGCGACCTTTGTTTGGATTTCGCCCTGCTGCATCGCAGCCATGTCCGGCGAGAATGCAATCACTGCAGGACTCGGAGTGTAGGAAAGCAGCCGCTGCAACAGTTGGCGCGCTTGCTCAGAACCGCCTGCAGCCAATTCCTGTAACCCCTCGGTCGCCACGTCACCGGAGTCCAACGATCGCTCATTGAATGGGGGATTGACCGGATCGATCAACTTGGCCAGCCGAACCATCTCTTCTTGGTTCTTCTGCCAGTCTTCTGAGTTCACCTGTGTCTTGAGCTTCGTGGCGAGGGCCTCGTTGCCGGAATCTGGTCCCCACACGTAACGCCCCGACTGGTTGATATAGGCGAATTTGTTCTCGATGATCACCTGAGCCAGACCTTTGTAGAACGGTTCGGCCCGCTGAAACCGCGGCTCAATCGCCCACTTTCCAGTGCGATCGACATAGCCCCACTTTTCGTTGGGAGGGCGCGTGCCAAGTCGGACATTCACCAAGCCGTCAGAAAACTCACCGGCCCGGCGCCCCTCGGGCACTGCAAAGACGACCGCGCCCGTTTTGTCGATAAACGCCATGCCACCTCGCTCCACTTGCACGCGAGCCAGCCCCTCGGAAAACTGCCAGGCCGTCGAAAACTGTGGTTCGATGACGAACGCACCGGATTCGTTGATGAACCCGTAACGGGGCGGCGAAGATTTCTCGCCGACCCGAACGGCCGCCATACCATCATGAAAAGACGATGGTTCGCCAAACTGCGGCTCGATCGCTATTTTGCCCTGTTTGTCGATAAAGCCCCATCGACCATTCACCTCCACGCAGGCCAATCCCTCGGCAAATGTCGAGTGCTGCGGAGAATAGGAGCGATATTGAGGCGGGACGACGAACTTACCGGAGTGATCGATATATCCCGCCTGGCCGGCAACAACGACTTGCGCGATCCCGGCGGAGAAGACGTTCGCCTCATCAAACTCCGGGTGAATGGCGAAGGCTCCCGTCTTGTCGATGTAACCCCATTTCCACGGAGCTTCGCTGGAACGAACGGCGGCGAACCCTTCGGAAACGCCTGTGCCTGGCCGAATTTCGGTTCGATCACCATCTTGCCGGAAGCATTGACGTAACCAGTTTCTTCGCCAACCCAGACCGGCTGCAGTCCCTCCGCGAAGGGTTTTGCTCCTTCAAATCCGTTACGAAGGAACTGGGGGGCAATGACGACTTCCCCGGCTGCGTTGATGTAGCCAAATTTTCCATTCTGACGAATTGGGAAAAGCGCCAGCGCGTCCTCTGCAGCTACGCTCTTGGCAACGCTCAAGCTCAAGGCGAAGAGGAAGAGAGCACGTGCTGCGGTCTTTCTCCGCTTCAGGAAGATGAGCACCGAATTGCGCATCGCTTTAGTATGCTCGACGACGTATCGCCAACAATCCTCGAAACGCTGATGCTGGAAAGGCGCCTGCAGGTCCGAGTGTTTCACCTGCACGCGAAGAAAACGCGGAGCGCGGCGGCGCACTGCCCGCTTTGACTTCCGCTTTCCGGACAAGAGCGTTCCGGATGATTTTCGATTCCGCCCGGGCGTTTTTCGGTTAAGTCGTCTGCGTGTTTGTTCCTCCCGAGCCGGTCCAACCCTCACCTCCTCCGCACGATCCGATCGGCATTGCGCTCGCGGAAGATCTGGGCAGCGGTGATCTCACTTCCGCGTATTTCGTCGATCAGAAACACCAGCGTGCGCGCATTTTCGCCAAAGAAGCCGCCGTCGCTGCCGGCGTGGAAGTCGCCGCGGAAGTTTTCCGCCGGGTGGATTCCGCGCTCGAGGTGGCGGTCATCCGAGGATCTGGCGCTCCTGTCGTCCACGGCGAAACCGTCCTCGAAATCGCCGGCTCAGTGCGGTCGATTCTTACCGCCGAGCGCGTGGCCCTCAATTTCCTCCAGCGCCTTTCCGGCATCGCGACGCTGACCCGGCAGTTCGTCGAAGCCGTCGGTCCACACCGCGCGCGGATCCTCGATACGCGCAAGACCACGCCGGGTTTGCGCGCGCTGGAAAAGGCTGCGGTGGTCGCCGGCGGCGGAGCCAATCACCGATTCGGTCTCTACGACATGGTGATGGTCAAGGACAACCATCTCGCGGCTGGCCACGGCGCGCTGCAGCCAGCGATCACGCGTTTTCGCGAGGCGCATCCCGGCATCCGCGTGGAGCTGGAAGCCGACACGCTGGAGCAAGTCCGCGCGTTTCTTCCCCTGGAAGGAGTGGACGTCATTTTGCTGGATAATATGCCGCTGCTCGAGATGAGCGAAGCGGTCCGGCTCGGCGCGGGGCGGGTGAAGTTTGAGGCCAGCGGCGGCGTTAATTTGGGGAGTGTGGTGGAGATTGCGGCGACTGGCGTGGATTTCATTTCCGTGGGCGCTTTGACGCATTCCGCCCGCGCCATCGACTTTTCGCTGGAGCTGCTTTGAGCAGCCTGGATGCGCGTCTCCTGGCGACTCTCCGGGCAACGCCGGAGCACTTCCTCCCGAGCGATCTTGCCAGCCTGGTCGGCGCGGATTTGCTCCACGTCCGGGAGCGCCTGGCGGAACTCGGCAGAGCCGGATTTGAGTTCGAAGATCGGCCTGGTTTCGGCATTCGGTTGATCGCCGCGCCGGATCGGTTGATCGCCGATGATCTCTCCTCGCGACTCGGCGCCAGCGCGTTGGTCCGGGAGATTCTCGTCTTTCAAAAAACCAGCTCCACGAACGATGCGGCGCTCCAGCGCGGTCGGGAAGGAGCAGCCGGCGGCGTGCTGATTCTCGCGGAAGAACAGGAGTCCGGACGCGGCCGATTCGGTCGGCGCTGGGAATCTCCGGCGCATCGCGGCTTGTGGCTTTCCCTGCTGCTGCGGCCGCCTTTTCCCCAGGCGCAATGGCCGCGTCTGACCACGTGGGCCGCGGTTTCCATCGCCGCCGCGATCGATGAGACGACCCGCCAGCGAACGGCGATCAAGTGGCCCAACGATGTGCAGTTTCGCGGGAAGAAACTCGCCGGGATTCTGGTGGAAAGCGGTTCTGATCGCAGCGGCGAGCCCTTTGCCGTGCTGGGGATCGGGATCAACGTGAATCACGAGCTCGCTGATTTTCCTCCCGAGCTTGCGGAGAAAGCCGGGTCGTTGCGCGAGCTTGCCGGCCGCACCTTCGACCGCACGGAACTCGCGGCTCAACTCATCCGCGCCCTGGAGCGCCGCTGGCTTCAGCTGGAGGATGATTTCCCCGGCCTGGTCGCGGAAGCCGCGCGACGCAGTTCTTTGCTGGGCAAATGGGTGCAGTTTCAATCCGGAGCCGTCCTTCGGGAAGGAATCGCCGAAGCGCTGGATGCAGACGGACATTTGCTCCTCCGGACGGTTTCCGGAACGCTGGAATGTCTCACCGCCGGTGAGGTCACGCTCGTCGCGGGTCGCTGACTTCTTCCGGAAGATCGGGGAGGAGAATCGGAATTGAGTGAGCACGCCACCTGCTTTCTCAGGTTTGCCCCATGCAGATTGAACATTCCGATTTCCAGGATCAGCTCGTTCGCGGATTGACGCATCGGATGAACAACATCCTTACGCTTTTCCACGGTTATCTCGGCTTGCTGCTGGAGGATCAGAAGCTCGATCCGCCGACGCTCCTCGGGCTCGGGAAGATCAAGGAAGGCGCGCGCGCCGCCTCCGAACTGATGGACCGCACGCACTCCCTCGCGCGGCCGTCCACCTTGATCTGGCGCGAGGTGAACCTCGGCGAATTTGTCCGGATGTTGAAGCCGTCCTTCGATGCATTCTGCGGACCGAAAACCGAGGTGGTGCTGGAGATTCCGGATGACTTGCCTCCAGCCTGGGCAGACGCCAGCCGCGTGAAGACGGCGGTCGTCGAAGTCGTCCGCAACGCGATCGAAGCTTCCGCAGCCGGTGGCGTGGTGAAAATCATCCTCAATGCAGTTCCCGCGCCCAGCGGCACGCAGGCGGAAAAGCCGCTCCATTGGATTTCGCTCACGGTGATCGATCAAGGTCCCGGCATTACTCCAGCGGTCGGCGAGCGCGTCTTCCTCCCGTTTTATTCGACCCGGAAGAAACGGAATGCCACCGGACTTGGCCTCACCGTGGCGCTGAGTTTTATCGAGCAAGTCGGCGGAATTATCCGGTTCACCAGCGAACCCGGAAACACGCGGTTTCAGTTGCTTCTTCCCTGTCGGAGCGAAGCGATTTAGCTCCCGGCGGACGGGTGCCCGTCACATCAGTTGGTAAGCGTCCACGTCCACCGTGACGAAGACGTCTTCCGGAAAAGTGAGCTTCTCCAGCACTCCGCGCAATTGCCGGCTCAGGCGCAAAATCGCGCGCGTCCGGAGCATCAGGTGAAAGCGAAAGTTGCCGTGTGATTTTTCCAGCGGAGCAGGCGCCGGTTCGCTCAGCGTGGTGCCGGGAGGAAGCACTTCCTGCAGGCGACGGTGCAAAGTTTCCGCGGAGAATCTTCCCCGCGTTTCGTGCGCGGAGCGGATGACGATCAGCACGAGATGCGTGAAGGGCGGATAATCCCACTGCCGCCGGAACTCGATTTCCTGCTCCCAAAATCCGTCGAAGTCGTGATGTCGCGCAAACTGAATGGACGGACTGAACGGAGTGAAACTCTGGACGAAAACTTCGCCTTCCACATCGCCGCGCCCGGCGCGCCCGGCGACTTGCGTGAGCAGCTGGAAAGTGCGCTCGCCGGCCCGGAAGTCCGGCAGATGCAGGCCCAGATCGGCGTTGATGATTCCGACCAGCGTCACATTGGGGAAGTGCAGACCTTTCGCGATCATCTGCGTCCCGACGAGGATATCGATCTTCCCCGTGCGGAAGGCGCCGAGCGTTTCCCGATACGCATCGCGTCGCTGCATCGCGTCCGCATCCATGCGCTTCACGATCGCTTTGGGGAAGAGTTTGCTGACCACGTCTTCCACCTTTTCGGTGCCCGTTCCGGAATAACGGATCGCCGGATCCGCGCACTCCGGACATTTGCTCGGCGCGACCGCTTGATGCCCGCAAATGTGGCAGACGATCCGAGCGACGGCGCGATGAAACGTCAGCGCCACGGAGCAGTTCGGGCATTCGCAAACGTGTCCGCATTTCGGACAAATCAACGACGTGGAGAAGCCGCGGCGATTGAGGAAGAGGATGGTTTGTTCCCGCTTGGTGAGTCGCTGATTGACCGCCGTGATCAGCCGCTCGGAGAGAATCGCGCCGTGTTTCTTCGACTCCATGCGGAGATCGATCACGCGGATGTAAGGCATCTTCTTGTCGTCCACCCGGCCGCGCAGGCGGATGAGCTCATACTTGCCTTCGGATGCGTTGTGGAAGCTTTCGAGCGAAGGCGTCGCGCTGCCCAGCAGCACCGCGCATTTTTCCATCGCGGCCCGGACGACGGCGAGATCGCGGCCGTGATAACGCGGCGTTTCCTCCTGCTTGTAAGAGTTCTCGTGTTCCTCATCCACGACGATCAAGCCGAGGTCCGTGCAAGGCGCAAAGATCGCCGAGCGCGCGCCGATCACGATCCGCGCGCGACCTTCCCGGATCTTGTGCCACTCGTCATGCCGCTCGCCTTCGCTGAGGTGCGAATGCAGCACCGCGACTTCGTGTTGCGTGGCGGCAAAACGTGATTTGAAACGCTCCACAGTTTGCGGCGTGAGCGAGATTTCCGGGACCAGCATGATCGCGCTCTGTCCGCGCGCGAGCACGAGCTGGATCGCCTGGAGGTAAATCTCCGTCTTGCCGCTGCCGGTGACGCCGTGGAGTAAAATCGGACGCGGCGCCTGCGCTGCGTTTTCTTCCGCAGCGGGGAGGAAATCGATGGCCGCGCGCACTCGGGCGAAGACCTCGATTTGCTCCGGATTCAGCTCCAGCGCAGCTCCGGCGACGAACGACTCTTTTTCAAACGGATCTCGCTCCACCTTCGCCGAGTCGGTGATCAGCAATCCTTTCCGGACGAGCGCCTGCACCACTTGATGCGTCGCGTCGCAGGCTTCCGTGAGCTTGGAAACCAGCACCGGTTCGCCGGCCTGGAGGAGGAAGTCGAGCGCGGCCGCTTGCAGCGGAGCTTTGTTCCGCAAGGCGGTGAGTTCTTCTTCCGGAATGTCCCGCGCGAGCCGAGCGGTGAGGCGGATTTTGTGACCGACTTCCGCTTTGCGGATGACTTGCGGAAGAATGCCTTTCATCGCCGCCTCGATCGAGCAGCAGTAGTAATCCGCAATCCACGCGCCGAGCCGCAAGAGCAGCGGACTCAGGATCGGCTCCGCGCTGACCACGCTCGAGATCAGCCGCACTCCCGGCACATCGGCTTCATCCAGCAGATCGAGCACCGTCGCCAGCGCGGTCCGGGTTCGCACCGGTACGCGCACCCGGGAACCGGGCTGGAGCGAGGCCGCCGCGGCTTCCGGAACCTCATAGATAAAGGAGTTGCCAGCGGAGTCGTCGACGAGCACGCGGGCAAACTTGGGCATTCCGGAGAATCAAAGCGGCCGCCGCGTTGTTGAAGTCTTTTCGTTGTGGAAGCCCAAGCTCCACGGCGGCGCGGCCGCGATTTTTTAGTCGAGCTTTGACGGTTGAGCCGGTTGATTGCATCTCCCCATGTCCGGATTTCTCAAGCGACTCCTTCTTGTCCTGGTGCTCGCTGCCGGCGTGGCCGCAGCGCTCCTGCTCTGGATGTCTCCCGATCCGCGCTACACGCTACAGGCGTGGCGGAGCGGTTCGCAGTTTTGGAAGTTTGATCCGCTGATTGTCGATGCCGCCACGCGGCATGGTCTGGATCCGATGCTGATCAAAGCGGTGGTCTGGCGGGAGAGCACCTTTGAGCCGGATAAAGTCGGGACCAGCGGCGAGCGCGGATTGATGCAGGTCGGCGAAGCGGCCGCGCGAGACTGGGCTTTGGCGGAGAAGATGGAGACGTTTGTCCCCACGGATCTTTTCGACGCGAAGACGAACATCGAGGTCGGCACTTGGTACCTGAAAAAGGCGCTGGACCGTTGGAGTTCCAAAGCGGAGCCGGTGCCTTTTGCTCTCGCCGAATACAATGCGGGCCGGACGCGCGTCGATCGCTGGGTCGCTGCAACCAATCGCGCCGAAGCTGCCAGCGCGGCCGATCTCGTGGCGGCGATGGATTTCCCCACGACCCGCCGCTACATCGAAGAGATTACCCGGCGTTACCGGTTCTATCAGGCGCAGGGGCGACTTTAGCTGGAGCCTGGTGGTTCTCCGGAATAAGCGCGGGCGGCGCTTCGTTTTCCAATTTTACAACGCCCGGGCGCTGACCTAGAAATGAAGCCGTATGCGTCCTCCCCGCCGCCAAACGCCACCGCTTCTGCGCCGGTGGTCAGCGGGCCGACCGTCCGGCACGACGGTCCTCGTCGCGCTGGTGGTGGGCGCCTACGTGACCCAGCTCCTGATCGAGCATGTGCTGCCTCCAGCGGGACAGGGCGACGTCCTGCAAGCCTGGCTGGCACTTGATCCGGCGGCCATCCGCGCCGGTCAGTATTGGCAATTGCTGAGCCATGTTCTGCTGCACGCCGGACCCTTCCACATCCTGGGGAACCTGCTGCTGCTCTACGTCGCCGGGCGGGAAGTGGAGCCGATTCTGGGGACACGCCACTTCGTTGCGATTGCAGTTCTCGGGACGGTGCTCAGCGGGATCATCCACAGCCTCGGGATGCCGCCGGGAACTCCGCTCCTCGGTTGCTCCGCCGCCGCAGTCGCAATTTTCATCGCCTTCACCACGATCCTGCCGGAACTCGAAGTCACGGTGAACGCCTTCTTTGTTTTCCCCGTGCGCATTCGCGCCAAGCATCTCGCCTTTGCCGTGCTCACGACTTGCGGAGTGCTCTGGGCCACGGGGACAGTTTCGCAGATCGGACCCGCCGGGATGGCTGGCGCCGGGCTCCTCGCGTGGCTTTACGTGAAGCATCTCGGGTTCGGCAATCCGCTCGCCTTGCAGCGGTATATCTTCAATCGCCGCCAGCGCCGCGCCCGTCTCGCGCGGATGTCTCCGGAGCAATTCATCAGCCTGGAGATCGATCCGATCCTGGACAAAATTTCCCGGGAAGGAATGCACAGCTTGAGCCGTGCGGAGCGGAAGATTCTCGCGCAAGGCCGCGAAAAGATCGCCACCAAAACCGCCACGCTGAAGTGAAGCCAACGCGCTCGAGCGGGAGCCTAAACTACCGGTTCGGCCACTCAGAACTCACATCAACAAAAGAACCACACCATGAAGAAAAGCATATTTGTAACCACCTGCACCGTTTGCGTCACCATTCTTGGAGCATTCACACTCACAGCGATTTTCGCGCCCCAGCAGGCGCACGCCGAATCGGCAGCCGGCCGCGAACTCAAGCAAAAGATCGAGGGCAAGCTAGATTCGATTATCATTCCGAAGATTGAGTTTCACGAGACTACTTTGAGCGACGCCCTCGATTGGCTGCGCGAGACCTCACGGCAGCTTGACGCCGCAGGGATTCCAGCAGCAGAGCGCGGCGTCAATATCGCGTTCATGAATGGCAAGACCGATCCCAAAACCGCACGAGTGACGATGACTCGTAGCAGCTCGAGTCTTCGCGACGCTCTTACTGCCGTGGCCAAGATTTACAACCTAAAGATCGAGATTCAGCCTTATACCGTCGCTCTTCGAGACTCCTAGAATTTCCAACCGTCGCCGAACCATGCGCTGCAGCGACCTGCTCCGGTCGTCACGCCCGCTGCTCAGACCGCCTTCGCCCCGCGGCGGTCGCGCCACGCCTTTCCCCAGCATTCGCGCCGAGCCGCGAGGCGCTGAGGTTCAGGTTGTTAGGCCTCTCGTATGCCGCCCTACTGGAAAACGTTCATTGAGCATCATCAGCTCACCGGCCGCGAACTCTTGATTCCGGCGGAGTCGGACGTGTCCGGCACCGGCGCGGAGATCGAGATCCTCGACGCCCATGCTGTCCAGAGCGAGCAGACCGAGCTTTGTCCCGGGATCGCTGTTGCCGCAGCCGGCTTTGTTCCCGTGGGCGGCTGCGCGTGCGGTTCTGGAGACCCGTATTTCATCCGTTTCCAAGATGGCGAGGGGGGACCGCTCTATCGCATCTACCACGATGAGGTCAGCGAAGCCGGCTATGACGAGGCGAGAGCCGTGGCGATCGTCCTCCACGACTACAGAGACCTGTCGAAGTACGCCCGGGTCTAACCGGGAATCGAGCGACACGCGTAGCATGAAAGCTCTCTTCTATTCAGTGCTGACTTATTGGGGCGCTTTCATCCTCCTGCTCAAGCAGAGCCGTCACTTCACGCTGAGTGATTCAGCCTTTTTCACACTCTTGGCGCTCTACGCTCTCGGCTTTCCGCTCATGCTCTTTTGTTCCTGGCGGCTATGGCGTCACGAACCGCGTCTGGCGCGCGTTGGTGTTGCGGTCTTCGTGGCTCTCGCGATTCTCACTTGGCTCTCGATTCCAAGCGTCTCCGCATGAACCCAATTCGCCTGACACGTGGGCAGTCGAGCAAAGCGCTCACTTCGTCTCCGTGAGGCCACTGCGCGCTTCCTAACGAATGAAGCCGAAGGTTTGCCCCAGATGCGGCACGCCCCAGCAATGGGAGATGTGGGATCAATGTTTCTGCGGACACGATTTCGGTCCCGCAGACGAAGAAAAGGCTTCTGCCAGCACGCGAAGAAGCGCCCCGAAGAAGCCAGCCTCGGTGGCTCGTCTGTGCTCGGCGCTGCTTTTCGGCTCGCTCGCGTGTGCATCGCTGCTTGCGGACGTGCCGGTCTTCACGGCGCCGTGCTTTCTTCTCGCATCCTGGTTGGTTCCGCCTTCTGCCGAGGACCGGCCAGCGAAGGCGTGGGACTGGTTTCTCGGCATCAACCTGTCTGCGGTCATCCTCTTTTCCTTGCTCCTCCTCGGTCCTGGATCCCCGACGCGCGTTTTCTCCAGCATCCGGCCTTCGTTGTTCCGCTCTGGCTGTGCTTCATCATCATCACGTACCGCAGCTGGCGCAGGCAGCAGCGGGCTTTCTCAATTCCCAGCGGTGCCACAGTCGCCTAACGCGGCCGCTGCAGACGAACACGCGTGGCTGTCACGGCAGCTGGTTTCCACGCTCGGGACTCTCCCGTTCGTTTTCAGATTCCCGGAAGCTTGGGTGCTTTTTCTGCGGGCCGCTTGCGCTGCTCCTGCGCCAGCCCTCCGCCGCCGCTAGGCTTGTTCTCGTTCGGCGAAGATCGGTGCGGGTGGGGAAGAACGCCGGAGCAGCCGGGTGAATTGCGAGCGGATGGCGGCCACTTGCTCCGCGGCGCACAGCTTGATTGCCACTGCCGCCACGCTCAGCCAGTAAAGGATTTCGGCAGCTTTCTGAAACCGAAACGGGGAGATGAGGCAAACGAACGCCCAACCTAAAAGCGCGCAAACCGTCCAGAATCCTGCCGTCCATGCGATCGCGGTTCCCCGGTGCGACCACCAAGGCTGATAGTTCAGCCCGACCCAGGGGGCCGGATCTTCTTCCGCCTTGGACTCGTGGAGCACAGCCACATGTGGCAGTCCATCCAGCAGCAGACGCAGCGCATCCTTGAAAGTGAAAATCCCCTGCGCTTCGCCGTCCACCGCGACCCACCAGCGGTCGGGTTGCCCGGCAAAAGGCCTGGCAATCTGCGCGTGGTCGCCGCTCAGCGTGTGCAACTCGAGTGCATAGAGCAGTGCGAGCGCGGTGTTCGGTTTTACCGAGGTCGCCGGAACCGAGGCATCCCCATTCGTTCGTCCAAAAGTGAAATCATCCATAGTCGTCGTCGTTCGTTCACATCGCCAACGGTCATGGACCGCTGGTTCTTAGACCGCTGGGCAATTTTACCCCGAGAACCACCACTAGATGAATCCTCGTCGCTGTCCTTCTGTCCTCGGGGTGGCGGGACTAAAGCGCGAAACTCGAAATGAGCAAGGGAAGTTTCCGATTCGTTGGCGGGAGCGCCGGATCTTTTGCTCCCGCGTGCCAAAGCAGTTGCCTCGCGAGCCGCGGAGGAGAAGCTACGCAGATGCGACCGGAACCGAAAAAGCGCATTGCCACCGACTCAGCCCAGACGCCATTCGCTGCTCTCGGTCAGGCGTTCGAAAAGCTCAGTGTTCCCGAGTTGCCCGCCGGACCGGTAGTCGAGGCGCCAACTCCGGCTCCCGGATCGGGAGAAAAGCGCGGCCGGGTCATTCTTCGTCGCGAACGAGCGCATCGCGGCGGACGGACGGTGATCGTGATCGACGACTTCCCGCCGGAGCTGCCGGTGACGGCAATCGAGGAGCTGGGGAAAACCTTGCGCCAGGCTTGTGGCAGCGGAGGAACTGTCCGCGGACGAGCCATCGAGATCCAGGGGGAACACCTGCCTCGGATCAGGGAGATTCTGGAGGCCGCGGGCTTTCGCTGCGCCGGCGAACGATAGTTTCTCGCAGATTCGAGAGACTTTCTTGATCCTGAAGCAGGTCACTCTCGAAATTGGGGAGCATTCCCCGCGGATCGCTCCCACGAGCGCGCCGTTGTCCCGGTGCTTTATCGGTAGTTTTCCTCCCTGCACTCTTCCCGGCACTCCTCATGCTCTTCCGGAGGTCCTCCGCGATGGTGCCCACGCCGGCGCGGAGGATGTGTATGCCGCAACCGAACGTTTCCGATTTCTCCGATTACCGACCACGCAAGGAGTCGCATACCCGGTTGCCGATCACGAATCTTCCGATCGGCGCCGTGGCCGGGGAGAACGATCCGACCTTGGGCATCCGGAGCTTGATCGAGCAACTCCAGGCGTCGGCGCGGGCTGCGCAGAGCGACCTGCGGAAAGTGGAGGTCGAGCGGGATCAGCTCTATTTCCAGGTCCAGCAAGCGCACGAGAAAGTGGAGGAACTGCGGGCGAACGAGCAGGAGATGCGGTCGCGGTTTACCGAGGTCTCGTCGATCCTGCGGGAGCGGGACCAGGCGCTGCAGCAGCTCGATCGCCAGTCTCGCGCAGCCAGGGAAGCGGAAGCAAAACTCGCCAGCGCCGCGCGGGAGCGGAGCGATGCGGAACATCAGAGACAAGAGGCGGCCCGGCAGCGGGATGAGGCCATGCAGCGGATCGATGCGCTGAACCGGACGATCGCCGAGACCAGCGGCCGTTCTGCCGAGTGGCAAAAGCAGTTGCAAACTCTCCGCCAGGCGCGGGATGCAGCGCATGCGCAGAATCTCGAACTCACGAACCGGCTGGGCCGCAGCGAGGATGAAGTGGCGGAACTGGGTTACCAGCGCGAGGCGGCAAAGAAGGCGCAGCAACAAGCGGAAAGTGACGCCTCGGATTTCCGCCGGCAGCTCGCCGGCGTCACGCTGGCGCGGGATGAAAACGCCCGGCAAGTCGAGCAGCTCTCCCGTGAACTCGACGAGCAGAGGAACAAGTTGCTGGATCTCGCGGAGGAAAAAACCGCCGTCGCGCAGACCGACGACGAACAGGCCGCGGTGCTCGCCGAAGCGCGCGGGCAAGTGCTTCGGCTCAGCCAGGAACGGGACAGCGCTCGGGCTCAAGCGCACGAGCACGCCGCAGCCCTGGAAGAGCTGCGCGCGAAATTCCAAAGCTTCCGCGAGGAAGAGGCGAAAACCGCGAGCGGGGAGTTGGCCGAGACGCACGAAAAGCTGACAGCTTTTGAAGCGGCCGCGCGCGAGTCGCGCCATGAGTCCGCCAACCTCCGGCAGCAGCTGATCGCCACCCGGGAACAACTCGCCGCAGTGCAGCAGGCTGCGGAACAGGCGCGTGGTTTGGGCGAAGCGACGCAGGCTCAGATTGAGGCCGCCGCGCGGGAACAAGAAGTGGCGCTGACGTCGTTGAACGCGGCGCAGAAGCAGATCGAGCGATTAATCCGCGATCGCGATTCCATCCGGAGCCAGGCGACCGAAAAGTTGCTGGAGGCGGAAGATCAGCTCAATGCCGTGCGCGCTGAATTGGCTGCGGTCCAGAGCGCTCAGGAGGAAACGGAAGGGATGCGGCGCGAACTCTCGCTCGCCGACCAGCGGCTTGCGAAACAACGCCTCGAGAGCATCGATATCGCCACTCAGCTCCAGGCCTCTCAACGCGAAGTGCGCGAGCTCAGTGCCACGCTGGCCGAGGCGCGCCTCCAGGTGAAATTTTTCATGAGTCAGCCAAAGGCGATCCGGCCGGCCTCCGAGCGTCCGCCGGAAATCACCGAACTGACGATCGCCGAGCTGCACGAAATCCCGGAGGAGGTCGCCTTTGCCGAGCTGGATCCGCTGCCGCTCACAGGGGAAGAACCGCTCAACGAACGTGCGGCGAAAGGCGCGCTCGGGGCCATGCGCCACTGCTTCCAGAGCTACATGCGCAATCCGAAAGATCTGAGTTTGCTCAATGAACTCTACTGCCATGTGCTCGGCTTTTCGGAACGCGCGCGGACTTCAAATTACGTGGCGTTGCACCGGCTTTGCCACGCC
>DASVRR010000161.1:0-2454 GCA_036388515.1 Chthoniobacteraceae bacterium | reverse complement strand
AAGGAAGTGGTCGCCAGCCTCCCGCCTGCTCCCCGGAATGGTCGTTTCGCCTCCTTCCGGAAGAAAGCACGCAGCAGTGCTTGGCCCGGGACTCGCGGAATGAGAACGTCATTGACCGGGAGCCGCGTTCAAGGCTCCTGTGGCGGCATGTTCCCTGCCATCGAACCTCTGGAACCACGCATCGCCCCCGCCTCGGCGCTCGCTTTCTACACGGATCAAGATGGAGACGACGTCACCATCAAGATCACCACATCCGGCGGCTCCTCGGCCGCTCTGGCCGCGGCGCTAGAGAACGCGCAAGAGCTTTCCGCGACCGGCGTGGGGCTGCAACTCCGCGCCCTCCACCTGAGCGACGCGGTCTTCGCGGGAGCGAATGTTTCCATCACCGCGACGCGGAGTGCGCAATTTGGCGGCGATGGCTTGGTGGCAGTGGGTGAGTTGGACAGCTCCGGGTCGCTGGGCACCGTCGTGGTGGAAGGAGATCTTGGCCGCATCGCGGCTGGCGCAGGAGCGGGCACCCTCGCGGTGAAGAGCCTGACCGTCCAATCACTGGGCCGTTACGGAATGGCAACGGGCGATTCGACGTTCAGCAGCCTCGAGGGTTCCGTGGGGAAGATCAGCGTTAAGGAAGACGTCGTCGGCGCAACCTTGAACATCAATGGAACCACCGGGGTTCTCTCCATCGCGGGCAATCTCGAGGGCGGCAACTCCGCCAACTCCATCACCATCACCGGAGACGCAGGCATCATCAGCATCGGCGGGCATCTGATTTCGGGGACTGGCTCCGGCAGTGGCAAGCTGCGAGTTCTCGGCGATGTCACGAGCCTCACCGTGGGCGGATCTCTCGTCGGCCCGTCGGACGGTGGCAATGACCCCGTCGGGCAAATCGACATCGCGGGCAATGCGGGCAAGGTCCTCATCAAAGGCGATGTGATCGGCGGCACCGACGCCTACGGGGTCGATCGCAGCCAGCTAACGATCGCCGGGACGCTCGCGAGCCTTCAGGTGAATGGCTCGCTGCTCGGAAGTGCGGATGGGCTTTTCGGGGGCGCTGGTGCGGGAGAAGTCCGCGTCGTCGGGGCCGCCGGAAGCGTCAAGGTTCTTGGCGACATCGTCGGCTCCGGCTCGGCTGGTTCCGGCGCGTTGACGTTGTTGACCGCGAAAACCATTTTCGTCGGCGGCGACCTGATTGCCGGAATCGGCACGAGCACTGGAATGATCGATCTCGGCGCGGGAACCGTCCAGAGCCTGACGGTGAAGGGCAACATCATCGGCGGGACCGGAAGCCTCTCGGCAGGCGGCATCGACGGCACTTTGGAGACAATCCTGCAGAAGGTCGTGATCGGAGGAAACCTCGAGTCGCGCGGCGATCTCTCGAACCAAGGCTTCATCGCGGCGGGATTCATCAACAACCTGCTGATCAAAGGCGACGTCATTGCCAGCGGGGAAGACGGCTCCACCACCGAGCAAATCCAGGGCTTGCTCGGCTTGGGGAAAGTGGTGATCGGCGGCGCGATCCGCGGCAATGAGCTCAACACCGTGAAGATCTTTGCCGATGAGCTGCAATCGCTGCTCGTCACCCGCAACGCCGAGTGGGCGGAGATCGCGATCACCGAAGCCGACGCTCAGGTAAAAAGCCTCACCGTCAATGGCGCGTGGATCGCGAGTCGCTTCACCTTTGCCACTGACAATGGCGCGGACGACATCTTCGGCACCAACGACGATCCGGCAGTTGGGGTGAACGCGACGGGGAGCATCGCGAAGATCGTGATCGCAGGTCAGGTCTCCGGGACCGTGGGCGCCGGAGACAGCTTTGTGATTCGCGCGCCCAAAATCGGTTCGCTCACCGTGGCGAAACAGAAATATCCGTTCACGACGGGCCCGCAGGTTTTCAGCCTCAGCATCACCGCGGATGTGGCCGCGCGGGACACGCTCTAGCCGCTTCTTCCGCCGGGCTGGCGTGACCTCCACTTCCGGAAAACCATGCCGTCCATCGTCAAATCGCTTCGCCTTCTTGCGGACGAAACGCGGCTGCGCCTGTTGCTTTTGCTCGGGCATGAGGAGCTTTCGGTGGTTGAAATCCAGGACGTGCTCGGGATGGGCCAGTCGCGGATCTCGAGTCATCTCGCCCAACTCCGCCAGGCCGGGCTGGTGCAGGATCGCCGGGCGGGGAAGAACATCTATTACGCGCTGACGAACGACCCGGTTTTGGTCCGGCTGCGTCCGCTGATCCAGGCCAGTGCGGAGGAACTTCCCGAAGCCGCGCGCGATCAAGCGGCGCTCAAGGTCGCGCTCCGGAAGCGCAGCGATCGCGCCCGGGAATACTTCAACCAACTCGCCGGCAAGTTTGGCCGCGCTTATTGCCCGGGAAGAACCTGGGACGGCGTCGCGCATCTCCTGTTCACGCTGGTTCCGGAGCTCACCATCGCCGATCTCGGAGCGGGCGAGGGGACT